>NZ_JAMYLZ010000018.1:0-108591 GCF_040318315.1 Mesorhizobium sp. M1227
GCGCCACATCGGCCACCTCGTTGAAACGATCGAGGCAACCGAATGCAACAACTACTTCGCAAACGCCGGCTACGCTTCCATCAAAACGTGAAAGGCTCTAGGCGCGGGCCAGGAGAATCCGGCGTGAGCGACGGAGGGTCTATGGCAGATAACCCAAGCACATGCGGTATCGACCACATCGGGCTAAGCGTCCGCGACCTTGAGAG
Source organism: Mesorhizobium sp. M1227 (assembly GCF_040318315.1). Lineage (NCBI taxonomy): Bacteria > Pseudomonadati > Pseudomonadota > Alphaproteobacteria > Hyphomicrobiales > Phyllobacteriaceae > Mesorhizobium > Mesorhizobium sp. M1227. The sequence continues at coordinate 207 of NZ_JAMYLZ010000018.1, forward strand.
CACGCGAGGATTCTTTTGTGATTGTCTCGGATGGCGGATCGTCGGCGGACGGGCGGACTATCCAGCGGTGTTCATATCGGACGGACATGACGTCGTGACGCTGTGGCAAGTCGAAGCGCCGAGCAAGGCGATCTCGTTCGATCGGCGTGCAAACGTCGGGCTGCATCACCTGGCACTCGCCGTCGTCGATCGGATCGGCCTCGATACTCTCTACGAGCGCGTGTCGAATTGGCCTGGCGTCATCGTCGAGTTCAGCCCGGAACCCTCGGGTGCCGGCCCCAGGATCCATTTCATCGTGCGGGGGCCCAGTGGAATACGGATCGAGTTTGCATTCGATCCTCGCCTCGAGGACGCGCGCAAGGCGCGGTGATCCTGCTCGGACTGCGATCGGCCGGAAGAGGAGCATCGTTTTTCAACATCATCGAATGAGCGCGGAATCCCGGTGCGCCGGCGCGCGAATTCGATCAGCAACGACCCGGTTGGCCATCACCGATCGACACAAGCCTCCCACCACGATGGCTACGCGAGACGGTGGGCAGAATTGAAACACAGGAGACCCAAATGTCCATACTAGCAAAGAGCCTTGCCGTTGCCCTCATGGTTGCCGCGAGCGGCACCATGGCACACGCCGATTCAACACCGGCAAAAGACATCGTCATCGTCCACGGCGCCCTGGTGGATGGCTCAGGGTGGCGGGCGGTCTACGACATCCTGTCCAAGGATGGTTTCCATGTCACTATCGTGCAGGAACCGCTCACCGGTCTGGCAGAGGATGTCGACGCCACCAAGCGTATTCTTGATCAGCAGACGGGGCCTGTCGTGCTGGTCGGTCATAGCTATGCCGGCTCGGTGATCACGGAGGCGGGTGCCGACCCTAAGGTCAGTGCACTTGTCTATGTGGCCGCACTCCAGCCCGATGTTGGGGAAGCCAGCGGGCAGCTTCTTACAAAGTTCGCGGCGCCCAACGATGCCATGCGGGCAACCCCGGCGCCCGCCGCCACCACGGGCAAGTATTTCTTCATGCAGCCGGCTCAGTTTGCCGCGACCTATGCCCAGGACGTCCCGGCCTCGGACGCTCAGTTCCTTGCGGATTCACAGCAGCAACTCGCGGAGAAAGCTCTGGCGGCGCATGTTTCCGTGGCGGCATGGAAAACCAAACCCAGCTTCGCAATCCTGACCACCCAGGATCACGTCGTGAGCCCGGAGCTTCAGCGCTGGATGTATCAGCGCTCGGGCGCCAAGGTGACCGAAGTGGCCGGAAGCCACGCTGTCTTCATCTCTCAGCCGGCCGCAGTCGCCGGAGTGATTGAAGATGCTGCGAAGTAGATCAGCCGAGAGGTGAACATTCGACGGATCATCCGATCCGCCTATCTACGCACATGCTTCGCTGTCTACTGACAAGCGAAGCATGTGTGCATACCGTTCCGCTGACAAACTTCTTAGAGTCTAGCATCGCTAGAGTATCGATTCGATGAAAACAATACCTTCGTTCAATATATTCCGTCTTTGGCCGCTGCCAGTGTTTGCTCAACGGAGCCCATTTCATAGCTGAGGAGCATGTCGCGATGTCGCATCATTATTCAGGTCCTGACTTCGGGTTCCCACGCGGGGACGCGCGTTTGGACCTCACCGATCTGTATGCCTTTCCCAAACCGGGGGACGCGAACAAGTCGATCCTCATCTTGAATGTGCATCCGTCCTCCACCGTGATCCCTCCGCAGCCTACCACCTCCGAGCCTTTTGCGCCCGACGGGCTTTACGAGTTCAAGATTGATACGAACGGCGATGCGGTTGCCGATATCGCGTATCGAGTGAGCGTTTCGTCCCTATCAGGGGGGATGCAGATTGCCACTCTGCGCCGCTTTGAAGGTGCACTGGCGGCTGGGACAGCCGACGGCGGACAGGTAGTCGTTAGGGAGGCGCCAGTCTCGACAGGCCGGGCTGCACAGATAACAGAGGTCGGCGACTACCGTTTTTTTGCGGGTTGGCGAAGCGATCCGTTTTTCTTCGACACCTTGGGTGCCCTGAATGATCTGCGGTTCACTGGAGCTGATTTCTTCTCGGACAAGAATGTATGCAGCATCGTGTTGGAAGTTCCCAACTCTGCACTGGGGTGTAAGCCGGTTGGGCTGTGGGCCCGCACCCTTGAGAAGCAAAGCAAGGGTTGGGTGCAGATCGAACGCGGCGCGCGCCCCCAGCAGGCAGTCTTCCTGCCTGGTGACCAGAAAGAGGCCTATCTCGCGGGCGAGCCTGCAGAGGACGCCCGCTTCGTCCCGGTGTTCGCACACGCGCTCGAGCATACGGGTGGATATCAGGCAGATGAAGCAGAGCGGGTGGCGAGGACAATGCTGCCGGACATACTGCCCTATGACCCGGCACAACCCGCCTCATTTCCGAAAAATGGCAGGACCCTCACTGACGACACCGTCGATGCGTTCATCAGCATTCTCACGAACGGCAAGGTGTCGGGGGATATGGTCGGGCCGCACGGTGATCTGCTTGCTGAGTTCCCCTACTTGGGGCCGCCGCATGGCGCTTAACTGAGGGCGTGCGTTTGCTATCGATACTAGTGTTGTCCTTCCGCAACATGGACAGTCAGACCCATTATCCGTTTCACTAAGGAGAATGCGATGCGATTGATCTTGATTTGGATAGCTCTAACCGTAGCCTTGGTAGTGCCGGCCTCGGCTCATCCCAATATCGGCTCTGCCATCTCACTTGCCGCAGGCGTCGAGCATCCGTTCAGCGGCCTCGATCACATCACCGCCATGGTGGTGGTCGGCTTGTGGGCCGCCGCCAAAGGCAACCGAGCGCTCTGGATATGGCCGTTGACCTTCGTCGCGATCATGCTGATCGGCGGCGGGTTGGGCTTGGCGCATATCGCCGTCCCGTTTGTCGCGCCAGGCATCTTGGCGTCGGTCGTCGTGTTCGGACTCATGGTGGCGTTTGCCATAGAGCCGCCCACATGGGTCGGCGCTGCGATCATTGGTGTTTTTGCACTGTTGCACGGTCATGCTCACGGGGCCGAGATGCCTGATGCGGTGAACAGGCTCGAATACCTCGCGGGGTTTGCGGTCGCCACCGCTATTTTGCATGCAATTGGCATCGGTTTGGCGCTCGCCTTGCAACGCGCGGCGCCAGATCCAGTCGATCGCCTCGCTGGTGTAATCTGCGTCTCCATAGGCGTCGGATTGTGCGCGGGAGTTTTTTGAACCTAGGTCCGGCGGGAGAGCTTCTGGCGTCGAATTAGACGGCCAGAACACGACAGGATCGCGACGCTATGCGCAGCGACCTTAAGGAACGTCGTCTGCCCTTGCAGACGTCGACCGCTGGCATCGTCCATGCTGCCGCTTGATGGCGCTAGAAGGAAGTACAGCCATGCCCTTTCTCCGTTTCGATCTCATTGAAGGCCGCACCGATCAAGAACTCGCGATACTGCTCGATGCGACCCATCGAGTTGTGCTTCGCACCTTCCATGTACCAAAAGGTGACCGTTACCAGATCGTTCACGAGCACAGGCCAAGCCGGGTTCGGATCGAGGACACGGGCCTCGGAATTCCGCGTTCGGATAAGGTTGTCTCCCTTCAGATTACTACCCGTCCGCGGACGACCGAGGAAAAGACTGCTTTCTATCGCGAACTTTGCTCGGAGCTCCAAGTAGCCTGCATCGTTGCGCCTACAGACGTCATCGTAAGGTTCGTCGAGAACGCAGACGAGGACTGGTCTTTTGGACATGGCCGGGCCCAATTCCTCACCGGCGAATTAGAGGGGTCGAAACCGAATTCGAAACCGTGACCGCGCTTCCTTTCTCCATCCCTCAAGACGGTCCGCTTGGGGTCAATCCCTTCGTCGAAAGGTCACGTGTACTCGCCGTCTCCATGCTGGAAGCGGTGCGTCACTTTCGATCTCGATCTGTTGGCGACCGATGCCTGGCGTATTCTTGCCGGCGTCATTCTCGGGTCGGCAAACCGCTCGGTATTTCGGCGGCCTGCCTGCGATAAGATCCGGCGCTCGCGCGCGGGCCGGCTGCTGCGTGTCTTTGCGGCCCCGGCGATACAGTGTCGTTTCTGATGGCGGATCAGGGTTGCCCGCCGAACCCGAAGTTGGCTCCGCCAAGACCGGCGTGCTGGTTGGCTCAGTGTTGCCCTCGGCGCCACGATCATCGCAACCTCACCAATGGCACGCAGCGAAGCCGTCGAGGCATGAAGGATCATGTCACGCCGCGGGTGAGCGGCGACGGCTGAGATGCCTTTGCGATCACTGGCCACCCTGGTGTGGTGGCCTGCGCCAATCACATTCCCGATGGTGAAACGGCCAAAAGTCTGTTGGATCAAATGGCCCAATCTGGGCGCTGGAGCCGGGGCGCGGGTCACGAGGAACTCGTCGTGCGATGTCGGTCATGCTGAATTAGGCGGCGGTCACTCCGAACGCACCTTTGTCATCAATACAAAGGTATCGACAATACCACTGTCTAATGGATTTGCGGGCAGAGGCGGGCTTTCTCCAAAAGCGAGTTTCCGCAACGGCCCTTTGCGGTTGACCGCAAGTCGACGGCTCGATTCAGATTGGAGCAAGGCCGTGACAAACCAATCCCAAAGCATCGCCGACACCATCGGACAATAGCCTTGGCGCCGCTCGGCGATAGCTTTGGCCAGACCCACTTTCGGAACAGGGAGGAAGCTATGGCCTTCACCATCAATGTTAACGGGCAGACACACTCAGTGGATGTCGATGGCGACACGCCACTTCTTTGGGCGCTGCGCGATGTGCTCGGCTTGACCGGCACAAAATTCGGCTGTGGCGTCGCACTTTGTGGTGCCTGCACGGTGCATCTCGATGGTCAGGCCACCCGCTCCTGCGTCACTACAATCGATAGCATAGGCACCTCTGAGATCACCACCATCGAGGCGATCAATGAGACCGAAGCGGGCGCTAATATCCAGAAGGCCTGGCTCGACCTGGAGGTCGTTCAGTGCGGGTATTGCCAATCGGGCCAGATCATGTCCGCTTCGGCGTTGCTGGCGAGCAACCCACATCCGACTGATTCCGATATCGACGATGCGATGTCCGGCAATATCTGCCGTTGTGGCACCTATGTCCGAATTCGCGATGCGATCAAACAGGCTGCTGCGAGCTGAGAGGACTGTCATGACCCTCGATCACCACGGATCCAAAACTTCCGGTCCCGACGAGCAGGGCAGGGCGACCGCTCTCTCTCGGCGCGGCTTCCTGAGAGCCGGAGCTGCCGCAGGTGGCGGCCTACTGCTTAGTCTCAACCTGCCGTTCGCCATGGACGAAGCAAACGCGGCCGCTGCCGACATGTTCGTGCCCAGCGCGTTCGTGCGCATCCAAAGCGATGGGCAGATCGTTTTGACCATGCCTTATGTCGAAATGGGCCAAGGCACCTACACTTCCATTCCGATGCTGATCGCTGAAGAGTTGGAGGTGGACCTGAAAGATGTGCAACTAGAACATGCGCCACCTAACGAAAAGCTGTATGTCAATCCCCTGCTTGGAGTGCAAGCGACGGGAGGTTCCAACGCGATCCGCGGAGCATGGGGCCCGATGCGCCAAGCCGGCGCGACCGCCAGGACGATGCTCGTGTTGGCAGCGGCAAAGCGCTGGAAGGTCGATCCGGCGTCCTGCCGCGCACAAAGCGGCGAAGTGGTTCACACGCCGACAGGCAAGAGCGCCAAATACGGTGAACTTGCCGAGGAAGCCGCCGGCATTCCCGTCCCCGAAAGCGTGACGCTAAAGCAACCGCAAGATTTCAAGCTTATCGGTACCTCGGCAAAACGTCTGGACGCATCGGGCAAGGTCAACGGAACTGCGGTCTTCGGCATCGACGTTCGTCCGCCCGGCGCGAGGATCGCGACGCTCGTACAATCGCCCGTTTTCGGCGGTCGTGTGAAGAGCGTGGACGATACAGCCGCCAAGGCCGTCAAGGGCGTGCATCAGATCGTAAAGCTCGACGACGCCGTTGCCGTGGTCGCCGACCATATGGGCGCGGCGAAAAAGGGAATCGAGGCACTGGCAATCGAATGGGACGACGGCCCGAACGCCACGCTGACCACCGCAGCGATCGCCGCAGAACTTGAGCAGGCGACATCTACGCCGGGGGCGGTTGCTCAGAACATCGGCGATGTCGACCGCGCGATGTTAGGGGCTATGACCAAGGTGATGGCGACCTATCAGGTTCCGTTCCTGGCGCATGCGGCGCTGGAGCCGATGAACTGTACCGTCCATGTCCGAAAGGACGACTGCGAAATCTGGGTAGGCAACCAGGCTGTCACGCGCGCTCAGGCGTTCGCTGCCAAGGTCGCGGGAGTGCCGGTAGACCGAGTGATTGTACACAATCACCTCATCGGGGGCGGCTTCGGACGCAGACTAGAGGCTGATGGTGTCGTTCGCGCTGTCGAGATCGCAAAGCACGTCGACGGCCCGGTAAAGGTCGTGTGGACGCGGGCGGAAGACATCCAGCACGATATGTACCGGCCCATGTTCGTCGATCAGCTGTCCGCCGGCCTCGACGCAAAAGGCATGCCGGTTGCCTGGAACCATCGCTTCGCAGGGTCTTCCGTCATAGCGAGATACTTCCCCCAGTATTTCAAGGACGGTCTGGACCCCGACTCAACTGATGGCGCTATCAATCTCGCCTATGCCTTGCCGAACATGCACGTCGAATACGTCCAGGTAGAACCGCCGGGCATCCCGACCGCCTTTTGGCGCAGCGTTGGCCCCTCGCACAATGTGTTCGTGACCGAAAGCTTCATGGACGAGCTGGCGGCTGCGGCGATGCAGGATCCGGTGACCTATCGGGCGGCCCTCCTCGACAAGGAACCGCGCGCAAAAGCGGTCCTCGAGCTTGCCGCGAAAAAGGCAGGCTGGGGTGAGTCGCTGCCTCAAAGGGCCGGCCGTGGCGTCTCCCTCCAGTTCGCCTTCGGCAGCTATATGGCGCAGGTTGCGGAAATCGAGGTGTCGATGGACGGAGCGGTTCGTGTCCGGCGCGTCGTCTGTGCGGTCGATTGCGGCACCGTCATCAATCCCGATACCGTCCAAGCGCAGGTTCAGGGCGCCATCATTTTCGGCATCACGGCGGCACTCTACGGCGAGATCACGCTCAAGGAAGGCCGTGTCGAGCAGGCCAATTTCGATACCTACAGACTTCTGCGCATGAATGAGACCCCGGTCATCGAAGTGCACATCGTGCAGAACTCCGAGCCGCCAGGTGGGATCGGCGAGCCTGGGACCTCGGCAATCGTCCCAGCGGTCGCCAACGCGATCTTTGCGGCAACCGGCAAGCGCTTGCGAAAGCTACCGATCGATACTGAGCAACTGAAATCGGCCTGACGCTATCGCGATCGGCAGTGCCGACCTGGCGTTCGGCTCACAACCTGCTGGAGATTGGCAATGTCCCATCCCTTGGCGCTGGCTCTCGTGATTTTTGCCGCCATCGTTTCCTCGGCCCAGGCCGAAGGAAATGCCGATCACGGAAAAACATTGTTCAGCCGTTGCACGGGATGTCATGCGGCAACAGCCCAGAACAAGTTCGGTCCGGGGCTGGCCGGCGTATTTGGACGTCAGGCGGGAACTGCTCCGAACTTCCGCTACTCGAAAGCGATGATCGGTTATGCCAGGCATTGGGACGACCAGACACTCGAAAACTTTCTTGCAGCGCCCGCAAAGGCAATCCCGGGCACGACCATGACGACCACCGTGCCCAATGGGTCGGATCGCGCGGATATCATTGCCTATCTTAAATCCATACGCTCTCCGTGACGAACATGCCTGCATTGTTCGCCAAGCACCCAGACTGGCACAGCCAGCTTGACGTTGACGCGGCGCTTTTTCGAGTCGACGCGGCGCAGATTGGTCGACCGCGCCGTATCCGACGAGGCACTGGTCCCCGGCTACCACTTTCCGCCCGTCGGTACGATCGTCCCAGGACGGTGCGGACGACACCTTCGTGCCAACTGCATAACCAGGAAAGACGTGTGAGGACGATATGAATCGACTTGAGAAAGTATTGTACACGGCAAGGGTCCACACAACGGGCGGGCGCACCGGTATGTCGCGTAGTTCGGATGGCCGTCTTGAGATCAGCCTGTCACGGCCGGGCAGTTCCGGCACAGGCACCAATCCGGAGCAACTCCTGGCGGCCGGCTGGTCCGCATGTTTTCAGTCGGCGATGGAGTTCGCCGCGCGGAACATTAAGATCGTGTTGCCGGCAGATCACGCGGTTGACGCCGAGATCGATCTTGGTCCCGAAGGTGGCGCCTTCAGCCTTGCGGCTCGCATCTACGTGAGCCTGCCTGGGATGGAGCGCGCGGCGGCGCAGCGTCTCGTGGACGCGGCTCATCAGGTGTGCCCCTTTTCGCGAGCAACAGACGGGAACATCGCCGTCGAAACGACGCTGGTCTGAGGTCGCTCCAATGCGAGCAGGCAGTGACCGGCTGATAAGCTGTCCACACAGCTGGAGGTAATGGCCATGATCTATGAATTGCGAATTTACCGTTGCGTGCCGGGCCGGCGCGATTCTGAAGTCCGAAATGTGGAGGCCGACGCCAATGCCAACGTGCCGGCCCAGTCCGGCCAACCGCTAATTCCAGCAAAATGCTCGGGCGACAACAAAGAGCGGTGGGCTTGGCCCGCCGCTCTGTTTTTGTACGACAGATGCTCGATGCTTTGAATCGTAGACGCCCGATGAGGAATGAGACGACCTGGTAGCGTTACAGCATGTCCAAGACTGCTAGTCGCTTTTCGTCCCAGGAAAGCCCGGCGCCGGGTCGATTCGATGGGATAGCCATACCGTCCAGGATCTGCAAAGGCTCCTCTAGCAGTGCGTCTGCCCAATCGACATATTCGAGGAAATGGGCTCCGGGGGTAGCGCACAGCAGCTGTGCGCTGATCTCCGGCATCAGATGCGACGAGATCTCGACATCGGCGGCTCGCGCGATCGCCGCCGCCTGCATCCATCCGGTAACGCCGCCGATGCGGGCGACGTCCGGCATGACGCAGTCGCAGGCAACGGCCTCGAGCGCTTGGCTCATACTTGTCGGGCCATTGAAATTTTCACCGATCTGGACGGGCGTCCGAAGCTCTCGAGCGAGCCGGGCGTAGTTGCGGTAATCCTCGTGAGCGATCGGTTCTTCAAGCCAGAGGATGTCGTGTTCGTCGAGGGCATGTCCGCGCCTTAGAGCCTCGGCCGTCGTCAAGGTTTGGTTGTAATCGACCACGATTGAGACTGCCGGACCGACACGACGGCGTACGGCATCGAGCGCCGACAGATCTTCGGCGAGCGACGGATGGCCCAAGCGCAGCTTCAGCGCTTTCAGCCCCTTCGCTAGCAATCTCTCCGCCTCATCGGCGAGTTCGGCTGGCGCCATCAACCCGAGCCCCCGACTGTCGTAGGCCGACAGAGGCTTCAGAGAACCACCGAGGAGACAGGCAAGCGGTTGACCGAAGGATTGGGCGAGCGCATCCCAGAATGCCATGTCAATCGCCGAAAGTGCCATCCTAACGGTGCCTGTCACACCGAGCAGCGAAAAGCGCCGTTGCAGCAGCAGAGCAAGATCAAGCGACGTCGTTGGCTTACCTCGCACGAGATCCACCGCTTCCTGGATATGCCCGGCAATGGCGCGAGCGCCCGACGGCGTATAGCAGAATAGATATGTTCGTCCGGTGGTGCCTTCTTCCGTCTCGAGGTCGACCATCAGCATCGGCACTGCTCGAATGATCGCGGCGCTCGTCCCCAGCGTAAAGGTTAGGGGGACGCGCACGGCGCGAGTGCGTACATTGCGTAGGCTTAGACGGATTGGGACACCGGTCAGCGGCGGGATCATCAGCGATCTCCTATATCATGGACTCAAGGCGATGTGGCTCGCCTTTGCAAACCTTCTTCAGCACAAAGCTCAGAATATGTTCAAACTCGGTTGGGCCGCCGCGCGCCAACATGGCTGTAAAAAGGCTCAGTGATGCCCCTGCAGGAGCCGAGCTTGATCCGCGAAAACCGTCTGCCATCCGATAGGTGTGATGGGACATTCCCAGCGTCATCCATTCCATCACGGGTTCAACCCAGGGGGCAAGCTTGACGAATCGTGACATCGCCCTGGCTCTGACGAAGTTGCAGGCGAGTTCCGCAACACGCGGTGCGCTGGAAGGAAGCACTTCACCGCGGCAATGGTCGCCGGGGGCGGCCTCCAATCAGCCGTGATACGCAAACACCTCGATTGGGTCACTGAACCCGCGCACCGGATATTCGCCGACGCGTTCGAGGTCGAAATCGAGTTTGACCAAGTCGGCGAACGCGCTAGACACCAGCACCGTTCGCCCCAGTTGTTTGGTGAGGGTTTCGAGGCGCGAAGCCATGTTGACTGCCGGACCGATGACCGTGAAGTCGAGGCGGGTCCGCGACCCAATATTGCCATACATGACGTCTCCGACGTGGACACCGGTGCCGTAGTTCAGCGGCGCACGACCGGTCTGGCGGTTCCTTTCGTTCAAAGCCACTATTGCCTGACTGGCTTCGGCCACGGCACGCAGCAGATTTGCACAGGCGGACGGATCGCCGAGCGGAAAAATTGCGAGCAGACCGTCGCCGATGAACTTCAGTATTTCCCCGCCATGTCGCGCAATCGGCTCCGACATCGCCTCGAAATAGCCGTTGAGAAGATCAATCACGTCATCGCGCGGCCAGTTGTCGGAGATCCGGGTGAAATCACGCAGATCGCAGATCATGATGGCGGCGCGTACCGTCGTCCCGCTTCCGCGCCTGGTGGCGCCCGCCAGGACGAGTTCGCCGGCATGTGGCCCAACATAAGTTTCCAGCAGCGTTCGTGCCAGCCGGTTCTTCATACGGATTTCGCTGACCAACGCCAGAACGGACAGCAGTTTCAACAGGCTGGCGACATCCGCGTCATCGAACCCGCCAGGCCGGTCGGTTGCAAAAGCCACCATATGCCGCTTGCCGAGCGTATGGTACAGCGGCCATGCCACATAGTCGGTCAGGCCTTTTGCCCGCAACGCGTCGTAGACGGCGTGCTTGCGGCCGAGCGTGGGATCGCGCTCCAGATTCTCGCGCACCTCGGAAGCCCCGTCATTGATTTCATTGGCGGGGCTGCCGATGAATTCGGGAAGCTCCCTGACATCGTAGTCAACTCTCCTAAGCTCGGCCTCGCGCAGGCCGTCGGCCCACATGATCCGGGAGCCGATCCATTGCGGGTGGAGGATCATGACATAAAGCGTCGCCCGCTTGACCGGAATGCCCGCTCGCTGGAGCCGGAGACACAGTTCAGCAAAAATATTGTCAAGGAAGCGCTCGTCGTGCGTGTTGTTTGTCAGCCAGTGCAGAACGTCGCTGTCAGAATGTGCGGTGACGTGATCGATGTTTGGCGGCGCGCTCATATGTTACTCCCAAACGGTGACCTGAATCCGCACGGAGCGGCCAGACGTCACGTCAAATCCCATTGCTAGCGGAGGGGCTGCGGCGCCGGTTGGACCCAGCCCCCGCAAAGGGGCTGTGTCCCGAGCGAAGGAGCGCCGCCGGCATCAGTGTGCCGCGAGGAAGTCTTTCACCGCGGCGATCGTCGGCGCGGGCGCTTCGTCCATCAACCAGTGGCCGGCATTTGGAATGATGACTTCCTTCACGTTCGTCGCCGCGTTGCGCATCTGGATCGCTACGTTGGCGCCGAAAGCCTTCTCGGCGCCGATGGCGAGCACCGGCATGGTCAGCTTCGTCTCCATAGCCTTGAGGTTGTCGGCCGTGTCCTTCTGGTCGATTGCGAGGAACTGGGCGAACGCGGAATGCATCGCGCCGGGCTTGGCGTAGATCGCGGCGTAGTGACGGCGGGTCGCCTTGTCGATCTTCGACGGATCGCCGGCGAACTCGTTCCAGAAGCGGTCGAGGTAGATGCGCTCGCGGCCGGCGACTAGGCGCTCGGCGTCCGGGCCGCCGAAGTTGAAGTGCCACAACGCAGGCAGTCGCACAATCTTATCCCACGGCGGGATGCCGGGTACTGGTGAGTCAATTACCACCAGGCGGCTTGTCTTGTCCGGATAGCGTGTGGCGTAGGCATATGCGACCATCACGCCAATGTCGTGGCCCACAATGTCGGCGCGGTCGATGCCGAGCTTGTCGAGAACGGCGCGGATGTCGCCAGCTTGCGTCCACTTGTCGTAGCCGCCGGCGGGGTGCGAGGAGAGGCCCATGCCGCGCAGGTCAGGCACGACGACGGTGTGGTCCTTCGCGAGCGCAGCTGCCATCGGCGACCACATGTCGCCGGTCTCGCCGAAGCCGTGGATCAGCACGACCGCCGGCCCGTGGCCGCCGACGCGGACGTTGATCGTCGCGTCGGCGTTTACCACCCGCGAGCTGTGGAAGTCAGCCGGGAAGGGCGCGCGCGCGTGCGCCGGCAGAGCGCCCAGCACCAGGCTGGCGGCGAGGCCGGCCGCCAGTTGGCGGAAGCGGCGGGAGAACGTGGACCAAACGGTTACGGACATTTTCGGCTCCTCAAAGGTGGGGGCGGGCATCCCGGATTCGAGGACTTTCCTCAGATGCTCTATTCTAGGTATCTGGCGTCATTGAAGTTGAAACAATGATACAAAGGTGTTGGTCATGGGCATGGCCCTAGCATCATCCTGACGATCTATTGCACGATAGTATCGGCGATACTTCCCGATGCCAGCCACACAGACCGGGCTCGCGATGCCGCTCGCCATCCGCGGACCATGGCGTCCTTCAGAGCGCGCAATATCCTGCAAAGGTCAGTGCCTCGAACAGCCCCTCGAAAGGGCGCTGGTCTGAGCGAGCGAGCGACCCGCCGGACTTAGTGCTGTACGAGGAAGTCCTTCACCGCAGCGATCGTTGCCGCGGGTGCTTCGTCCATCAGCCAATGGCCGGCGTTTGGCACGATGACTTCCTGCACGTTCGTCGCTGGGTTGCGCATCTGGATCGCTACATTGGCGCCGAAGGCCTTCTCGGCCGTTCCATAAGATATCTTATGCGACTTTCACCAATTATAATTAATATTTCCCCAGTTATGCAAAGTACGCATGGTGCGCGCCTCACGTCCTCGTCAGTCACATAGAGGGGCAAGATGAAGTGCCGTTTCAGTTACTCCTGCTCTACATCTCGATACGACAGATCGATATTACTTACCATCACCTCACCGCTCGATAAAATCGGGCTGAAGACTCTGAACACTTCTTAAACGCCGGGGTCGGCGCCCCGCTCAGACCACATCGCCCTCGCTCGCCTGTCCTCTCGGCGCACTCACTTGTGCGGCATGCAATAGACTCCCTCGGATTCCATCAGTACCGCGCCACCCTTCAGCTCGCTTAGTGCGCCGACCCACGCTTCCGAATACGTGCGGCTGGCATCCACGGCCGTCAGCCATAGAACGCGGTTGTCGGCCAGTTCGACTTTGACTTCCTGCTGCAAAGGGCTTGCCTGCACGGTCTGTTGATAGTGACGTTTGATCCTGACATTACTGGCCGGGAACTCAGCCTCGTTGCTGCCGTAGTTCAGCACAAATCCCGTGTGGTCCTCAGCCACCGAGCAACTGCCACCACGCTCACACACGATTTTGGCAGCGGTCCTGCAGTCCCATTTCAGTGAAGCGGGCCACATAGGATTGTCCACACTTGATCGCGGCTTGTCGCTCTGACCAGCCGCCGTCAACACTGCGCCTGTGTTCATAATCATTGTGGATAGCAGAAGCGCCTTGAACACTACAAACCTCCCTGAATTGTGGCCCTCATAGTCCTCGTCCTAGCCTGGCTTATGGCATGTTGAGATTGAACCAGCTTTTCTGGCGCACGCCGTTCGCGTCATCATACTCGATGAACCAGGGCTTTCCGCGCATCGGTCGAGGGATGGTGTAGTAGGTCGGGCCATTACCAATGGAATGCCCTCGATCGTTCCCCGCGGTCTGGATTGTTGCCGCAACCGCCTTGCCGTCGATTTCGATTTGGATCTGACGTGATCCGTCTCCATGATGCCCGCCGAGGGCGTTGTTTTTGAAAACGACGGGCAAGGAGAGCCTATCAGCCGCGAGGCGGCAGATGTTCCGTTCTTGACCTAAGCCCGGCCGATCGGATTCGGAGCTGCCAACTGCTTGCCAGCCAGACGGACAATCCTCATACTTCTCAAATCTCGCCGCGCTCGAGTTGGCTTGCGGACAGGTCGGCCAATTGAAACCCGGGGCTTCCATCGCCGCAATCAACTTGTAAATTGGCGGGTGGCACGAGGGGGTGCCTTGCCAGTCGCCGGAAAGACATAGGAGGACCTGACAGCCCCATTCCGACGCTTTTGATTGGGATGGAAGAGCTGCGGCGCCCGCGATGGCGACGGCACCCCCCAGTAGAAATTTGAGTATGGTCATAGCCTTTTCCTCGCTGCAGATTTGACAGTTTACTATGGATGATTGGCGCGAAAAAGGACAGATCGAAAAGGTAGGTTTGTGCGACTACATCGATTTATGAAACGAGACGACGGAGGCGTGGTCAACAACCCGTTGCGCGCCAACATTGCCCTGACCCTTGAGCGGGAGCGAGCCAGACGCGGCCTATCCCATATGCACATGGCCGAACTGTTTCGGACCGCCGACGGCGAAAAACTCGCCTACCGAACGTACATTCAGACTGTGCGTCAGAAAAATAATGTCACATTGACGACGCTACAGATCATGGCAAACGGCTTGCAAGTGTCTTTCGCAGGACTGCTCGCCGGCAGTAAGAAAGTTCCGGATTGGGCGCATCGGTTGGACGACAATGCGATCCGCAAGCGGCTGGCGCACATCATCGATTTTGAGCGACAACGACGTAATTTGCACCGCTATGAGATGGCCGAGCTCATCGGCGTGGCGGAGGCGACATACATGAAACTCGAACGCGCGAGTGGCAATATCAGCGTGGACACGATTGCGGCGATCGCCAAGGCGTTGAAACTTGATCCGGCGACCTTCCTCTTTTCCGAAAAGAACCCGCCTGGCAGAGCCGACACCTCGCCCCCCACGAGTGTTCCTAAAGGGCCATAATTCGCCCAGCGCCGGCGTCGCTCCTTTGCCCTGCCGGTCAGGCCCGGTGGCCGACTAGCGCCCCCCCGCCGCGGCTGTCGGGCCGCTGCTGTCAGCGTCGGCTGTTAGCGGCGGGAATGATAACAGGACTTTGACATGGATGACGACCGGCCAAAGCCAAACTCATGCTCGCCGGGCCGACTTGTCAGCACGCGACAGAAACCGTTTCAAGCTCAAACCGGCCAATAAAATGTAAGGCGGCATGGCGAGCGAATAGTGACCACAGTTTAATTTCAAAATATTTGGCCTAGCTCCGGCGTCCTTCAGCCTCTGCATGAACCTCTCCGATAGCTCTGGCAACACCACTTTGTCTCTCTTAGCCAACACGACATGAAGATCGAGATCAGGCCGCGCCAAACTATGTGCGTAATTCTCCAAGTTAAGTGGACCCCAGGCCCTTCTGAGATCGGTCAGCTCAATCTCAGGCTCAAGGCTATCACGTATCAATCGTGTCGCGCGACCCGTCCAAACCATATCCGCTAGACTCCCGGCCGTCAGAAACAACGAGGCTTTTGACACAGCCGAGTCGTGCGCCGCGACCATCCCCGCAACCCAGGAGCCTAAGCTCATACCGAGAACCGAAATCTCTCGATAGCCTTCGATCTTCAACCAACGTATGAGTTTTCGCCCATCCAACACTGCCTGCCTTACAGATTGGATCGTTCGACCGAGATTAGGGCTAAGCATATAGTCGGCGTGCACGGAGCCGGGACGGCTGCGTTCGAAGTGATAAGGCATAGCAATCTCGACAACCGTGATGCCACGCTGCGAGAAAAAATTGGCAATCTGACGATTCCGGGAGCTTGCATTCCAATGGTGAAAAATCACCAACGCCTGATCGAACGACCGGCTTTCTGTGATTTTCGCCGAGACGACATTGTTCTGTTCGATATCAGTAGAAATGTCCGATGGAAATTTGAGCCACCCATCTAGCCTTTCAAACCCCTGATCACTCACATTCGGGTCATCGAAAAAGGCTGGATCAGCTACGGCCTGGTCCGCAAGGGCACAGAATTCCTCGATACTTTTAATCTTCTTCGCACCTGGAAAGGCGCGTTCCGCGTCAAGGGCGAAATCCGTTGGTTTCTTCCCTTCCTCACCGTGTCGCGCCCGCCGCTCATCCCAACGATCAAGCCAACTATGATACACTCTGATTGTTTCCTAACTTACTCGCTTGCCCTCGCCCCAACCCTGGATCAAACAGGCCGTATATTGCGAACAGCACTCCAACGCCCAGAAGGATCGAAAAGCCAGAAAATGCATCGATCAGCAAATAGCTAGCCACGAGTAACGCTACGATCACTGACATCCTCCACAAATACATACAAAACCGACGCTCGACACCTAAACGGATGGAGCCGTACAGAAATACAACACAGGTCGAAATAGCGATAAGAAGGCTACTGTAATGGGTCGGCCTACGGTAGATGATCCCGGCGCTCACATCATTGCGCTCATAAAAGGCGGAAGACATATCGCCGACCAACCAAGACACAATATTCTCTCCACGCGATGTCAGGTAAGCACTCTGGAGCTTCATGACTATGGCGATCAGAAGCCCCAAAACAGTACACCGAAAAATCGCACGCATAACCCTGAGGCTGGCTTCATGGAGCTCGTGTTGATAATCCACCTCCGGCCGATTACTCGCTGCTTCTCCAATTCTCCAAAGATCATGGATCACCGTATAAAGCAAAATGAGGCCTACGAAGAACAGATAAAAACAGAGGCACATATACAGGTAAGCGAGCCCCGTGAAAACGATTGCTTCCGGCACCGATATAACCTCAGGGCGCACAATCGCTAACGAGCCCCAATCCGTCGCATAGTTGCCACCACCTTTGAGCAACGGGATTAAAGACACGCCGATCCACTGAAAAAGACCGGCGAACACCACACAAATCAAAAAAACCGCCCAATATGAATACGAAGAAGCTTGTACGGTGCGAGCCCAGGCATCATCGCTTTTCATCTTGTCGCCCTGCGCTACAAGCTTTGGGCGGCCTTCGTCTTTCCAAAAGGTCACCAGCTCGGTCACGAAGGCAAAAAACAGTGGCAAAAATACCATGAAGACGAATGTCCAATTCGCCGTCCAAAGAAACCCAACCTGCTTGACGACGCCATCCGCCCGGTCATACGTCACGCTGTGAATCCCCGTAAGATACGACAAAAACCCAAGAGCGGTGACGCCCGCAAACACCGACGTCGGTAAATTCAGGGGAGATCCGCGACTAAAAAACGCCTCCGATTTCCTCGCCAAACTAAAACGCCGGCTCGGCCCCTTGGGGTCAGTATCCAGTGTCAGCTCTACGGGGGAGTCTGTCTCGTCATCGAAGGGCGCAGTCGGTGCCGTATCTGGAATCTCCTGTGCAACGCTGCTTCCGGCCCTCCTCCATTCTCGTCTCTTGGCCGATAACCGCGATTGCGCCTCACTAAGCTCAATCTGCCATTCGCTAGTTGCGACCGGATCATCGCATCCAAAAATCCTGGCCAGCCAACGAATGTTGGCAATGCTAATTCCCTTCTCGTTCTCTTGAAACCAAAGCTGCACCGTTCGCAGATCGACCCCAACCCGGTTGGAATCAATCAGTGAAATCGCCTCTGCAAGGAGCTCGGGCGTCCATGGGCCAGCAGGAAACCCGTCTTTGGCCAACAGTCGACCCGCACCCGCCGCCGCCAGTCGTTTGAATAATTCTTTGAAATCACTCCCGTCTCTCGGCGGAGGGAGAAATAACTTTCCGTTCCTAAACAACAACTTATAGGCTCTAGTTTCGTTCCGTTTCGCTAGGCTTCGTATCCTATCGTGCCTTCGTCCTCAATCAACGTTTTTATCAACTCGATTTTGGCCGGCACGGGAGAAGATCGGATGACGGGTGACCCGCTGGAGAGGCTGAACACGGTTGCTGCGTGGGAGATGTTTCGCAAACCGCCGGCCAAGGGCAATTTCGACTACAATCTGAAACGTTTGTCTGGTGGCAGGGTAGTGTGACCGCATGAGCGAAAAGTAGCGGTAGCCAGGGCTTCGGGAGCCCGAGAAGCAGAGGATGAACCCATCCCTATTTTTCTCGCCTCCCCAGGTATCATTTACGAATTGTCATGCGCGTGGAGCCGGTCGATGCCCATTCAAGTGGTCTGTAACAACGGAGTGATGGAAGAGCCCGATGGGGTCGCGAATCTGCTCGCGGCGCATCGTCATGCAGTCGCCATGGTTGAACGTCTCGGCAAGCGATGGCTGAGGGCCGAAGGGCCGGACGCGACTCTGATCGGCCGGCGATTGGATTCGTTCATGGCGGAGGAGGCTATCGCGCGTCGGCGCGCCGCCGCTGCGCCGGTGGCCGATGTCGTTGAGATGAAAATGAAGGCAGCTTATTTCCGGCGGTTGTTGGGGAACGACTGGTGCGAGGTTGATGTCGACGATTTTCGCGCGTTGCTCGGTTCTTTTGCGAAACTGCAGTCCTAGGAGAAGAGCGCTGAAATCCATGAGGCCACGGTATTCCAGGCCGCATAGATTCCTGCCGGCACCAAGATGATCGCGATGAGAGCGACAGCATCGCCGATGGCGCCGTCAGTGCGTCCTTCCACGGGATAGTAATATCTGTGCGCATCATCGTCGTGCTTCATTGTTGTCTCTCCGAACGCTTGTTTAGCAGCAGCTGCACAGGATGCTGAAACGTCGTGCCCCACAAACCCGCACGTTTCATCTTAGCGTTGATTTCCGCGACGAGGTAGTTCTCATTGACGGCTTTGCCCTTTGCTGTCGTTGCGGCAAACGCATATCCGGTCGCTATGAGCGCGGTGCCAACGTCAATTGTTTCGCCATTGAGCTGCGCACCGCACACGACAAAAACCGCCTTGTCCAGGGCGTGGCCGATTGGCTGGCACGTAACCGCCGCGCTGTCGAACAGCGCTGCCAGATGCGCCAGCGAGGTGTTCCCGCAATCGATTTTGTTCCCACTTGGCTCTTCGGCTGATGTGCCTCGAAGACATGACTGGACGCCATAGAGGCGGAAAAGGTGATCTCCGTCACGCCATGTATCTCCAGTCAGCAGTTGAGCTGATTTCGATACCGCGAGCGGCACGGCAGACTCCGATGCATCCTGGGCCTGTGCCGATGCACACAACCGAAATGCGGCCAGCACTGCGAAGCTCGCCCGCTTCATTCCTGGAACTGTCCACCGAGTTCGGCGGAATGCTCGAGATCCGGGCGCAGCGACTTGCCGTCCTTGTTGCGTCCGATCGCCGCCATGTCGAAAAAAACCATTTCGTCGTCGTCGTAGGCGACGTTGTACGGGTCGTTTGCGTTACCCGCACCCACGAGCGAGAAGCACGAGACAGCGTCGGGTTCACCCTTCCTGCTTTGCAGCACGAGTGTTTTGCAAAGCACGACGGATGCACGATCGTTGTAGATCGCCTCTTCGTAGTCCTGCGCGGCTTTCGTGCAGTCCCACTGCTGCGTCTTGTACGCAATCTTCGGTTTTGGGCAGGCGGCAAGGCCGCGCAGCCGGTACGTCACGCCGTTGACGACGCGCTCGGTCGCCGACGGCACTTTAACTGGCCCGATGAGAGCGGCCGCGTCGCGCTGAAAGAGCGCGCCTTTCCCATCGTAGCGTTCATAGACGAACACCTTTTCGCCCGGCTTCGCAAACTGGAGCAGATAGTGCTCCGACGGCTGTGCGAAGGCGCTCGGGGCGTCGGCGCCAGCAGCATAAGCCAGGGTGCCCTGGAGCAGCAAGACCGTGCAAAGGGCCGTCTGTTTCATCGAAATCCGTCCTTGTGATCGATATCGTGTTGACACTTTACTAGGGCTGCGTGTAGCCATAGTAAAGTGTTAAATTTTGGCGACAGTATGAACACTCGATCCGCTCTTCTGCTCACGCTCTTTGGCGCCACGTTGCCGTTGCAAGCGCACGGCCGGGACCTGGCATCAGACCGCGTGGCAATCGCCTTTGCAACGCCGGCGCAAGGTCTTGCCGCGGCCGGGGCGCAAAGGCCGGGGGAGTGTAAGACCGTAAATCGGACCGAGGTCTCCCGACTTGTGCGTTCAATCGCGCAAGAGGAAGGCTTCGACGCCGATCTGGCCGAGACAATTGCATGGGCCGAAAGCGATCTCGGCTCCAGTCAGGGTCCCTCAAAAGCCGGAGCCCTGGGAATCATGCAGCTGATGCCAGGCACGGCGGCCGATCTAGGGGTCAGCGACCGTTGCGATACACAGGCAAATGTCCGGGCTGGCCTTCGCTACCTGAAGTCACTCTATGACGAATTCGGGGATCCGCTGCTGATGCTGGCGGCATACAACTCCGGGCCCAACAGCGTCTACAAGGCGCAGGGCATTCCGGTGAATCCGGAGACGGCGGAATACATCGTGAAAATACTGAACCGCTGGAAGTTCGGCGGTGTGGTGAAGAAGTCCGCCCTGACCAAATCCGAGACGCTCGCGGCCGCTCCGCCAGCAAGCGAGGACGCTTGGCAGGATGGTCATGTCATGGATCTCGGCAACTGAAAGGAGCCAAGGGTGGAATACAGGAAAGCGGGCAAATTTGCCCTGAAACTGGCCTTGGCCTCGGCGGTCGGAATAGCTCTCGCGCCAGCCACTGCGTATGCCCAGTCGGCGGCGCCAGTCGAAAACGTGCTGGAGTGGTTCGTCGGAGTTCTGCAGGGCAACATCGCGCGCTCATTCGCCATCATCGCGGTCTGTTTTCTCGGCTTCCTCGCCATGACGGGCCGGCTGGCGTGGATGATGGCTTTTTCCATCATCATTGGCATCGCTCTCATCTTCGGCGCTGCCCAACTGGTGGATGCGGTTCGCGCGACCGCTGGAGGCAGCTGAGACATGGACGACGAGGAAGTCTTTGTCGAGCCGGTCAGCCTGCCACTGACACGCCCCCCGATGAAATGGGGGGTGCGATATGAGGTTTTTGCCCTGAACGGCATCCTGGCGGTGATCGGTTTTATCGCCACGAGCAGCTTCATGCTCGGCCTTGGCGTGTTCGGCGTAGTGCATCTGGTCAGCGCATATCTGTGCCAGCGCGACCCCTACATGTTTCATATTTTCGAGCGGCGCGTCTCCAAACGCGGAGCGGTGGCAAACCTTACTTTCTGGGGGGCGAGGAGCTATTCGCCATGAGCCTCGATGCCGACCTGAAATTTGGCCGTGAGCGCCGCCGCGAAAAGCCCGCGGCGATGCACATCCCTTACCTTCGCCATGCCGATGACAATCTGATCGTGACGAAGAGCGGCTTTCTTGTCGGCGTCATCCAGCTTAGTGGCCTGCCGTTCCAGACGATGGACCAGGCCGAGTTGAACAGCCGTATGTTCAACCGCAACACGACGTTCCGCAATCTCTCGACGTCTCGCTTTGCGGTCTACACGACGATCATCCGCCGCCACGTGACGCCTGAGATCGAAGGCGACTTTGACAATCCTTTCGTGGCCGAGCTCGACGCCCGCTACATGGATGAGCTTGGGGCGAAAAACCTTTTCGTCAACGAGGCGTATCTGACTGTCATACGCCGACCGATGGTCGGCCGCGTCGGCTGGGTGGACAAGGCGCTCAATGCGTTTCGCATAAGTACCGCGGGCGAGGAAACCCGCGAAGAGGCGATGGCCGAATTGCGTGACGTTCTCGACGGCGTCGTCAAGGATTTCACGGCTTATGGTGCGCGTCTTCTCGGCGTCGTAAAACGCCGCGAAAGCTTCTTTTCCGAGCCGGCGGAATTCTTGGCGAAGATCCTCGCCGGCGGCGTCGACGTGGAAATGCCTTTGCCGCGCATGAGCCTTGGCGATGTGCTGGCGACACGACAGCTGTTTTTCGGCAAGTCCGCGCTGGAACTTCGCGGGCCGGACGCCGGCAAGCTCGGCGCCATGGTGTCGATCAAGGAATACCCACCGTTCACCGCTCCGGGCTCATTGGACGGTCTCTTGCGCCTGCCACATGAGTTTGTCCTGACGCAGAGTTTCGCGATCGAAGACCGTGTAACCGCGATGCGCAGGATCAACACCATCGCGAACCAGGTTGAAGGCTCCGACGAGGCGGGCACGACGGTCGAGGAGTCCGTCCACGACGGCGCCGACAAGCTGGCTGGCGGCGAAGTCGTCTTCGGACAACATCACATGAGCGTCATGGCATTGGCATCGGACATGAATGGCCTCAACCGTGCGCTATCCGACATCACGGCGGAGCTTTCGCGCATGTCGATCGTGCCGGTACGCGAGACACTGAACACGGAACTGGCCTTCTGGGCGCAGTTGCCGGGAAATTTCAGCTACATCGCGCGACGTGCGTTGATCTCGTCTCTTAACTTCGCCGGCCTTTTTTCAGGACACAATTTCCCGTCCGGCCAACGTGAGCGGCTGCATTGGAAACGGCCCATCGCCTTGCTCGAGACGACCAGCCAGACTGCCTACTATTTCAATTTCCACGTTCACGATGTCGGGCACTTCACGGTGTTCGGCCCGACCGGCTCGGGCAAGACCGTCGTGCTGTCGTTCCTGATGGCGCAAGCCATGCGCATCATGCCGCGGCCGCGATGTGTCTATTTCGACTACATGCGCGGCGCTGAAATTTTCGTTCGGGCGCTCGGCGGTCGCTACGAGGTGATGGAACCTTCTCAGCCGACCGGGTTCGCGCCATTGCAGCTTGATGACACGGCAGAAAACCGTTCTTTCCTGGAAGATTTGCTCCTCTACATTCTGACCCCGGAAGGCGGCACGCTTGATGTGGCGGAGATGCGCGTCATCAACGCCGCCGTCGACATGATCTACAAGATCCCGCGCGAACAGCGCACCTTCGACCTGCTGCCGGAAGTGCTGCGCGGCTCGCTCATGCCCGGCATGAACGATCTGGCCGCGCGGATACAGCCCTGGCTCGACCCGAAGGACAAGGGCTGGCTTTTCAACAATCCCGTCGATCTGGTCGATTTCTCGAAACCCGTCGTCGGCTTCGACATGACCAGGATCCTGGGCGACCGAAAGCTGCGCTCGGCGGCGTTGCTCTACATCTTCCATCGTCTCGAGGATGTCATCGACGGCTCGCCGATCATGCTCTTCCTCGATGAAGGCTGGAAGCTGCTCGACGACGAGGTTTTCGCCGCTTTCATCAACGAGACACTGAAGACCATTCGTCGCCGCAACGGCGTGGTGGGCTTCGGCACGCAGACAGCGGAAGACGTCGTCAATTCCTCCATCTCGTCGTCACTGATCGAGCAAACGAAGACCAACATTTTCTTCCCCAACCCGAAGGCGAGCAAAGAATCCTACATGGAGCGCTTCTCGCTGACAGCGAAGGAATTCGAGTTCGTGCGCCGAACCGCGAAAGAGACGCGCACCTTCCTCGTCAAGCACGACAGCGACTCGATCGTGGCCAAGCTCGATTTGTCGGCGATGCCCGATCTCATCAAGGTCCTGTCCTCGAACGAAGCCAACAGCAAGGAATGCGCACGGCTCCGGGAGACCTTCGGCGACGAGCCAGAGATGTGGCTGCCATACTTCTGCGGATGGGAGAACGAGCATGACGAAGCGGCTTAGCAGCGCTTGTCTGGTCATGGCTCTCGCTACGGCGGAAAGCATGAGCGTGGCGGTCGCTCAGATCGCGGTGATCGACGGGCCGAACCTCGAGAAGCGGCAAGAGGACGAGCAGCACAGCACGAAGTCGGATGAGGCCAAGAAGGACGAAACCGACAAGAAGAAAAGCGTCGTCTGCACTTATTCGAACAAATACCGCTCACAGATGTTTCGCCGGTCGCCTGCCGAAGCGTTGCAGCGCGACGCGGGCAACGTGAAGATGATCCGCTATTATTCGCAAAAATACGGCGTGCCCGAAGGCCTAGCACTGTCCGTCGCCTATCAGGAATCGCGCTTCGACACATGCGCCGGGAGCCACACCGGCGTCAAAGGCGTCATGCAGCTGACCAAGGGCACCGGCAAGTCCATGGGACTGGACCGCGACGTGAACGAGCAAAATGTCGAAGGCGGCGTCAAATACCTCGGAATGGGCGTGAAGCAATGCGGGGCGACGAACTACAGCTGTCTCGCCTCCTTCTACAACGGATCGAACGCAGGCGAGCAGAACCAATGGGCCGGCGGCGTCGGCCGCTGGTACAGCTACTTCAACGACTATGTGTCGAGCGGCAAGGCTCCGGCCGCCGCGCCGCCGCCATTCTCGATCGTAACGGCCGACGGCGCAGGCGGCACGGCTCAGGACGCGGCCATGGGCACGGTGAGGAAGGCGGCTGGCGGCCTTGATGCAAGCTCATCGCAGATCGGCGCCAACGGCGCGGCAATCGACGCGCTGGCGGGCAACGTTGGCCAGGTGACCGAATACAAGGACGCCTGGGAGCTGAACTCGTCGGCTCGTGGGATCAACGCCGATGTCACCAACCAGTACCTCGCCCAGGCGGGGGATTTTACGACGTTGCTGGCCCAACTTCTATCGTTGCAGAATGTTCAGGCATCGCAGTCGTCCAAGCTGGTGCAACAGCCGAAGAGCGGCTCTCCAAACCCGTTCTCTTGTGATCCCGCGGAATTGGAGCGGTTGAGGATCGATCGCGGCCGGTGGCTACCATGCGCACTTGAGAACGCGGGGGCAAGCTCGGCCGACAGCCGCTCGATGATCATCACCAGTGATCCTGCCGGCGCTGCCAGCGTGATCAATTCTCTACAGCAATAGGAGGCTGACATGAAAAAATTCGCGATTGCTGCCAGTCTGGCGCTTTGGGCAAGCACGGCCCACGCACAGATTGCCGTCATTGATGGCGCCAATCTCGATGTCGCCCGCAAGAATGCGGACAACACCAACTCCATCATGGATTCGAACAAGGATATCCTGAAAAAGAGCGAGGAGATCCTGCAGGCTCTCAGCGGCAGTCGTGACGGTTCGCTCGGGATCGGGCAGATGGGCCTTGGCGGCAATATGTCGATTGCCCAGGCGCCGTCGTTCGGATCGATCCTGAACGGCGGGGCTCTTTCGTTTGGCGGCCTTTCGCCCGAAATCCAGAAAATCGCCGGCGCGGTCATCAATGGGCTCCAGCTGGTGAAGCAGCTCCAGCAGATTGCCGGCAAGGAGACGAGCGCCGTCAACACCGCCTATGGCGGCAGCGTCAATGTGGCCTCGCTGCTAAGCGCATTGACCTCGCAGGCTTCGCAGGGCGTTACCCAGCGCCAACAGTCTCTGCAGTCAGCGAGCGGCCAGATCGGGCAGTCGCAGGACGTCAAGGGTTCGGTGGACCAGAACACGCGAATGCAGCTGGAAAACGCGCGTGCGGTCAACGAACTGATCGGCGTCCAGAACGGCGCGGTCGCGGCCCTGAATGAGAAGCTGAAGGGAGATCTTCTTCGCCAGAGCCAGGTGCAGAAGATGATGACACCGCGCACCGTCAATCCGTTCGCGGAATTCGGCAAGAGCGGGGGCTGAACGCTTGTCGGGGCGAGTCCTGCGCATATGCGTTGTGATTGGGCTCGGCGCAGGGCTTTTTGGATGCGCAAATCGCGAACTGAAAGCTCCGTGCGGGCCTTTGGCGTATGCCCACGCCGACGAATGCGGCGCGCTAAAGCCGGTCAATTCAACGCCGTTCGCCAGCATCATTGATGAGGATCCATGAACGGTCTCGCCGCAAGCATCCTCGGTGGCATTGACAACATCGGCGAGGACTTCGTTCGCACCGTCTATATGCAGTTGGGTAATGCGATGGGCAACGTCTTCACCCTCATGCTGACCCTCTATATCTTGTGGTGGGGCTATTCGA
Organism: Mesorhizobium sp. M1227; assembly: GCF_040318315.1. NCBI lineage: Bacteria > Pseudomonadati > Pseudomonadota > Alphaproteobacteria > Hyphomicrobiales > Phyllobacteriaceae > Mesorhizobium > Mesorhizobium sp. M1227. The sequence goes on from NZ_JAMYLZ010000018.1 coordinate 26,020, forward strand.
TCCTGAGCGGGCGTGAGTCGATTTCGCCAATCGAAGCGGCCTATCGCCTCGGCCGCGCCGTCATCATCTATCTGCTGCTGACCGGATGGGGCACATTTTCGTCAACGATCTATCAGCTCGTGCAAAGCATTCCAGACGAGGTCGGTAAGGTGATCGTCGGCGCCGTGTCGCGGGCCACCGGCAATCAGCTTAGCGACCAGGCGGCAATTCCAGCGCTGATCGACAATCTGTACCAAGGGGCCCAGGACGTCGCCAATCAGGTCTACAGCGGATCCTTCTATGACATTTTTGGTGCGCTCTTGTCGCTGCTCGTCCTGCTGTCTGCCATCATCTTCGCAGCGCTTGCCATTGCCGCGATCATCGCCGCCAAAGTGATGTTGTTCATCACGCTGGCCTTGGCGCCGATATGGATCATCCTTTGGCTTTACCGATGGTCCTCACGCATGAGCGAAGGCTTTCTTTCGCTGACCACCTTTCTGATGATCCAGCAAATTCTGATCTACGGCTTTCTCGGTTTCTACTTCTCGCTCGTCAATGCGGCGCTGAACACCGCCACGTCCAGCGGAGCGACCATGGACAGCAAAATGTCGCTGGTGTTGCCCTTGGTGCTGGTGACGATCATCGGCATCTACGTTCTCATGCAGATACCCTCGATTGCTTCGATCCTGAATGGCGGCGGGTATCTCAGCACCATGGGCGCTCGCTACTCATATGGGACGTTCGGCAGGAATGCCGTGCGCTACTCCGGCGCGCGATGGGCCGCAGCCCGCGCCGCTCGGGGCGCCCGGCAGCTCGCGACAAACAGTTTTCGATCTTCGCGAGCAGCCAGGGCGGATGCCGCAACCCGGACCGCTATCCAGCAAGGTGCGCGCGATAACTCCAGGCCTCTGGGCTAGACCACACAATGATCACCGATCGCGGTGCTGGATCAGATGCGTCGCGAAAACGAGGCAATAGTAAAGTGGCAATTCCAATGGAAACAGCTGCTAACAGCAGCAGCGAACTCGTCGACAAGCGCTATTACAGGGCGGGCGCGACCTGGGAAGACGACACGCACAGGTCAATGCGTCGATCGCGTACATTGGCCTGGATCGTCAGCTGCGTTTCCGGACTGGTTGCGGTGCTGTCGCTGCTGGCGCTCGTGCTGATCCTGCCGCTCCGGCAGTTCGAACCATATGTTGTCGAGGTCGACAAATCGACGGGCTACCTCGAGATCATGCGCGCGCTGAAGCCTGGAGATTTGTCGCAGAACGAGGCCGTCACGGCCGCCAATCTGGTGCGCTACATCAGGGCCCGCGAAACCTACGACTCCCGTGAACTGAAACAGAATTACGACCTGGCACAGCTCTACTCGACCGACGCCGCGTCCAAGGATTTGACATGGCTTTATACGCCAGCAAACCCACAATCGCTGGACAAGATTTTTGGCCGCAATGTCACTGTCTCGGTCGAGATCAAGTCGGTTTCACTGCTCAATCGCAACACAGCCTCGGTGCGCTTTGCCACGACGACGCGGCGGGACAATTCGTCCACAGCCGACAATTGGGTGGCGGTGATAAAATTCCGCTACACCTCAACGCCGCTCAAGAACGAATGGCGTTTCGACAACCCGTTGGGATTTCAGGTTACGGATTACCGCCGCGACCAGGAATCGGCCCCGGCCGCGGGGAGCCTGCAATGAGACGGCGCGCGGGCCTCGTCCTATCGGCCGCCCTTCTGCTCGGCGCGATGCACAGCGCGGCCGCACGCGACGGCCGCATCCGATATGTCACCTTCAACAATGACGACGTGACGTCGGTGCGCGCCGCTCTTGGGATTTCCACGATGGTCGAACTCAGTCCGACCGAAGTCATCGAAACCGTGTCGGCTGGCGACACGAAAGGCTGGTCGATCATCCCCAAACGCGGATCGCGGTTTCTGTTCGTCAAGCCGCTGGAGCGCGATGCCTGGACCAACGTCAACGTGGTCACCAACCGGCGCGTCTATTCCCTGCTGCTGCAGGCCACTGACAATAGCCGTGACCGGGCATCCTTCCAGGTCCGGTTCAAATACCCGGACGAGGATATCAACGCGCGCCTGCTCTCACAGGCCAAGGAGAGCGCAACCGATCCGGATTTGAAGGACCTGAACTATGCCGATCTCAATTACGACTACGCCTACAAGGGCGACGACAGCCTGAAGCCGCGCACCGTATTCGACGACGGCACCAAGCTGTTTCTGGAGTTCAAGGGCGACATTCCGGCGATTTTCGTTGTCGACGACAAGCGCCATGAGTCGCTGGTCAACGTTCGTACTCAGGGCAAATACACAGTCATCGACAAGGTCGCACGGCAATTCACCTTGCGGGCCGATGGCAAGACGCTCTGCCTCTACAACCGGGCGCGACCCAACGCTATCGATCCAGTCGAGCAGGTCTACGGTCCAACGAAACTGACGGGTGGTTCCACCCTGTTCGGATCCAGCGGAGGGCGGTGATGACCCAGATCGATTATAACCAACTGGACGGCAGCCCGACGGTCGCGCGCCGTGGTGCGGGCGTGGGTACCAGGATCGCCCTGGTCGGCCTCGGCGTAGTGCTCGTAGGCGCGCTGATATGGCTGAACTGGCCCAGGGAGCCTGTATCGCGCGATGTTCGCAGCGATGGCGAGGAAAACTTCAACCCGCCCGAGTTCCGCGCGCCGACGTTGAACGAGCCGCCGCAACCTGCCGACGGCACGATCGACCAGATCGTGGTGCCGCCACCGGCTGACGTCCAGAACGGCACGCAACAAGCCGATAATGTCGATCAGACCGTTCAGGAGGGCGCCAACCTTGATGCGCAGCGACGCACGCTGGAGGCGCAAATGGCGGCCGAGGAGGCACGCCGCAAGGCCGAGGCGGAAGAAGCCCGACGCAAGGCGGCGGCCGAGGACGAGGCTCGTCGTAAAGCGGAGGCGGCCGAGCGCGAAAAAGCGGTGTGGGAACGCCTGCGGTCGAGCCAGATGGTGACGAATGATCAAACCGGCTCGACGGATGCCGGCGCCCAGGCGGCACAGGTCGAAATCGCGCCCGACGGTCAGATCATCCCGGTCCCCGGCGCCGACAGTGACCCCAACAAGGCATTCCTGGCGCAGTCTGAGGCAAGTTCTTCCAGCATCGTCAAAGCCAGGGCATTCCGACGCACCGATGCGTTGATCTCAGAGGGAACGATCATTCGCGGCTATTTGGAAACCGCGATCAACACCGACCTACCCGGTGCCGTGCGCGCGGTCGTGCGTGAGGATGTCTTCTCGCTCGACGGCAGGCGGATCCTCATTCCGAAGGGCTCGCGCCTGACCGGAGAATACCGCTCGGGGCTTGCGCGCGGTCAAAAGCGTGTTTTCATCGTCTGGAGCAGGGTCATCCGCTCGGACGGCATTTCCGTCGATATCAAGTCGCCTGGGGCAGACGCGCTCGGCCGCGGTGGCATGGGCGGCCGTGTCGATACACACTGGCTTGAACGCTACGGCAACGCGATCATGCTTTCCGTCGTTGGCGGTGTCTCTGAATATCTGTCCTCGCTTGGCGATAGCGGCCAGAACGGACAACAGCGCCAGGTGTCGACGGTCGATCCCGTGACCGGTGAGACCACGACCGTAACTTATGGCGGCAATGGCTCGCAGCGCGACGCCCGCGGCATCGCTTTCGACAAGTCATCGACCGCCTTGCAGCAACTCGCGCAGGAGGCGTTTCGCGACACGCAGAACATCGGCCCGACAGTCTACGTCGACCAGGGCACATCGATTGTCGTGCTGGTGCGGCGAGATCTCGATTTCTCGGATTTGTATGCTGATCCCGTCCAGGAAGAAGTGGCGCGCCTGAAGGCGGGTGGGCGACCGAAGATGGCGATCGATCCGACGCCTCTCTACAAGACGCCAAAGGATCATTTCTATCCCGGCTATGGGAGCCCGGTGAAATGAATGCCGTGCATCCCCTCCCCGACCCTTGGGCCAGAGCCCCGGTCCTGCGGGCTCATCTGGAGCCGATATGGTCCTATTTGAACGAAGATGCGGTGTCCGAGATTGCAATCAACAGGCCCGGTGAATTGTTCATCGAACGCCTCGGCGCGAAGGAAATGGAGCACGTCGTCAAGCGCGAGGTCACGCCCGGCTGGATCCGAAACATCTCGACTGGCGTTGCCTCGGCGACAAATCAGGTCATCAACGAAGAAAAGCCGGTCCTGTCGGCTGCTTTGCCCTCGGGCGAGCGCATCCAATGCATCTTGCCGCCGGCAGCCCCCGAAGGGGGGGCGATCTCAATCCGCAAGCAGGTCATCATGGATATGAGCCTTGATGCCTACAAAGATCTCGGCGCCTTCGAGAACACGGCGATGGGCAGCGGCCTGGCGCTGTCGGCCGAAGAAAAGCGACTTGTCGAAATGCTCCATGACACGTCGCCGATGGACTTCCTGCAATATGCGGTGCGCAACCGTGTCTCCATCGTCGTTTCAGGCGGTACGTCGACCGGCAAGACGACGTTTTTGAATGCGCTCCTGAAGGAGATCCCGGCCCATGAACGGGTCATCACGATCGAAGACACCCGCGAACTGCGGCTGCCGGCTCCCAACAACGTCACCCTGATAGCCTCAAAGGGCGACCAGGGCCTTGCCAAAGTCTCCGCCCAACAGCTGCTCGAGGCCTCGCTTCGCATGCGGCCCGACCGACTGCTGTTGGGCGAGTTGCGCGGCGCTGAAACCTTCGCATTTCTCCAGGCGATCAACACTGGCCATCCTGGTTCGCTCACCACCGTTCATGCCAATTCCGCCCGGTCCGCCTACGAGCGGCTGGCGCTGATGGTCATGCAGGGCAGTTCGGGCCTCTCACGAGGCGAAATCCTCGACTACTTGCGCGAGGTCATTCCGGTGGTCGTCCAGATGGTCCGCGCCGAAGGCGGACGACGCGGCATCAGCGAGATCAAGTTCACCAAGGCGGAGACGATCTAGCGAGGCCCATCCATGCAGAAAATCGCAACAGCAATTTTCACGGTGCTCATGGCGATGGCCCTGGGCGCCCTGGTCTTCACCGTCGCCTATGCCGCGACGGATTGGTACCGGACTGGCTCCCACGTCCTGTTCGACCAGCTGAACGCCAATCCGTTGCCGGTCGTTCGTCAGGCCTGGGCGGACACGATGGCGAGGAATTTTGGCCGGATACAATACGCCGTTCCAGCGGGAGCATTAGGGTTTCTTGCGCCCCTGGTCGGCCTGTTTCTCATGCGCCCGAGAAAGCGCAATGACTCTCGCTTCATGACTATGAGCGACGTATCAAAAACCGGCCTGACGAAAGTTGGCGGCGTCTTCGTCGGTCGAGCCGGCGGCAGGCTTACCGAAATCCTGTCGCCCGGCCGCGATCAGCGCTCCGGCAAGATCCGCCTGATGCAGCGCAAGCTGATCGGCGGCAAGAAATTGTGGATTGATGGCGATGATGTCGGCGGCTTCGTCATAGGGCCGCCGCGCTCCGGTAAAGGCACGTCACTCATCATCCCGAACGCGTTGACCTGGCCGCATTCGCTCGTGGTTCTCGACCTGCGAGGCGAGACCTATGCGGCGACTGCCGGTTATCGTTCAACCATCAGCCGTGTGGTGCGCTTCGCGCCGGCTGACCCGGGCGGCAATAACGCCTGCTACAATCCGATGGACTTCATCTCGCTGGATTCTGCACAGCGCGACATCGACCTTCGCAATATCGCTGCGGCGCTGTTTCCGCGCCCCCCGTCCAACGCGGATCCCTATTGGGTTAACGACGCCCGCCTCCTTTTTACCGGCATCGCGTCCTTCGTCATGGAATCGCCTGCGATCCCGAACGAGAAGAAGACCTTCGCCACGATCCTTGAGATCATGAACGGTGCCGAGCAGCCGCTCCTCGAATTCATCGGCTCGCTGCGCGAGGAACGCCGCCGCGAATGCTCGCATTTTACGCTGCAAACCCTGCTGCCATATTTCGAGATGTCTGAGCGGCAGTTTTCCGGGATCTACGCCGGCGTCCGGACCGGCATGGCCCCCTTTCTCAACGAGCGCCTGATGCGAGCTACCTCGCGCAGCACGTTCGATATTCGCAACCTCAAGCGTGACCGGATTTCTCTTTATCTCGACGTGCGGCGTGAGCAGATCACGTCGCTTGGACCGCTGTTCAATGTCCTGATTACGCAGATGATGAACTTCATGTCGGAAAGCCTGCCGCAGCCGGGCGAGCATCCAGTGCTTGTGCTGCTCGACGAGTTCCAGAACCTCGGCAAGCTCGAGAACGTGACCGAAATGGCGAGCGTACTCGGCGGCAACGGCGTTTCCATGTGGTTTTTCGTGCAGTCGCTGAAGGCTGTGGACGAGATTTATCGCCAGGAAGGGCGCAAGACGCTCATCAACGCTGCTCGCGTGCAGATCTTTTTTGGTGCGCAGGATGCGGACGATCTGCGCTACGTTTCCGAGCAGCTCGGCGAAACGTCGGACGTGCAAAAGGACGTGACGCGCACCAAGGCAACGTTGTTCGACACTTATTACACGCGCTCGGAGCACCGCAAGGAAGTGCGGCGGCCCCTGATGCGGCCAGATGAAATCCGCACCCTCGACAAGAACAAGGTCATCATATTGCCGCGTGGGGAACTGCCGATCCTCGGCACGCGCAATTTCTATTTCGCCGACGGCCAGCTCGCCAAACGCGCGTTCATACCCCTACCCGCCTCTACCGACGTTTCGCGGACGAAAAGCCCTGCCGCGGACTCCTCTGCGGCGGTTCCATCTCCTGTGCTCCTGACGATTGTGCCGACAGCACCCGCGTATCGCTCAGGCCTCTTGCAGGCCCGCCTGCGGCGCGGCGCGACATTTGCCGCAAAAGCAGGCCGTATAGCTCCGTCGCCGGGCCGGCGCGCAATCGTAAAAGAAAGGCTGAAAGCAACAGACGCTGCAGACGTACCAGCCTATGCCGCAATAGATTTTTCCGCTTTGGCGGCCAAAGCAGTGACAGCACGCATAGCGCCCGACAAAGAAGCGGCGGTAGCGGCGATCCTGAACAAGGTGCGGTCTCTGCGCGCCAACGCATCCGATATCGAGGCTTTCGATAGGAATTTGAGCGTCGTCGAAGATGCTTTGCCTGATGTAGTCGATGGGTAGGCTAGCATTCCAATGCGGCGGAGAGGTCATTTGTCTACCGTGACCTTGTCCACACGTCATGGCGGCGGAGGAAATTGCGGCGCGCTTCGGGAGTGCAAGGCTCAATCAAGAAGATCACACGGCGCGAAAACGTCGACGATACTGGGCCTCGACAGGCGTTTCAGGGACCCACCCCGTCAAGTTCAATCGCAAATCCCGCATCGACCGCGCTTCGCGCAATGACATCGCCAAGTTCCCAATCCGTGAGTTCGCAGAGCGGAAGCATTCTCCTCACGTTCCGGCTAACCTCGGATATCGAAATGCTCGGACTGCCGATGTTGTCGATCAGGTGGCGGACAATCGCTTGGCGAACGTCCGATAAGGTAGGCGTCTGCGCGAGCGCAGGCATCACCGGCCCTATGAATGGAGCCGTGGTTCTGCGGCCACGGCTGTTTTTAAGTCGAACGCGACGGGCACACCGTGAATAATGGATGCTGCCGCCACCAACTCCTCCAGGTCGCGGTCGGTAGCCCTGCATGCCGGCATGAGTGTTCGGATGGCGCGGATTGCCTGCGCGATGGAGAGAAAACGGGCCTTGCCTCGGGAGAGGACGTAGGCTTCAGCGGCGCTTTCAACTGTGACGGTGTGAAAACTCCTGGTCATCGAGAAAACCTCCCTAAAACCCTCAACGCGATTTACGGCAGGAATTCCGTAGCCTGCAAGGGTCTGTCTGATTCCGAACAATCAGGCGGAGGCAAGGCCGAAGTGACTTTGCTCCTCCTCGCCGTAAGCACCGTGCGTGAGTTTTATCATTCCAACGCGATCGACAATTGTGATCTCGCCGCGTTTGGCGTGAACGAGCCCCCGATATTCAAGCATTTGGAGGGCGATGGTAACGCCAGGGCGCCGGGCACCAAGCATCGTCGCCAGAAATTCATGCGTCAGGTAGATCTTGTTTCCATCGGTGCGGTCTTGGACCATCAGTAGCCAGCGGGCCAGCCGCTCTTCGATTTTCGAATGACCGTTGACCAATGCGGTCCGGGACGACTGGACGAGGAACGCGTGGGCATAGCGAAGCAGTGACTCGCGAAGGGATTGGCTTGCCGCAATCGCAGAGCGAAGACTTCCAACGGGCAGGGTCCAACCATTGCTGGCAACCTGGATATAGGTTTCATTGGGAGAACTGTCCTGGCCGAGAATGACAGCAATCCCTGTCATGCCGTCATGGCCGATAAGGCCGACTTCGCTTTGCCGCCCCCCGGTCAAGGTGGCGACCACCGAAGCAATACCCATCTCCGGGAAATACACATGCTCGATGGGCCGATGTGCGACCTCCAGCCACGTTTTGATCCCGAGTTCGACCTGACGCAGCGATGGCTGCAAAAGGGCAAAGTCCTCAGACGAGAGGGTTTTCAACACATGATTTCGAAGAAGGGACTGTGGCATGGCTCTCTCCCTGACGGGCAAGAGCATGTCTCCCTCTTACGGTCGGCTGCATCCGAAGCGCTGGCGGCCGATGAGCGAGCATAGGCTTCAAATGCGCGATTAGCAAAGGATCCGTCGCTGGCGAAAAGCTGCGGAAAGTCTGCTCCCTCGACGGAGGCCAACCGGGCTTCTAAAGCCGATGGCACAAAGCGGATACGCTGTGGCGGCATTTGAGGGCACGTTCCTGCGCTTGATTATTGCCAGTGAGCTGTGCGCGCAAATTGGGGACATGAAGGGCCGGACCCAGGAATCACGGCCTCAGGCCGAGGCGCCAATCAAGCGGGTCGGCAAATCATCGCGAAAAGCTCAATACGGCCGGCAACGAAACTAAAGAAGTAGTCGCGCGTTGGACGCGAAACGCTATTCGTCTCTGAGTATGGTTTAGGTCAGGGTGGTCAAGCCAACGTCGCGCAAGGCAATCAATGGGTCGAGCGCTAGTCGAGCGAAGTCGCCCGCTCGCGACGAGGTCACTTTAGCGCCGCCTGCTTTCCGGCCGCTCCAGCTCGCAACGCTCGTGGACAGGGTCCCTGCCGGCGATCGTTGGATCCATGAGATGAAATACGACGGCTATCGTATTCTCGTTGCCGTCGGCGGCGGCGAAGCGCGAGCCTACACACGATCTGGTCTGGATTGGTCTAGCCGCTTTCCCTCGATCCTCTCTGAGGCTTGCAAGCTCAAGGTGCGCTCCGCCCTGATTGACGGGGAGGCTGTGGTTGTCGATGCGGAAGGAAGATCTAACTTCCAGGCGCTTCAGAAGGCATTGAAGGCTGCCCCGACGACTATCGACTTTTATGCGTTCGATCTGCTGCAGCTCGACGGGGACGATCTGACAAGGCTTTCTCTTCTTGAGCGCAAGGCGAAGCTGGAGGCGATCTTGCCCGCGAAAAATCCGGTCCTTCGTTACTCCGACCATATCCTCGGTCGCGGAGAAGAGCTGCTCGATCGCTTCTGCGCAGCCGGCCTTGAGGGCGTCATCTCAAAGCTCGCGGATTCGAGTTATGTGGCGGCCCGCGGCGCAAGCTGGCTGAAGATCAAATGCATCAGGCGGCAGGAGTTTGTGATTGTCGGCTGGACGCCGTCCGACAAGGTCCGCGCGTTTCGGTCCTTGATCCTTGGCGTTCATGACGGCGGCAAGCTGCGTTACGCCGGGAAAGTCGGCACCGGCTTCGATACCGCTGAACTTCTTCGTCTCTTGAAGATCATGGCGCCGCTTGAGCAGAAGGCCGCAACCGTCGACGCACCACGCGCCGAAGTGCGCGGCGCACACTGGCTCCGTCCGAAACTGGTCGCTGAGATTGCGTTCACCGAAATGACAAATGAAGGGACGTTGCGACATCCGAGCTATCTTGGTCTCCGCGAAGACAAGAAGCCGGAGGCGGTCGTGCTCGAGACGGAACGTCATGCAAGCGACCTCGCGGCATCTGCGACGACCGCCATCGCGATAAGCAACCGTGACCGCGTCATCTATCCGGAGTCCAACATCACCAAGGGACAGCTCGCCGACCATTACGCAGCGGTCGCGGCGATCATGCTTCCTTGGGTTGGCAGCCGGCCGATCAGCCTGGTTCGATGCCCACAGGGCCGCGCGAAGAAGTGCTTCTTCCAAAAACACGACGCCGGAAGCTTTGGCGACAAAGTTCACCACGTCGGCATCACGGAGAAGGACGGGCACGAGGAACCATATCTCTATGTCGACGATGCCGACGGATTGATGACTTGCGTCCAGATGGGAACGATTGAGCTGCATGGATGGGGGGCTCGGATCGAGGATGTCGAAAAGGCCGACCGCCTCGTATTCGACCTCGACCCAGATGAAGGCCTGGATTTTGAGGCTGTCCGCGCGGCTGCCTTTCAGTTCCGCTCTATCCTTAAATCGCTAGGGCTTACGACTTTCCCGATGCTGACGGGGGGCAAAGGAGTGCACGTCATCGCGCCGCTCACCCCTGGCGCCGAGTGGCCGGAGGTGAAGGACTTCGCGTTTCGCCTGGCGCAAGCGGTCGCCCAGAGCGATCCGGCCCATTTCACGGCCGTGTTGTCAAAGGCGCGCCGCAAGGGTCGCATCTTTGTGGACTATCTACGCAATCAGCGCGGGGCGACTGCGATCATGCCCTACAGCGCAAGATCACGTCCGGGTGCTCCTGTCGCCGCACCGATCACGTGGGCGGAGATGAAGACAATAGATGCGCCCTCTCATTTCCACGTGGGCGATGCTCCTGAATTAAAGAAGCGCGCAGCCTCCAAAGCTCTGGCGGGATGGGGTCGCGCTGACCAATCCTTGCCCAATCTGTAGCGCGCGACGCAGAAGAGCCAGCAAAGCCGGGATTCAAAGGGCAACGCGGCGCTCATGGCCTTGCCTGATTGGAACCTGCGGAGATCGGCGTCGTTTGGCTGAAGCCATGGCAAAAATCGATCCGAGGACCGCCGCCAGTCTTTTGAGGGAATACGCGCAACGATCGTCCATGCGCGACGACAATCCGTATCGCACAAAAGCTTACATGCGCGCGGCAGACAGTCTGACGGCGCTGTCGCAGCCGCTTGATCGCATCATCGCCGCCGGCGCCCTCACTAAGATCCCGGGGATCGGTGACGCGATCGCAGACATCGTGACCAAGCTCTACCAAACCGGCACGCACCCAAGTCTTGAGAAGCTGCGCGAGGATGTTCCAGCGGGCGTGCTGGAGCTGTTTGCCATACCTGGGCTTCGTCCTGATAAGATACTGAAGCTTCATCAGGCGCTCGGCGTGAACTCGCTGGCGGAGCTCGAGGCCGCAGCAAGAGAAGACCGCATACGCCCAGTGAAAGGCCTAGGCGCCGCGCTTCAGGCAAAAGTCCTGCAGAACTTGGCCATCGTGCGAAGCGGCGAAACACAACTTCACCTGCACAAGGCCGCCGCGCTTCTCGAACATGCGGTCATATCGGTGAAGCAAGAGCATCCAGAGTTTTCGCGCGTCGAAATTGCAGGTGACTTCCGGCGCGGTTGCGAGCTCGTTTCCGACTTCGCCCTGGTAGCGCAGGGCAGAAAGTCGACTGGAACCGAGGATACGACCCTCAGGCTTGTTGTTACTGACAGGAAGCACTTTGGGGCGAGCCTGCTCGAAGCAACCGGTTCGGCAGACCATCTCGAGCAACTGAAGACGTTCGCGGCCAATAAGGGGTTCACCCTAAACGCCGACGGGCTTCATCGCGGGAGAAAACTGATCGCGTCAGCGACAGAAGAAGAAATCTACCAAGCTCTGGACTTGCAGTTTATCGAGCCGGAATTGCGCGAAGGCAGGAACGAGATTGAGCGAGCCGCAAAGCGGAAGCTACCCGTTCTCGTTCGGGATGAAGATCTGCATGGCATCCTGCATTCTCACACGACCGCATCCGATGGCACCGAAACGCTTGAGGCAATGGCTGAAGCCACTCGGAAGCGCGGATTCGAATACTATGGTGTCGCCGATCATTCGCAGTCCGCTCACTACGCAGGCGGCCTTTCGTTGCAGGAGATTGCCGAACAGCACCGCGAAGCTGACCGGCTGAACAAGGCATACAATGGAAAATTTCGCATTTTGAAGGGCATCGAGGCGGACATCCTGGCGGATGGCTCGCTCGATTACCCAAATGATATCTTGGAGACGTTCGATTTCGTCGTCGCGAGCGTGCACAGCCGCTTCAAGTTGCCCAAGAAGGAACAGACGGAGCGTATCATCGAGGCGATCGGAAATCCTCGGACGACAATCATCGGGCACATGACCGGTCGTCAGCTGTTGCGCCGGCCCGGTTATGATCTCGACGTCGACAAAGTCCTCAAAGCGTGTGCGAAACATGGTGTCGCTGTCGAAATCAACGCACATCCGTGGCGACTCGACCTCGACTGGCGCTGGCATCAAAAGGCACTCGATCAGGGCTGCATCTTCAGCATCAATCCGGACGCTCATTCGATCCGCGAGCTCGACCACATGCATTGGGGTGTCGAGATGGCGCGCAAGGGCGGTGTCCCTGCGAAGCGGGTCCTGAACGCGATGCGTTTGGTGGCCCTCCTTGCGCATCTCGCACGGCGCAGGCAAACGTCTTAAACTGCTTGTGCGCCCGGCCTATCAGCGCAGGAGTCCGTCCTTCTCAAAATCTTCCCAGCCGCGCAAACTGGAGTGCGAGTTCTCATCGGGGCCATAGCCAGCTGAAGCAGCAGTTCCACGATCGTTTCTTTGGGCGCGCTTCATAGCCGCCTTCCCCGCGGCTCGCCGCCTATTCTCTGCAGCTGTCGCTGCGTCCTGCTCGCGCCAGACCGTAACCAGGTCGCGGTCAAGCACATCCTCCACGTGCTGCGGCTCGAACACGTGAAAGGTGATGTTCCTTGCCCGCCCGCGGAGTTTCACCGTTTTGGTCCCGGCGCTCTGCAAACGACCATCTTTCAGCCAGCGGTGTCGTTCGGCCGTCGAGATCGTCAGAATGTCCTCGATTTCACGGGGAATTACGGGCAGGCCTTCGATCTTCTGCATTGCTTTGGCTACGATCTCGAATGCCACCTGCACATCAGTCTCGGCGCCCTCAGACAGGCGCAGGGTAAGCACGCGGGACTCGATGTGGAGCAGTTTCCTGAATTCCGCTGGAAGGCTGGCGCGTATTTCGAGAAAAATACCCCTCGCTCTGACGGACGATCCAAGCGTTGCAGCCGTGGTTAGAGGCCACTCTCCAATCAGATTCGCTGTTGCATTGATTTTTCGGAGCTTGGACATGCCCCTTTACATAGGTCACCGATTGTCGGCAGCGATGAGCCGATCGCGAAGCCAACATGAGTTTAATCCGCCGGGTCTGAACCATTGTTAGCGGGCCCGCTTGCAATTTCGGCCAACAGGAAGCGGCAGAGTTCATCTCACAGTGCGTTTCCGCCTGGCGGCTTTTGGGGCCGTAAAGAGACCGTCCGCTTTTAGAGTGGGTGGCCAATAAACCGGACTTAAGTGAGATTTGGACACACAGTTTCGGTTCGAATCTCGCCCGGCGGGCCGGCGAATAGAGAACTACGTCTACGCCATAGCCTTCCAAAAAAAGACATCCGAACCAGTGCTGCCCGTCCCGAGTGCCGTACGTCGGCGCATGCCCTTTGGAGCGTTGATACGTATGAGTGTCCTCATGTTCGAAGTGAGTGATTGCCGCCGCGCGTGAGGTGCGGTCTAAAACCATATGTCCTTCATATTGGGGAGCGCGAGGTGGCCCTCAGCCGCTTCAACGCCCTCTTGCGGTTGCGGCTCCTGGACATCGCCGGTTGAGAGTGAACTGCTACGAGGGCTGCATGTTCCTCGCGCTCGACCACCCCGACTCGGCAAGTTCTTCTGCGGTCGCGCCTTGGCTGGCGCAGATTTCTGGAAACTCGCCGCCAGGCTCCGCGAATGTAGTCGACCGCCTACCGTGCCCGTCGCCCGACCGGGAACACCGCGATTTTGTACCGCTCGGCCACGAGCCCCCAAAGGCCTTGCGGGGCCTTCAACATGACGAGGATGGCAACGAGGCCCAGGACAATAAGATAAAGGGGTCCGAGATCGGCGAGGAATCCCCGCAAGGCAAAAAAGACGATGGTTCCCACAATCGGCCCTTCGATGCGTCCGATTGCCCCGATGATGACGATGAACACGACATAGGCCGTCCAGTCGATCAGGCTGAATGCGGAATCAGGGGTCATCCGCAGCTTGCTCAGGAACACGACGCAGCCGACCGCCCCGGCCATGGCGGCGCAGCCGACGAAAACGGCGACCTTGATTCGTCTCGTGTCGACGCCGAGGCTCTCCGCGGCCCGTTCGGAATCCCGCATCGCGGTCAGCGCCAAACCCCACTTGGATCGGAGAAGCAGATACGAGCCGACGATCGACGAGGAGGCCAGCAGAAGCGCGCAGAAGAAGATGACCGCCTCACGACCAGCACGGTCTGCCGCGATCTGTCTCGCGACGCTCGCCGGAAGGCTCATTCCGGAACCGCCTCCGAGATAGGGCATATTGGCGACCGCGAGCAGGCACAGTTCGGCCATCACCCATGTTCCGATGGCAAAATGTGGTCCCTTCAGGCGAAGCAGCAATGGCGCAAACACAAGCGCAGCGGCGGCGGACGAAGCCATGCCGACGAGGATCGAGGCGGGCAGTGGCAGACCGAAGAACACAAGTGAGGCGAAGAAGGCATATCCGCCGATACCGACATATGCCTGTTGCCCGACGGATATCAGCCCCCCGTAGCCGGCGAGCAGGTTCCATGTTGCCGCGAGGGACAGGTAAACGAGGAAATCGGTGCTGAAGCGCAAGGCCGCCAAATCGAGTATCCAGGGCGCGGACGTGAAGAGCATGCATACGCAAACGATTCCCAACGTCGTGCGCACGGTGATCTGCAATTCGGAATTGCCGGCGGGATGGGCGTCGATCTGCGAGCCGCTTGCTTGCAGCGCTCCGCTGGTCTCGTTCATTGGTGTGCTACCTTCGGAAAGAGGCCGTTCGGCCTAAGCAACAAGACGACGAAAAAGACGATATGACCGGCTATCGTTTGGTAGGCTGGATCGACGGCCGCCCCGATCGACTGGGCAAGCCCGATCACGAGGCCCCCGGCGAGGGTTCCCCAGAAATTGCCGAGACCGCCGATGATGACGGCTTCGAAGGCGACGAGGAGGCGGGCGGGACCCATAAACGGATCGAAGTTGCCGCGAACGGCCATCAGGACGCCCGCGACGCCGATCACCGCGAATGCGATGGCGCTGGCAATGGCGAAGACGCGCAGGTGATTGATCCCGACCAGGCCGACGATCTCGGGATCGTCGGATGTCGCACGAAGCCTTTGCCCAAGGGCAGTCGAATAGAATATCCACTGCAGTGCCATCGTCACAGCCAACGCTGTCGACAACACGACAACTGGATACACGCCGACCGAAACTGCGCCGACGTTGATGCTCTGTGTTTCGATCGAGCCGGCGGAAAGGCGGCGCGTATCGGCCGAGAAGATCATCATCAGCACGTTCTGCACAACGACCGAGACTCCGAACGTCACCAGCAGCGGGCGCAGCGGATCGTTTCCAAGCAGCCGGTTGAACAGACCGAGCTGAATAAGATAGCCGAGGCCGGCCATCAACGGCACGACGGCGGCGATCGCCACGAAAGGATGGATCGGGACGGCAGAAACGACGCAGAACGCCGCGAAGGCTGCGACAACTATAAAATCGCCATGCGCCAGGTTCACCAGCCTCATCACCCCGAACACCAGAGAAAGGCCGGTGGCGAACAGGGCATAGAGGCCTCCGAGGAGGATTCCTTGAACGATAACGTCGGCTGGATTGCTCATGTCATGCCTCCGCCACGCCGAAGTACGCAGCGGCGATCTGATCTCGCGTGAATTCTGCGGGCCGTCCGCTCAGCGCGACGGCGCCCCTGCGCAGGCAGTAGATACGGTCGGCAACCGAAAGTGCCTGGCCGATGTCCTGCTCGACAACGACCAGCGCCGTGCCTTGGCCGCGCACCCGCCTGAAGTTTTCGTACATTCCCTTGACGACAACGGGCGCCAGGCCAAGCGAAATCTCATCGCAAAGAAGGAGTGTTGGGTTCGTCATCAACGCACGGCCCACCGCGACCATCTGCTGCTGCCCGCCCGAAAGCCTCGTCACCTGCCGCCGTGCGAGCTCGGGCAACGCCGGAAACAGCTCGTAGACACGGGCAAGATTCCAGTAGCCAGCGCGGCCAGCCGATCGGCCGATCGTCAGGTTCTCCTCAACCGTAAGGGAGGAGAAAAGCCGCCGTCCCTCCGGTACGAGCGTCATGCCGAACGCGGCGATTTCATTCGTCGCCACCGTGCCGACCTCCCTGCCCGCGAAGTTCAGTCGTTTGGCTGATTTGCCGCGGTGCAGGCCGGCCACCGACCTGAGGAGAGTTGATTTGCCCGCTCCGTTTGAACCGATGACGGCGATGCACTCCCCTTCGCCTACGGCAAGCCCAACGCCGAAAAGCGCTTGAAAGTCGCCATAAAAAGCGTTCAGATCTTCGACGTGCAACAGCGTCATGATGCGGCTCCGTCGGGTTCCGGTTCGACGCCGAGGTAGATTTCGCGGACATCGGGCGACCGCATCACCTGATGGGGTTCGCCGTCCCTCAAAACCGAACCGGCGTTGAGTACGACCAGACGGCCTACGACCTCAAGCAGCGCATGAACCACGTGCTCGATCCAGATGACCGTCACGCCGCGGGCATTGATGTCGAGGATCGTCTTCACCAGATCGGAACATTCGGCGTCGGTCAGACCGCCCGCGATCTCGTCGAGCAGAAGGAGTTCGGGCGACGAACCCAGCGCTCGCGCCAACTCAAGTCTTTTGCGGTTCAGGAGCGTGAGCGAGCTTGCCGCATTGTTCGCAAGTTCCGACAAGTGTGTCTGATGGAGGATCTCCTCGCAGTATTGGCGGGACTGGCTTTGAGAGCGGCCGCCGGCAAAGACCGCACCGACCAGCACGTTCTCGTAGACCGTCATGCCATTGAATGGCTGCGGAATTTGGTACGTGCGCGCCATGCCGGCGCGCGCCCGCCGCCGCGCCCCCCAGCTCGTCACATCGTCTCCCTTGAAGACGACGGTACCGGCTTCGCCGTGCAGGTCTCCCGCGATCAGATTGAAAAAGGTGGTCTTGCCCGCGCCATTGGGTCCAATGATCCCAATGGCTTCTCCGCGCCCGACACCAAGGTCAATTCCGTCCGCGACGCGCACCGCACCAAACGACTTGCGCAGCCCTTTGATTTCCATGTGCAACATGAGCCGACGACCTAGTAGGTAAGTTCCTCGAAATCGGCCCCGGCCGGAATTTCCGGAGCCGTCTGGTTCGACGTGATGACAAGGTCGTAGGCGTGCGGGCCGTTCGGGGTGCGGCGCCATTGACCACCGACAAGCGGCGTCTTGGCGACGTTCTTGATGGCCGAGTTCTTCCAGTCGACCTTTCCCACAATCGTGTCCAGAGAGGTATCTGATATCGCGGCGATAGTCGCACTCGCGTCGCCAGGCTCACCTGCCCGCTTCAAGACGTCCGCTGCGACTTCGAACAACGCATGGGCAAAGCCGATCGGTTGGGTCCATTGTTTGCCGGTCGCCTGGCTATAGGCAGCCGCATACTCACCGGCGCTAAGGCCCGAAAGTGACGAGCGGAATGGATGGAAGGGTGACCACCAGATCTCACTTGAGAGGTTGTGGCCGGCATCGCCGAGGGCTTCGACAGCGGCCGGGAACAGGATCGCTTTGGCGATGGAGGCGGCCTTCGGGCGGAAGCCCTGTTGGCGCGCTTGCGTCCAGAAGGTGGTGAAATCGGGCGGCAGGGGCGCACCGGATACGATTTCACAGCCACCGTCTTTGAACTTCGCGATCACGGCAGAAAAGTCGTCGCCGAGATTCCGATAAAAGCCAGAGGGCACGACGCCGTAGTTTCGCGGACCCAGCAAAGCAGGAATTCCGTTCTTATCGTCACTCCATGCGCGACCATCTTCGTCATTCGGAAACAACCCTCCGACTTTCCGGTTCGTTGTCACCGTATCCCACATGTTCGCGAAGACCGACATGATGTCTTCCAGGCCCCAGAAGAAATGGAACGTGCTCTCGAATCCTGTTTTGGGGTTGCTTCCCCGGTTGAACATCCAGGCCTGCCACGGCGCGACGGTTGAAATGCAGGGCGTGCCGTTCAACTCACATTGATCGGAGACAGGGTTGACCGTTTCCGGCGCAGACGACACCAGCACAAGGTCAACTTTGTCGCTCAAGATCAGTTCACTCGTGACCTCTGCGGCGCGATTGGAGTTGGATTGCGTGTCCTTGGAGACAATTTCCACCGGAAAGACTTTGCCGCCAATCTGCAGGCCTTTGTCGAGAGCGGACTTGACGGTGCCGAGCACGAACTCGTCAGCCTGACCGAAAAGTGCCAGCGGGCCGGATCTTGGACTGACATAGCCGAGCTTGATGGTTCGCGCCTGTGCAATGGCGGGCATGGGAAACGCTACAAATGACAAAGCACCTGCGGCTGACACCTTGAGGACGTCGCGCCGCGTCGGCATGGTGTGACTGAACGATTTCAACATCTTTTCCTCCCACTATGGTGGAGGAGAGCTTAGCCATGTCTTAGCCAGAGACTTTGCCCGGAAAGCACTGTCTTTGTTTCCGGACGGAAGGGCTGAAGTGTCGGGTCTGTCAGCCCAGGCGACCGCCTCTCCAACTGCGGAACTCGCGCTTAACCTCGGTATGGAGCCCGGCCCGAGGTCAACCGGGACGGTTTCACTGGCGAGAAACGAGCCGACCGCACGGCTACCTCACCCGAGCGTTTGACGCTGACCGGTTGCCGCAGCTATCTCGATCGCGCTCAGCATGCGATGGCGCGCGACGGCATCGTCGAACGTTGGGCAGAAATGCGTTCGTTCGCGATAGTCGCGGGCGAAACGCGCGTATGCCTGGGCGACGTTCGTGGAAAGGCCTTGCGGCGGCGACCACCGATACTCGTCTGGCACGGGCAAGACTTCGAGCCCGGTCTGCGCGCCCTTGCCACCGCGGACGGTCATCTCGAACATCTGGGCATGGCCACCGACGGCAGTGAGTTGCAGATCGCCCTCGGTGCCGTTGATCTCCCAGAGCAGATTCGTGCCGCGCGAAAGTCCGCCGCGATAGTGGATGGAGAACGCCGCCCCGTCATCAAGCAGTCCGGTGACGCACACCTGATCATCTGTGTTCATCGGCTGGCGCTCGGCCGTGCCGACGATCGTAAAGGACTTTCGGCGCGCGGTCATCGTGGCCGAGAGCTCTTGGACCTCACCGAGACAGTAACACAGCGCGTCCGCAGTGTGGCCGAGCGGTATCGAGAGCATGGTCGCGCCGTTTTTCCTGTCGTTGAGGTAGGCGTTGAACGCCTCGACCGTCGGTCCCCAGCCCATACCCGACGCGATCAATGAGGTGGAAAGCACCTCACCAACATAGCCTTGCTTGATCAGGTCACGCACGTAAGCCACCGACGGCGCAGAACGAGCTTGCAGCCCGACCACGGCAAGGACACCCCTCTTCTTCGCCAGCGCGGCAAGGTTCTCCGCCTCGTTCAAGCCGTTGCCGAGCGGCCATTCGCAATACACGGCCTTGCCTGCCTCGAGCGCTGCAGTCGCCAGTTCGAGGTGATAGGGTACCTTCACGGTGATGACGACGACGTCCACGTCCGCTCTGTTTACGAGATCCTGATGATTATCGAACGCGACAAGCACCTCAAAAAGCCTGCTGGCCGCATCGGCGGATTCACGCCGGCTGGTGGACAACGCCGTTATCTCGAAGTCATTCGAGAGCGACTTCAAGGCGGGGATGTGCGCCTCGGCCGCCCATCCGCGGTCCGGATTGGCACCGATGATACCGACGCGAATTCTGCTGGCTCCCATCTTACCCATGCAGATATTCACCAGTTTTCTTGAGACGCCGACACATGAGTCCGTTCTGGAACGTCATTGCGGCTCAGCCGTGCAGTTTGATGGCGATTTCCGCCAGCCGCTTGCCTTGAAACCTGGCGCCATCGAGCTCCTGGTCGGACGGCTGGCGCGACCCGTCCGAGCTCGAAGTCGTGGTCATGCCGTAGGGCGAGCCGCCGCGCACCACGTCATTGCCCATCTGGCCTTGGTAGGCATAGGAGAGCGGCACAATGATCAGGCCGTGATGCTGCAACGTGGCCTGCGTCGTCAGGATCGCCAACTCGGCACCGCCGTGCTGGGTCGACGTCGACGACATGACAGTCGCCACCTTGTTGACCAGCGCCCCCTTCATCCATAACGGTCCGGTCTGGTCGAGGAAGTTCTTGAGCTGCGCGGCCATCAGGCCGAAGCGCGTCGAAATGCCGAAGACGAAGCCGTCATAATTTTCGAGCTCGAGTGGATCGGCGATCAGCGCCTCCTGGTCGAGTTTGTAGTAGGCGGCCTTGGCCACCTCCTGCGGAACCAGTTCCTGCACCCGTTTGACGGTCACCTGGGCGCCAGACTCGCTTGCGCCTTCGGCCGCAGCCTTCGCCATCTGCTCCATATGGCCCCAGCTCGAGTAGTAGAGGACCAGTATCTTTGCCATCGCCTTGCTCCGCTCCTGAAATTTGGTAGCTGACCCCGCCTGCCCGCGCCCTGACGACACGGTCACAATGGCCGCGTGGTATCGTTTGCCTGCGGGCGGTTGCAGGCGAGCTTAGCCAAGTCTGGGCAAGCGACTTTGCCAGGAAGGCACTGTCTTTGTTTCCGGGCGGAAGGGCTGGAGCGTCGTCCCGGCCGGACCGGGCGATCAGGAATACCGATCAGCGTCGGGAGCGAATAAGCGAATCCACGGCGACAGCGCCAATGATAATGGTGCCTTTGATGACAAGCTGGTAGTGCGAGCTGATCGCGAGCGAGTCGAGCAGGTTTGTCAGGACCGCGACGATCAGCAGACCGATCGCGGTACGCCAGATCGAGCCTTCGCCGCCCAGCAAAGACGTGCCGCCGATGACCACAACGGCGATGGCATCAAGCGCCATTGCCGCCCCGATATCGGCCTGTCCCATGCCAAGCCGGGAGGCTATGAGCATTCCGGCTATCGCGGCACACGCACCCGACAGAGCATAGGCTGACGTCCGCAGCGCCGCCGTCCGAAGACCTGCGAGGCGGGACGCTTCGTCGTTACCGCCGATCGCATAGAGTTGGCGCCCGTAGACCGTTCGGGACAGCACCAGTTGGCCCGCGACGAGAAACGCCAACAGGATCCAGATTGAGATCGGTATGGAAAGCATATGTCCCCGTCCAAGCACGGCAAAAGCAGGATCGGGGGCGATGAACGGTGACGAATTCGAGTAGATCAAGGCAAGTCCGCTGAATGCCGACATCGTGCCCAGCGTCGCGACAAATGCGTTGACGTTCAGCTTGGTCACGATAAGGCCATTGGTGAGACCTGCCAGGGATCCGATGGCGATCGTCGCCACCGCAGCCTCCGCAAGCGGCCATCCTGCGACGGCAAGGCTCGCATAGATCGTGGCGCCCGCGGCGTAAATCGATCCGACTGACAGATCGAAGCCCCCGGTGATCAAGACGAATGTCATGCCCACGGCAACAATCCCGGTCGGCGCGCTTTGACCGAGGATGTTCCTGATGTTCTGAGGCATGAGGAAACCCGGATACAGATACTCGGAAACGACGATCAGCAGAAACAGCGAAGCCAGCAGACCGTGCCGGCTGGCCCGCGACAGTCGGGTTTCGCGTCGAACATTGCCGGTCTGGCTTTCGACCGTCGGCGCAGGAGCGGCGAGGTTATCGCCGAGGGCTTTCGACTGTGAGCTAGACATGATGGTCCTCCAAGTCGAAGGCCGCGCTGAGGATACGGCTGAGAGAAACTTCGTTGCGATCAGCGACGAGTTCTTTCACTTTCCGCCCCTCGGCCATCACGATGACACGATCGGCGATCGATACGATTTCCTCAAGCTCCGACGACACGACGACGACGCCCGTGCCGAGATCGGAGAACAGTCGAAGCGCGTCGAGAATTTCGGCTTTGGCGCCGATGTCGATGCCGCGCGTGGGTTCGTCGACAAGGAGAACGGTCGGCGGCGAGTACTTCCATCGGGCCAATAGCGCCTTCTGCTGGTTGCCGCCCGACAAATTCCGAACAGGCTCGGAAAGACGCGCCGGATTGAGACCGAAGGTGAAAGCTGCCGCTTCGGTGGCCTCCTTCAGCGTCGCATCAGAAAGCAAGCCCAGGGTGCTGCAGCCTTTCAGGCGCGGCAGGGCGATGTTCTCGGATGAGCTCATGCCAAGGACGAGCCCGTCTGTCTTGCGCTCTTCCGGCACCAGGGCGATGCCAAGCCGCCGCGCCTCTTTCGGTTGTCTGGGCCAGCTATGCTGCGCCCCATCGATCCAGAGCGACCCGGTCGCCTTGGATTCGGCGCCCGCCAACGCACGAAGAAGCGTCGTGCGGCCGGCACCTGCAAGCCCGGCGACACCGACGATCTCTCGCTTTCGCACTGAAATGTCGACGTCCCTTATCGCACCCGGCACCGAAACGTTCCGAGCCTTCAGCACGTCACCTCCGAACGGCACCGAAGCCTCTCGCCGGCGGTAAATGTCGGTCATGCTTTCGCCGAGCATTTGGGCGACGAGGGTTCCCTTTGACCATCCGGCCGCAGGCTTCGAAGCAACCATCTGGCCGTTACGGAATACGGTTATGTCGTCCGCAATTTCGAACACTTCGTCCAAATTGTGCGAGACGAACACCATCGTATGCCCTGCAGCGCGAAGATCGCGCATCAGGCGAAAGAGGGCTCTTCGCTCGGCCGGCGCAAGCGATGCCGTGGGTTCATCAAAGAGCAGGATGCGGGCGTCCGACTGGACGCCCCGCATGATTTCCAAAATCTGCTGGTCGGCTACCGAGAGGTATCGCGCCCTGGTATCCGCGGGAATCGATACGCCGAAGAGACCGCACAGCTCGCGAAAGCGAGCCTTCATGCGCGCTGGCGAAGCGAAGCCGCCATACGACAGGATCTGGCCAAGGAAGACATTCTCCACCGCCGACAAATGCGGGATGATTGTGAGTTCTTGATAGATTGCGACGATGCCCGCTTCGTGCGCTCTGCGAGGGTCGGACAGTTTTGCCGCCTCGCCGAAGATCTCGACGCTCCCACCACTCGGCGGGCTGCGGCCGGCCAGCACGCCGAGGGCGGTTGACTTGCCTGCCCCGTTCTGCCCCACCAGCGCGTGGATCGTGGCCGCTCGGACATCAAAGCTCATGTCTGACAACGCGGTCGTTGAACCAAAGTGCTTCGAAACGCCGTGAAAACCTATTGCGATCCCCTGCGAACGAGCAGGCCCGCCACCCTTGGTTTTTTCGAAGACCGTCGTCATGTAAAATCCCCTGGAACCCAGAGAAAAGCGGCCCGGACTGGCCGGGAGGGCACCAACGGGCCGCCAAGTGATGCTGCTACTGAGCTTCGGGTTCGAATTGGCTGATGTTGCTGGCGTCCAGAATCTGCAGCAATTTGCCTTTCGTGATGGGCAGGCCGTCGTTGGCGATGAAGCGAGGAACGGGCTTGCTCTGCTGGGCATCACGCAATGCTTCAAGCGCCTTCACAGAGTTCGTGCGAACCGTCAGCATCGACGATGACTGAAGTTCGCCATCAAGGATGGCTTGTTTCGACCATGTCGTCGCGCCGCCTTCGTAGACCTTGACCGACTTCAGCCGATCCAACTCCTTGAGGGCGGTGACCAGGCCCTTTGTCAGGTTGCCGTATGAGCTGAAGTAGAGTGAGATGTCCGGATTCGCCTGGATCATCGGAACCGACTTCTCGTAGGCAACGGGCGTCGAGTAGTCGGTCCTGGCTTTGGCGACGACCTGGATCTCGGGATGCTTCTTGAGAAAACGATCGAGGCCGATCTCGAAATTGCGGGTGATCGGGTTGAGTTCGGGGCCGGTAACAATTCCGAGTTTCTGCGGGCCAGGGTTTTCTTTCGCCATGTTCTCAAGCAGCTCGACCCAGGCGTCGCCGCTTTGTGTCCCGCCCACATAGGACAGCGTGCCGGGTGCCCACTGCTCCTCGCCCTCGTTAACCGAGCGGCCGCAGATCGGAAGCGTTCCAGTCACCACGAGGATGTTGTTGGAGACAGCCTGTTCGGTGGCAATGTCGCAAACCGTACTGCCCTCCGCGGCGCGAAGAAACCATGCATCGTAGCCACGGCTCAATGCATTCTGCATTTGGTTGGTCTGGACGATTGCATCCCATTTGGCGTCGAATACATCCATTTTCCAGCCAAATTGCGCCGCTGTCTTGACGGCTCCATCGAGCGTCGCCTGCATTGCGGAGTTGTTGGTTCCTTCGATGAAGAAGGCAACTTTGAGGGGCCGGTCGCTCGGTAGATTGATTGTGGTTCCGTCGCCCACGTCGATTGGGACGGTGCTGTCCGCGAACGCCGCCGATGCGGCAACAAATGATATTGCCGACGCCATTGTCGACCGGCGCAGTATTTTGAGCGTCATCATTCCATCCTCCCAAAGCAACTTCAAATTGCCTTTGCACTCGGACCGTCTCAGCTTGAAGGTCGATAGGGCGTAGACCGTCGAGAGCATTGCCAGGATATCGCAGCAAGGAGGCTGTCGCTCGTTCAGGAGAGCAATGAGAGTTGTATGTGTCGGAAGGGGTCGTTTGGCTGCCAACTGTCCGGCATTAATCGCGGATTGCGCGAGGTAGCGCTGTCAGGACCGACTGCCTCCGTGGCCGATAAGACGAGCACGCGGTCCGGCTCTAATTAGGGTCAGCCCGCTGGCAACCGCACCGTGCGATTTGCTTCGTGCCTTTGTTGCGGTCAATTCAGAGCCGGCTGCGCGGACTTCCGGGCTTGCCGCGGCGCGACGCCGAAACGTTCCCGGAACCGCTTCGAGAAATGGGACAGATCGTTGAAGCCGCTTTCGAAGGCTATGTCCGTCACCGACCGGCCGCGGAACTGGGGATCTCTCAGCAGCAGGTCACAGCGCTCCAGGCGCTTTTCCAGAAGCGTCTTGCCGAACGTGCTATTCATCCCGGCGAAGATGCTATCCACGTAACGTCTCGAAATGCCCATCGCCTCGGCAAGGTCGGTCGACGAGTAGTCGGGATCAGTGAAATTGTCTTCAAGGCACTTCACGATGCGGCCAGCAAGCAGATCATGCCGGACCGCCCGCCCTACCTCGCCTTCGCCTTCTTTGACGACGCAGTCGCCCAACAGTTTCACGACCGTCTCAGCCATCACCGAGACGGTGCTGGGCATCGCGCCGCCCAATGAGACGGTCATGTCCAGTATGCCGGCCGCTGCTTGTATTTCTGTTGCTCGCCCTTCAACGGGCCGATCCAGCATCGAGGAAACTGCGGGATGCAGCGAAATAAACCGCGCCCTCGGCATGCGGAGAACGAGGTGATCGAACGGCTCGTTCATCGCCAGTTCGTGCGGCTTCGAGCTGTCGAAGGCAATGAAGGATCCCTCAGGAACCGACCCGTCTTGCCGCCTATGGGAGACCGTCGCCTTTCCGGTCTTGAGATAGATCAACAGCACAAAATCGTTCTCGACTTCCCGCAGCTTGCGTTGCGGCCGCGAGGTCCGGTGCGCCGTTCCGAACAGCCGCGACGCCACGCAGTCCTTGGCGATCATGTAGTGGTAAGATCCCGAGAATCTCGAACCCGCTGCGGAGAAATCGAGGTTGATAAGGGTGCGGCTGACGCAGTCGCCCCACGCCCTCAACTCCTCGTAGCTCTGACTGCCCGATTCTATATTGTGTATCATGGCTTGGCGTCCTCCAACGCGCGCTTCTCTTCTTTTTCCTTGTCTGCCCTTATGCGCCTTTCGTGAATGCTATCCGCGTCAAGTCGGCTGCCCGACCGGGTTTTGCACCAATGCCCCTATCTGGGGCGGCGGTATGGTGCGCGACTCTCGTCGTTGTTTCCGTCCGCGACCTTCGCAAGAAGATCTACCAGCCGAGAACGCTCGCGCGCCGTCAGTGGCGCAAGGATGCGCTCCTGAGCGTCCTCCGCCAATGGGCGCGCCTTTGACAACAGTCTGCTCCCAGCCTCCGTTATCGAAGCAATTCTCGACCGTTTGTCGGTGTCGGAAGGCCGGCGCTCGATCAGCCCACACCGGTCGAGCTTGCTCAGCACGACCAGGATCGTGGTCCTGTCCAAGGCCATGACGCCGCCGAGGCTGACCTGGTCCATCGGCCCGAAACGGTCCAGAGCCGCGAGCGAACCGAATTGCAACGGCGTGAGCTCCAGTTGCCTGCACTCGTCAAGGAAGATCGCCACGCCGATTTGGTGACACCTCCGAAGCAGATATCCAGGCATCATACGGAAATCGGCGTGGTCCCCTTGCATCTGTTCGTTGATGTCGTTCATCGGCGGTACTGCTCTTCGTTCATTCGGCGTCGATCTGTGCTTCTGGCATCGCGTTGGCAAACGCCGGCATAGCCAGACAATTCTCGTAGATACGCCTGATCGTTGCGAACGGCGACATGTCGAAATCGAACCGCCGGTTGTTGACGATCTGGGCAAAAAGGCAAAGGTCGGCCAGCCCGGGCTCGTCGCCGTGACAGAAACGGCCAGTGCTTGTATCACCGGCAAGCATCGTTTCCAGAGGCACAAACGTCTCGCCAACCCAATGTCGATACCAGGCCGCGATCTTCGAGTCGTCGACCCCAAAGACGGTCCGCAGGTGGTTGAGCACCCGCAAATTATTCACCGGATGGATTTCACAGGCGATCGCATAGGCAAGCACCCGAACACGCGCCCTGTCGAGCGGCGCCTTCGGCAGCAAGGGCGGGGCCGGGTGGATCTCGTCGAGATACTCGGCAATGGCGAGCGATTGGGTCAGCACCTTGCCGTCATCAAGTTCCAGAGCAGGCACAAGGCCCTGAGGATTGATCACGAGATAGGCTTGCGAACGGTTCTCGCCCTTTCTCAGATGGTGGGCTGCATAGCTGTAGTCGAGCCCTTTCAGGTTCAGCGCGGCACGCAACCGGATAGAGGCCGAACTCCGGAAATAATTATGCAGAACCAGCCCACTCACCGCCTGGCCCGTTCATTGATCGTAGTTGAAACTGTGCCCAACCCCTCGATCTCAACGAGGCAGGTATCCCCCGCGACCAATGGGCCGACGCCCGCGGGCGTGCCCGTGTAGATCAGGTCGCCTGGCTTGATCACCACCGACTGCGACAGAAAGGAAATGATTTCGGGCACCGACCAGATCAGGTCGGCAATGTCCGCGTTCTGCTTCGTCACCCCGTCGACGCTCAGCCGGATCGCACCGCGATGGATGTGCCCGACGTCCTTGGCCTGCTGGATTGGGCCGCATACCGCCGAACGATCGAAGGCCTTGCCCCAATCCCAAGGCCTGCCCTGCGCCCGCGCCTCGAGTTGCAGATCGCGGCGCGTCAGGTCGTTGCCGACGGCGTAGCCGTAAACATGGTCGAGCGCGTTGGCCAGTTGGACCTCGAAGCCATGTTTGCCGATAGCCACGACAAGTTCCGCCTCATAGTGGAAGTTGCCGGTCAGGGGCGGGTATTCGACCACCTCGCCGTCGTCGACGACAGCGTCGGCCGGCTTGGTGAAGAAGAAGGGCGGCTCGCGATCAGGGTCGCGCCCCATCTCACGCGCATGTTCGGCATAGTTTCGCCCAACGCAGAATATTCGCCGGACCGGGAATCTGGCTTGCTCCCCGCGGACTGCCACACTCGCCTGGGTCGGAGCTTCGAATACGAAAGTCATGTCCGAATCTCCTCAGTGATTGCCCCGATCCTCCCGCCACAGGCCAAGCTTTTCCTGGGCGGCACGATCTGAATAGGAAAAAATCACCGCATCGGTGAGCGGCGCGTGCGAAATCCATTTCCAGCTCGGCGCCACGAAAATATCTTTCGGCCCCCATTCGAACACCTGTCCATCGATCGTCGAACTGCCCGATCCTTCCACAACCACGAAAACGGTAGCATCCGTCGCACGGTAGGCGCTGGTCGAGAACGCCTTCGGCAGAAGCTGCAGGAAGGCCGCGATCGTCGGCATGGCGAACCCGCCGTCAACCGGATTGACGTAGCGCAGCTTGAGGCCGTGGCACGGATCCCACTCCTCCTGCTTTCGCATCTGGTCCAGGGCCCCGCGTGACCGCTCGTAGGGATAGTTGAAGATGGGCGAGGTCTTCCTGCGGGTTGCGAAATCAACAGGCAGCATGTTGGCGCCATAGCGGGCCAACGCGTCGCCGGTTGCGCGGTAGATCGGCTGCTCGTCCTTCGGATGCTCTTCGGCGAAGGACGCGTCGAACAACGAGACCATTGGAACATCCAGCCCATCCAGCCAGATCATCGGCTCGGCGGTTTTGTTGCCATGGTCGTGCCAGGCCCCCGGTGGGGTAAGCACAAAATCGCCAAAAGACATCTCGGTGCGTTCGCCGTCTACCGAAGTGTGTGCGCCCTTGCCGTCGAGCACGAAGCGGAGCGCGGACTGGCTGTGCTTATGCGCCGGCGCCACCTCGCCGGGCAGTACAAGCTGCAGCCCGGCATAAAGAGACGTCGTAATTCGGCTCTGGCCACGAAGGCCCGGATTCTCCAGGATGAGGACGCGGCGCTCCGCCTCCTTTGCGGTTATGAGTTCGCCGGATTCGAGAAGGTAGGATTTCGCTTCCGCGAAGTTCCAGCAGTGCGGCAAGCAGCCGCTCTTCGGCTCGGGCGTGATGATGCTGGAAAGCACAGTCCAGAGAGGCGTCAAGCTCCTGCTGTCGATCTTGTCGTAGAACGCTCTGCGCTCCGGCGTCTCTGCATGCTTTCCCGTCAGTGACATGTCGTTTCCTCCATCGCCTGACAGTCAGTAATATGATCACAATACTGACTATCTGTCAAATCGTCTTCTGTACCTTCGGCCTGCGGCGGGAGCCGCATCACGCCATGATCTATCGTCATCAACCTGAATTCGGGAACGGCCGATTCCTCAGCTAGTCCATAAGCAGCACGGGTTTGATCGTGCGCCCGGATTTCATGTCGGCGACCGCGTCCTCGATCTGGGCCAGCCGATAGTGGCTGATCAGGCGGTCGATTGGAAACAGCCCGTCCTTGTAGAGCTTGACGAGCTGAGGCAGGAATTTCTTCGGCTTGCTGTCGCCCTGCAGGATGCCGCGCACCGTTCGGCCGAACAGCAGATGTGTCATGTCGAGGCTGACCTCGGTCCCGATCTTGGAGCCGCCGATCAACCCGCAGACTCCGCGCGCGTGCAGCACCTCAAACGCGGATCGCAGCACGTTGGGATTGCCGGTGGATTCGATTGCGTAGCGCACGCCACCCGGACAAATCCGCTTTACGGCCGCGACCGCATCTTCCCGCGTCGCGTCAATCGTGTGGGTGGCACCCAGTTCCCTGGCGAGCGTGAGCCGCTCCGGCACGACGTCGATGACGATGATCGGATCGCATTTGATTATTTTGGCCGCCATCACCGCGGCCAGGCCGACATTGCCGGCTCCGGTGATCACCAGCGAGGATCCAACCTCAGGCCGCAGGGTATTGAGGACCGCACCGGCACCCGTCTGGAAGCCACAGCCCAAGGGAGCAAGAGTCTTCAGGTCGGCCTCCTTGTCGACCACGACGACGTTTTCTTCCGTCGCGATCGCATGGGTTGCCAGCGCGGACTGGTTGAAGAACGCCCCGTTGATCGGCTCCGGGTTGCCATGAGCGCACTTTTTTGACAGTGGTGCGGGGATCGTCCAATCGCTGCCCGAATACCGCTTGCCGGAGAAATTCATCTCCATATGGTGCCAGCAATAGGAGGTCGCTCCCTCCAGACAGCTGGGACAAGTTCCGCAATAGGCGAACGACATCAGGACGTGATCACCGGGCCTGACGGTCTTGACGCCCACCCCGACTGCTTCGACGATGCCGGCTCCTTCGTGCCCCAGAACGATCGGCAGCGGGGTGGGATAGAATTGGTCGCGGATGATCAGATCGGTGTGGCAGATGCCGCACGCCACGACCTTGACCAGAACCTCTCCTGCAGAAGGCGCTTCCAACTGAAGGTCTTCGATGAGGAACGGCCCGCCCCTCTCCCGGACGACGGCAGCCTTGATGTCCATTATCGCATCCTCGTCGACAGAGTCGGGAAGGCAAGCTGCTGCATATATCGGACAGCGAGCCCACGGTTAGAACGGATAGGCAGGGATCTCTTCGTTGACGGTGATCCATTGCCATTGGCTGTACTCGTCCATTACCGAGGGGCCGCCAGAACGGGCGCCATTTCCGGAGAAGCCCATGCCACCGATGGGACCGAAAACCTCGTGCAGGACAGTCTGGTCGTTGATGTGCACGATTCCCGTCTTGACCTTGTCGGCGATGCGCATGGCCCTGGCCTGGTTGCGCGTGAAGATCGCGGTCGCCAGGCCGAACGGAACGCCGTTGGCCAGCGCCACTGCCTCGTCCTCGGTCTTGAATGTCACGATGGGAGCTATGGGCCCGAAGATCTCATCCGCGTAGATGCCCATTTGGGTGGTAACGGCGGTCAACACGGTAGGCCTGAAATTCAGGCCATCGCGGCTGCCGCCCGCCAGCACATTGGCGCCAGCTGCAACGCTGTCATCAAGCAGCTTCTGGGCGCGGGCCGCCTGTTTCTCATTGATGATCGGCCCAAGATGGACCTGTTGCGTGAACGGATTGCCGACATGCAGGCTCCTGGCTTTTTCGGCCAGTTTCGCTGCATATTCCTCGGCGACCGCCTCATGGACGAGGTGGCGGCCGACAGTGAAGCAGATCTGTCCCTGGTGAAAAAACGACCCGAACGCCGTCGCGGAAACCGTGCCGTCGATATCCGCGTCCTCGAACACGATGGCGGCGTTGTTGCCGCCTAGTTCAAGCGCGACCTTCTTCAAATCGCGGCCGGCAGCTTCGCCCACCTTCCGCCCCGTGGCGGTCGACCCTGTGAAAGAGATCATATTCACGTCGGGGTTGTCGACCAGCGCTGCCCCAACGTCGCCGCCGCCGGGGATTACGTTGAATACGCCTTCTGGAACGCCGGCCAGTTCGAAGAGCTTGGCCAGCAGATAGCCGCCGCAAACCGGCGTCTGTAGATCCGGCTTGAGCACGACGGCGTTGCCCATGGCCAAAGCCGGAAGAATAGCGCGCGCAGCCAGGATGAAGGGAGAATTCCATGGCGTGATGACAGCGGCGACCCCCAACGGGACGCGGCGCGCGTAGCTCTTGCGCGCAAGCGCACTCGCCAATATGTGCCCGACCGGCTGACCGGTCGTGCCTGCGATTTCGATCGCCTCACGGGCCGAAGTCATGATTTCAAACGGGGCCTTCGGCGGAATGGAACCCGTCTCGCGAATGATCCATTTACCGATCTCGTCGGCATGGACCTCGCACAGTTGGGCGAATTTACGCAGAATGTCGCCGCGCTCGACCGGAGGCTTTTGCGCCCATTGCTCCTGGGCCTGCTTCGCTGTTCGGCAGGCATCGACTACGTCCTCAGAGCTCGCCACGCCGCTCGTGAACAGCATTTCCCCGGTCGCCTTGTCGGTAACGGACACCGTGCCGCCGCCGGCTTTTCGAAAGCGGCCGACGTAGACCGACCCGGCCATTTCGTCGTCCACCAACTCCCTTGCGAATGACACGTCTTGTCTGGTCATGACTTCCTCCACTCGATGTCTGCGCGTGCTTGAAAGGGCATTCTCCTCATCGGCGGCCGTATCATAGACGCGCGTTCATCCGCGACTTTGCCGAGACGGCATTGTTTGTGGTTCCGGAAGGAACTGCCGCAGCGATCGCACGCACTGTGCGAACGTGATTGTCGTGCGCCCAGAGCCCGGACGACCACCAAGTCGATTCCGGCCTGACTAAAATCCGGTGCTTCCACGGACAAGTAGGCCTGCATCGTTCGTCGTAGTTTTAGGGTCGATACGCTCAGGGAAGGTGAACCAGTTGCGCTTCGTCGGTTTTTGCATGGGCAACGAATTCGGCCTCGCGGTCGAGGTCGGCGGACAATTGCGCGGAAGCCTGAAGTCCAGCGCCAAGCACCCTACGGAACTCGGCGCGTTGATCGCGCTGGGCGACGATGAATTGCGGCGCGTCGGCAAGGCGCTGGCCAACGCGCCGGTGGTCGATCCAGCTTCGATCGCCTACCTGCCGCCGATCGCCAATCCGGCCAAGATCATTTGCGTCGGATTGAACTATGCGGATCACACCAGGGAATCTCCCTACGAGCAGCCTGACTATCCGACCCTGTTTCCACGCTTCGCCACCAGTCTGATCGGGCATGGTCAGCCGCTTGTCCGGCCGCTGGTTTCCGACAGTCTCGACTTCGAAGGAGAAATGGTCGCCGTCATCGGGCGGGGAGGACGGCATATCTCGCGGGCGCGCGCCTTGGAGCATGTCGCCGGCTACTCGATCTTCAACGACGGCTCGGTCCGCGAATATCAGTTCAAGTCGCCGCAATGGACCGTCGGCAAGAATTTCGACGGAACTGGCGCATTCGGCCCGGTCTTTGTAACCAGCGATGAGCTGCCCGCTGGCGGCAAGGGGCTGCGCCTCGAAACCCGCCTCAATGGGGTCGTCGTCCAGTCGGCAACGACCGACGACATGCTGTTCGACGTTGCCGAGGTGATCGCGGTCGTCAGCGAAGCGATCACACTTGCGCCGGGCGATGTGATCGTCACCGGCACGCCGGCCGGCATCGGCTGGGCGCGTACACCGCGCTTGCTGATGCGTCATGGCGATATCTGCGAAGTCGAGATTGAAGGGATTGGACTGTTGCACAATCCGGTGATCGACGAAAAGCGCGTCATCGGCGTTGCTGCCTGACCTGCGAAGCCGCGAGGAGACGGCAGCCATATCGTGGGTTGGCTATCGGGAGGAGTAAGATGCCGCAGATCTTGGAGACGGATGTGCTTGTGGTCGGTAGCGGTCCGGCGGGTTCGGCCGCTGCGGCGTTGCTGTCGAGCTACGGGGTCAAGAACGTCCAGATCACCAAATACGGCTGGCTGTCGGATACGCCGCGCGCCCACATCACCAACCAGCGCACGATGGAAGTGCTGCGCGATCTCGGCGTCGAACACAAGGCGAAGCAGTTTTCGAGTCACCAGCACCTGATGGCGAACAACGTCTTCTGCTACAGCCTGACGGGCGAGGAATTCGGCCGAATCCTATCCTGGGGCAATCATCCCGCGCGCAAAGCTGACTATGAGCTCGCCAGCCCGACCGAGATTTGCGACCTGCCGCAAACGTTCATGGAGCCCATCCTGCTCGAGGCAGCGGTCAGCCGTGGCACGGCGCTGCGGCTCAACACCGAGTTCATCGAGCTCGTTCAGGATGGGGACGGTGTGACCGCCACGGTCAAGGACCGGCTTACCGGCGAGACATATCCGATCCGCTGCAAATATCTCATCGGGGCCGACGGCGGCCGCAGCAAGGTCGCCGAAGCGATCGGTCTGCCGATGGAAGGCCAGATGGGACTTTCAGGCTCCATGAAAATCCTGTTCGACGCGGATCTGTCGCGTTATGTCGCGCATCGGCCGAGCGTGCTCTATTGGGTGCTCCAGCCGGGCGCCAACATCGGTGGTATTGGCGCCGGCGTTCTGCGGATGGTGCGGCCGTGGAATGAGTGGCTCGCCATCTGGGGCTACGACATCAGTGGCGGCGAGTTGAAGCTGACCGAGGAGAAGGCCGAAGCCATCGTCCGCAACCTGATCGGCGACGTCGATGTGCCGATCAAAATTCGCTCCACATCCACCTGGACGGTCAATGAAGTCTACGCCACCCGCTATTCCGAGGGACGCGTGTTCTGCATGGGCGACGCCGTCCATCGCCATCCGCCGCTCAACGGCCTTGGTTCCAATACGTCGATCCAGGATGCCTACAACCTCGCTTGGAAATTGAAGCTCGTGCTTGACAACAAGGCGGACGAGTCCTTGCTCGATACGTACAGCGTCGAGCGCCAGCCGATCGGCAAGCAGATCGTGACGCGTGCCAACAAGAGCATCGCGGACTATCCGCCGATCTTCGAGGCGTTGGGACTTTTGGCGTCGACGGACCCTGAACAGGTCAATGCCGCGATCGCGGGCCGCAAGGATGCGAGCGCCGAGGGCAAGGGCAGACGGCGCAAACTCAACGACGCCATCGCAAGGAAGAACTACGAGTTCAACACGCACGGCGTCGAACTCAATCAGCGCTATCGGTCAGCCGCTGTGGTTTCGGATGGAAGTCCCGAACCCGCCTATGTGCGTGATCCCGAACTCTACTACCACGCGACGACCTGGCCGGGTGCGACCGTGCCTCACGTCTGGGTGGAGCACGATCGCGTCCGCAAGTCGACACTGGACCTGTGTGGCAAGGGGCGGTTCACCCTGCTGACCGGGATCGGCGGCGAAGAGTGGCGCGACGCCGCGACGACAATTGAAAAGCGATTTGGCGTGGCCGTGGACGTCGTTTCGATCGGACCCTCGGGGTGCGATGCGCTCGACATCTACGCTGACTGGTACTGGCGAAGCGAGGTCGAGGAAGACGGCTGCGTGCTGGTGCGGCCCGACCAGCACGTCGCATGGCGAGCAGCGACGATACTGCAGGTTCCTCAGGGCGCGCTCGTCGATGTGTTTGCCAAGATCCTGGGCCGTTCCAGGCGCCTCGCAAGCACGAAGGCACGGACTGTCGAGAGCGTGAACTAGGCGCGCGCTCTTCTTCGCAACATTGGAGCCCAGGCTCCTGTCTCTTGAGAGGATGCAACCATGACCGGCATCGCAACGGGATCCTTCGTCGAGGCAAGCAAGGCCGGCGAACTCGGGATTCATTCGCTCGACACCTTTGTGCTGCAGGTTCCCAGCCTCAAGCAGGCGCAGATCTTTTTCGTCTCCTTCGGCCTGGACGTCCGCGAAGAAGGATCCGCGCTGACACTCAGGACGTTCGGCAACGACCATGTCTGGGCGAACGTCGTGGAAGGACCGCGCCGCAAGATGCAGCATTTGTCCTTTGGCGCCTACGCCGAGGATCTGCCGCGCTTCAAGGCGCATCTGGAAGACCTCGGCATCCGGTTGATCGACGCCCCCCCGGGCTTCGAATCCAACGGCCTGTGGTTCGTCGGACACGATGGCGTGTTGACTGAGATCAAAGTCGCGCTGAAGACCTCACCCGACCAGAAGGCCGCGGCCCATTTCAATTCGGCCCCGGCCGGCCGTCGCGGCAGCGGCCTCGGCCATATCGAACTGAAGCAGATCCTGCCGACACGGCTCGCGCACTGTCTGATCTTCACCAGTGATGTGCATGGCGCCATCAGCTATTACGAGAAAGTGCTCGGGCTGCGGCTTTCCGATCACTCCGGCGGCAATGTCGCCTTCATGCATGGTGTCCACGGTTCCGACCATCACTTGTTGGCGCTGGCCCGCTCCAGCGGTCCCGGTCTGCATCACTGCTCATGGGACGTCGGCAGCATCGACGACATCGGCCGCGGCGCGCTCTATATGGCCGACAAGGGCTACAAGCGCGGCTGGGGTGTCGGCCGTCATACGATAGGCTCCAATTATTTCCACTACGTCCAGGATCCATGGGGCGGCTTCTCCGAATATTCCTGCGATATCGATTACATCCCCAAGGGCTACCTGTGGGATGCGCGCGACTTCGCCGACGAGGACGGCCTGGCTTTCTGGGGGCCGCAGCCGCCAGCAGATTTCGTCCACAATTACGAGATGGACCCGGACGCCAGGCTGCCCGCCTGAACGGAGCAGGCAGACGTGTTCGACTTGAGACTTCCGAAAACCCGCAGGAGGAAGACGTTATGGGCATAGTGCACACGACAATGACCGACGAGCAGCGAAAGTCGGTAGCTCTTGAGTATCTGAAGTCTCTCGATCGCGGCTCCACTTCGGACGAACGGCCTTTCCTGGAACTGTTTGCCGAGGATGCCGTCGTCTATTTCCCGAAATGGGGGGTAGCCCACGGCCGTAGCGAGATCGATAAGCTGTTTGGTGATGTCGGAGCAACCTTCAAGTCGATCCGTCATCACAGCCAGGACTTCAACTATATCTTCTCCGGGTCTGACACGATCGTCGTCGAGGGCAGGAGCAGCGGCGAACATCGCGACGGACCCTGGGAGGCAGACCATCCGACCTGGGGCGCCGGCCGATGGTGCGACGTATTCGAGATCCGCGATTTTCTGATCCAGCGCGTGTCGATCTATCTCGACCCAGACTATGCGGGGAAGGATACGGCTCGCTACCCTTGGATCGGTGCGTAATTGCATCTCTCCTATTTTGGTTCGCCGCGTTGGCGGGTCGGCTGCTCGGCGCGCTTCACGAAATTGTTGAAACGGGAAGAACAAGGAACTGCGCGACGTGATGCTTCTGGCAGAAATCCAGGTACGCCCGGACGATGCTGGAAGGATTCCGATGCGAAGGATAAAGCAGGTTGACCTGCTGTTCTGGCATCGGGTGGTCGGCAAGCACGGCGCGTAGCTGGCCGCTCCGTATAGGTTCCGCAGCCAGGAACGGAGGCAGTTCCGTGACGACCTCGCCGGCCAGCGCCCGGCCGCGAAGCTGCAGATAATCGTTTGTGGTCAGCACCGCCTTCGGCTCGATGATGTGCTCGCCGAGGCGCCAGATGCCCTGCGTGTTGGCGTCCCGGCACCAAGTAGCGCAAGGAAAGCGGTGCAGCGCATCTGGAGCGACGGGCGTCCCCAAGCGTTCCAGCAATGCGGGGCTGGCAACCAGCCCGTGGCGATAGGAGAGCAGTCGCCGTGCCACCATCGACTCATGCAGGACTTCTCCAACGCGCAACGCCACGTCGATACCATCCTGGACGAGGTCGACGCGGCGGTCGGTGGTGTACACGCTGAGCTGAATGTCGGGATGTTGTCGCTGGAATGCGCCGAGCAGCTCCCACCACGGTTCGAAGGCGGTCGGCAGGGAGAGCCGGAGGCGTCCCCTTAGACGCGCCTGGTCGCTCCTGACCGCCTGTTCGGCCTCCGCGAATGCCTCGATGCCTCTGGTCGCGTGCTCATACAGGCGCGTTCCAGCGTCCGTCAGCCGGGTGCCTCGAACGGAACGTTCCAGCAGCTGAACCTTCAGTTCCCGCTCGAGTTCGCGGATTCGGCGGCTGAGCGTCGGCAGCGGAATGCCCGTCCGTTGCGCTGCGGCCGACAGGCTGCCGGCCTGCACGACGCCCACGAACATCTGCACGGCGTTCAGGTCCATGGCTAAATCCCTATCACTTATGAGAGGGATGTTACCAGATGCGTGGATATCGCACCATCCGTGAGCGGATTAAGTTGCCGATATCCGCAATCGGGAAGTGTTCTCGGGCGAGCGGCAACAGGAGAGAATGATGTCTATAATCTTTCGCAAGAACCTGGCAGCGCTGGCGCTCGCAGCGCTTCCTCTGCTCATGCTGGCGGCGCCAGCCAAGTCCGACGTACCGGTCAAAGCCGCCATAACGCAGCAGCTTCAAAACTACGAGCAGGCGCTCAACAACTCCGACGTCAAGGCTGTCGTGAAGCTTTACACGGACGATAGTGTGTTGATGCCCCAAGAGATCCCAACCGTCGTGGGCATCAAGGCCGTCGAGCAATTCTACGTTGCAACGTTCCAGGCGATCGATCTCAACCTCCATTTCCAGATTGCCGAGGTGCAGGTTCTTTCGAACGAATGGGCGTTTTTGCGAACGACATCCACTGGCACCATGAAGATTCACGCCACCGGCAACGAAGTTCCGTCGCACAATCAGGAACTGTTTGTGTTGCACAAGGAGGTCGGGACGTGGAAGCTCGCCCGCTACAGCTTTTCTTCCACGCTTCCGCCAGCGCAACGCTGATCGTCGGGACACTTTCGGTGGCTTAGCAAGCGCGGTCCTCCAAGGTGCCTCGTTGTGGACGGGCATCCTTTTCGAGGTCGATGCAGGTCGGTTGATCATCGTCGACGATCAGACACGGATCGTCGCTGATGCCCGCGTGGAAAACTCGGCCGCTCGCCTCAATTCGGCAGTGTGCCCTTTCACCGCCAAACGAAACACTACTTCGCGAGGAACGACGATGCGTGCGGCATGGTATGAAAAGCAAGGCTCCGCCCGAGACGTGCTTGTGGTCGGGGAGATGACTGACCCCGAGCCAGCCGATGGTGAAGTTCGTATTCGCTTGGCCGTGTCGGGGATCAATCCCGGCGATATGAAGAAACGGTCCGGCTGGCAGGGCGCGCCGATGCGCTATGCCCGGGTTATTCCGCACAGCGACGGCGCCGGCGTCATCGACGCCGTCGGCGCAGGCGTGTCCCCGAACCGCATCGGCCAGCATGTCTGGTGCTATGGCGCCCAATCCTATCGGCCGTTCGGGACGGCGGCCGAGTTGGTTGTCGTGCCGGAGGAGTTCGCAGTGCCCTTGCCTTCCTCGGCAGTCGGTGTAAGCGAACAGGACCTCGCGGAGCAGGCAGCATGTCTGGGGATCGCCGGTATCACCGCACATAGGGCGGTCTTCGCCGACGGCTCCATTGCGGGCCTAAGCGTACTCGTTCACGGCGCGGCCAGTGGCGTTGGCTCGATCGCCGTGCAACTGGCCCGCCGAGATGGGGCCCAAGTCATCGCGACTGTCCGTCACCAGGCGCAGTTGAAGGCGGTTCGCGAAATCGGCGCGCATCATGCGTTCCTCTACGACGACCCAGACCTTATCGCCCGGATCCGCCAGGCGGCACCCGATGGCGTGCATCGCATTGCGGAGGTCGATCTCGCGGCCCACATCGAGGTCGACGCCGCGATCGTCGCGGTCGGCGGGGTGATCAGTTCCTACTACTCGTCCCAAGATCGCCCGGCGATCCCGTACTGGCAGCTCGGCTTCGCCGACGTTACGCTGCGATTGCTCGGCAGCGACGATTTTGCGCCATCGGTCAAAGCGCAGGCCGCCAGCGAGTTGACCGACGCGCTGGTAGACGGATCGTTGCGTGTGAACATCGCGGCACGATTTCCGCTCAGCGAGATCGCATATGCCCACGAACTCGTCGAACAAGGCGCGGGTGGACGTGTGCTTGTCCAACTTGGCCAGCAAAATTTCGCAACGAACAAGCCCTGAACAGAATTTGCGATTGCGACACGGATCCCGAATAACCCTATACAGTTTGCCGGCAACTTCGCCGTACATACCGGGCGGGTCCTCTAACCATCAGAAACCCGCAAAAAGCCTCCATTCTTCAGCCGGTATCTCCAGAAATCCTTCGAGTTGTGTCGCAGCTGGCGTGCGAGCGACCGGGAGAGGAAGTGAAGCCTATCCCGTGTTTCCCAAGAGCAGCCGATCTGCTTGCTGACTTTCGGCGTGAACCGATGCTGATGCGACGCGGCTTCAGCTCTTTGGGAATCTCTCGGATGATGTCGATGGCGAGCAGGCCATTATCAAGGTAGCTCTCAAAATCTTCATGTGGTCGGCCAGCTTGAACGTCTGGCTGAAACTGACCCGCGTGGACAGCTACGGCTGGCCTTCCCTCCACTCTCCTACCCGCTTGAGAAGGCAAACAGCGATCTTTGCTCAGCGCTCGTAGTCGTTATCGTTTGAGCGCTGGGTCTTCCGATCCTGCTCTTCCGACTGCCGCGCCTTCTGTTTGTTGGCGTCCTTCTGCTTGGCTCTCACCTTCTCCTGCTCGGTGCCTGTGTGCGGCTCAACCGGCTGGCGGGGATCGTCCCGAGTTGGGAGGTCTCGCCCTCGCGCCTCGCGCTCGGGGATTGGCTCCTCACCGCCACCACCACGACGCTGCTGCTGCCGCTCGAATTGCAGCCGCGCCAGACGGTCGTGCATCTTGTCGTTGACCTCTTCATGATACTGTTCGAACTGTCCTCGATGCGCCGGCGGCAGCGTCTCGCGCATGTTGTCCAGAGCCTGATTGACGCGGGCCATCTGACGCCGCATTTCCAAGGGGGTTTGCGCCATGTCCAAATCTCCTATCAGTGCATTCAATTCTCTCATACCGGGATGGGACAGGAAAGACTTCTGCCCCGATTGATCAACTCCGCGACCCGCGTCAGGACCTAGTTGCCCCTCACCTGCCCGATCGCGACGGAACCGGAGAAAATTGTTGCCGATCGACTCCGCTGCCGTGAGAGCCTGGCCGACTATGCCCGCAGTCCGCATCGTCGTCACAGTCTTTTGCCATGCGGCAGCGATTGCATCGCCGTTCACGACAAGGGATTGTCGATCCAACCGGCGTTGCCGCTTGGCCTCCACCCGCTCGATCGTCCTCGCGCTGACCTGGTAGCGCGGATCGCTCTGAGCGCGGCTGTAGGCTCCGGCATGCTCCTTCGTGAATGGCCGCGTCATCGCATGATCCATGCGGCGCGTCGCCACCATCGCAATGCCGTTCTCGCGTGCTTTTTCCGCAAAGCTCTCGCGCCAGGCGATCAGGTCTGGCTTGTAGAATTTCAGGCGCTCGCCGTCGGCAGAGCGCGCCTGCACCATCGCATGGATATGGACGTGCTTGGTGTCCTTGTGATGAGCCAGGACGAACTTGTAACCTGGCGCGCGCTCCTCAAGCACGGCGCGCGCCGCGGCCATGACGGCATTGGCCTCGGTGCCGGCTCTCGCCGAGAAAAGCAGATGATAGGCATTGCGGCGCTCACGCCCCGAAAACTGCGGGCGCCATTGTTCGTAGACCGAAGCCGCCGCCTTGGCGGGGTTCCTCGCGCCCCGAATTGGCTCGCCGTTCGCAGTGCGGACGTCTTTGTTTGTACGGATGAACTTTTGCAAAAAGTATTTCGCTTTGGGTTCACGGCTGACGGCGGCAGTCACCTCTGCCTTGGCTACCACACCAGCCGCGCCCATGGCTTCAGACAAGCGCGCCTCGAACTTGTCGAGCGCCTTGCTGCGCGAATTTTCCCGACCACCGGCCAGCACCTTGGCAAGCGGCCCTGCCCGCTCAGCGGTGTGTGCGTAAACCTGCACCGTCTGTTTATCCTGCGCATAGACGAACGGTTTTGCACCGAAGGCCTCGTTCAGCGCCTCGCTCAGGGCGGCATCGGTGACCTCGCCGGCGAGCTCGAAACGAACCTCGATAAAATTGGTGTTTTCCAGGGGCGGTTCGAACGTCTCGCAAAACGTCTCCAGAAACGCTTTTCGTGCGCCGCCTGTCGCAAGGACCTGCCCGTCCTCGTCAAAAATCTCGATGTCGTGTTTCTCGCCTTTTTCGTCCTCGCGCTTCCCGATGTAATTGAGCAGCCGAGCAGCGGCTTGCCTAGTCGACGGAGGATTGGGCATGACTTTAAACACGGCAGGCTGCGCGCCCGCCGCATAGCCTGCCCGTGCCGCCACGGCCCGCGCCTGATAGCCCGCCCGCGCTGCTCGCCCTGTAGCGCTCGCGCGACCCGCACCACGGCCGCCGCCGCCGCCGCGCCGCTTCCAGTCTTCCTCCTCCTCTTCCGGCCGGAAACCGGCGAGCGTGGCGCCATAGACGATGATCGGCGCGCTAGCGGCCTTGGGCGAGCTCGCAACAACGGTCGGTGCCCTGTTGGACATGGAGCTCCCCGCCAGTCCTGTCCCTCCCGCCGACGAACGAGGGGCGTTCCTGCCGCCACCTAGCGCCGAGCCGGCTTGTCCTTGCCCGAGGCGTCCGCCGCCACCGGTCCCCTCATAACTCTTCATCGCCTGGAATTCACCGGCCTCGCGTCGGGCGCCCGTCACGGACTTGTCGTCGTCCAGCTCCTCACGCTTCACGCCGGACTCGCCTCGAAGATAGCGTTCGATTTCGGCCGCGTAGCCAGCAAGACGACCGCTCATGGCCTGACCTCCCTCGCCTTGCGTGACCCGCCAGTCATCGCCTTCAGTTCCTCGCGAAACTGCCGCACCAGGTTGCCCACGGCGACCAGCGCCTGTTCAAGATCCTCATCGTGGGCAACACGGCCGTCGCTCATCGTGCGCACGGCCTGATTGAAATTGACGCCGACACGCCGCAGCTGGTCGGTCATGTCCACGATCGCCGGCCGCAACGCCTCTGACGCGATGGGCAGATGCCCGACCTCTGCCCGCACTAGACGCCGCACGACCTCGCTGACGGTTATGCCGTCCCGCTCCGAAATGGCTTTGAGGTTAGCCAGCTCGTCCCCCGAAAACCGGATGTGCGTCACCTCGCCATAGCGTCGTGACGCACTCTTAACCGCTGCTTTCTGGGCGTCTGCATCCATCTCTCAAGCCCGCTTGCGGGCGCTAAGGCCCGAGAGGGCCGCGCCGCCTACTTTGTGTGTATCACAAAATAGGCTATCCTGCCAATAGCAACCAAGGGAAGAATGAAAACATTTCAGGTCGCGCGTCTTCTCACCAGCCCAGCGCGGGCGAAACGTTCCCATCGTGGTTTGATGCGATGTGTCTATGATGCGTTGAGGACGATGCCTAGTCGGAAAAGCGTAGTCGATGGGCCACCGGACCCCTTCTTTCCTGAAGATAGCAGCTGCGCAAAAACTGCACCTTTAGCGAGCCCTTATCTATGCGCGCCTGGGTTGCCAACCCAGTCTTCCCCGTTGAGTATGTCACCATGTTTCGACCGTGATTTTGTTTCATGTGTCCATGATGACTTGTTTCCATGTTAACATGGAAACAAGGAGACAACGCCGGAAGGAGGCCCCCATGATCATCTCCGCTGCGATCCCAAAGGGCGGCACTGGCAAATCGACGATGCTGCGTGCCCTCGCATCCGTCGCACTGCATCGGGGTTATTCGGTCACTCTCATCGATGGCGACCGGCGGCAGAACATGAACCGCTGGTTCCAGATGCTCGGCGAAGCTGGCAATCGTCCTGACAAACTTACGATGGTGAGCGCGATGACGCCGCAGGAGATCCTTCGCGCGGCAACCACTCACAACGGAGAACGCTCGGTCGTCTTGATCGATACGGAAGGCACCACAAATGACAACCTCATGGCCGGGCTCTTCGCGGCCGACATTGTCGTCGTGCCGGTCTATTTTGCCCTCGACGATGTGACCGCCGCCATCCAGATCACCGACCACTACATCCCGCTGGCGGTCGAGAGCCGGGGTAGACCGCTGCCTGCGATATTCGTGCTGACCAAGCAGACCATCATCGATGGCAGGGCGCGAGCCCTGACAGAACTGCGCGCCATCATCCAGGCCAACGGGACACCGATTGCGGAACACGTCCTGCACAATCGCGTTGCCTACCGCGACCTTCAGACCGGGCAGACCCTTTACAGCCCTGAGGTACCCGACGCGAAGGCGGTTGCCGAAAGCGAAGGGGTCTTTGACGACCTTCTGCAAACCTTCATCGAAGCCACAAGGAACGCGGCATGAGTGAAGAGACCGCGCCGAAACCCGGTGACGACAAGAAGGCCCGCATGATGAAGGCGATCTCCACGCAGCCGCCCGCACTGC
Source organism: Mesorhizobium sp. M1227 (assembly GCF_040318315.1). NCBI lineage: Bacteria > Pseudomonadati > Pseudomonadota > Alphaproteobacteria > Hyphomicrobiales > Phyllobacteriaceae > Mesorhizobium > Mesorhizobium sp. M1227. The sequence goes on from NZ_JAMYLZ010000018.1 coordinate 69,414, forward strand.
CGAGCATGTTCATCCCACCGAAGGTCGAGCCGTCAGGGATCAAGGAGCAAGCCACGCTACAGATGCAGGAAGAGACAAAGCCGTCCCCGGCAGTCGGGCCCGATTTCCGCAAGCTGCTGCGGCAGGGTCAGAAAAAGGACCCCATCGCCGGAAAGAAGATTCGCGAGGAGGAGATGATCCGCTGCGGTTACTACCTGACGGCTGCGGAGCAGCGGCAGTTCAAGTTACTGGCGATCAGCAACGGGCACAGCATGACCGAACTGCTGCGAAAGGCTGTGCAGGATTATATCCGCGTTCATAAGCACAAACTGCCAAAGGAATAATCGGCGGTTTGGAGTCGCTGTCGCATGCTGTGACGGGTGATGTTCGTGGCTCTTTGCGACGCGCAAAAAAAGGGCCCGCGACGGAGTGTTCCGTCGCGGGCCCTGAGATGTGTTTGCCTACTCGGGTTGGTTGAGGTGTCTCAGCAGTTCACCGAGGATTCCGTCCCGTTCCGAACGATCGCCAGCTGCCGCTTTATCCTCGACCAGCTTTGCAGCCATTTCGGGCGGCAGCGGCATGAAGTCGTAGCCGTGCGCAGTCGCGGCGTGGCGAAGATATCCAAGCGTTTCGAACGCGCGATCGTGGGTGCCAAGCCAAAGACGGGGCTCGTCGGTTTCTTCGTGGGGGAACGCTTGCAGGAAGTAGGTCCGAAGCGGTGGGTCGTAACCGATGACAGCGTCTTGGTCTGAGCGCCCCTGCCCGGTGACAGTGATGGTGTAGCGGCTCATTGCAACCTCCTTTTGCCGGTGGGGAGCCGGCCCCTCGCGGGGCCGGCCACCGATGCCTCACTGGGGGTTGTTCCAGAGGATGACCTTCTTGTTTTCCTCGCCACCCGGGGCGGGCGCGAGGTTGCCGAAGATGACGCCGATCTCGGGGGCTTCAAGCTTGACCGAGAGGTACTCCTCGCCCGAACGCTGGGAGATGCGGTGCCAGCCGGCTCCGATCTCGAAGCCCGTGCGCTTGTTGACGATCCGGTAGTCGGGCGCGTCCTCGCGCGACTTGTTGGTGTTCGGGATCAGCGTGATCGGGGCGTTGACCCGGAGTGTGGCAAAGACGCCTTCCATCGAGCCGTCGGCCTTGGTGGTGAGGTTTGCGATCGTGGTGGCCATGGTAGTTCTCCTTCGGTTGCATCGGGACCATTCCCGATGGCGCCAAAGGAGAGGGCCGTCCTGCTGCGGTCATCTCGGCGAAAATTCTGGAAAATTCTATTTGCCGAAAAATTGCGGGCAGGCCCTTCGCCTGCCCGCAGACAAAAACAGAAATCGAATTTTCCTGAATATTCGCCGAGTGTACCCCCAACGGGGGTTGACCGCACAAAGCAGGCGGTCGTCTACAAAGGCGACATGAAACGGGAATGGCCCCGGATGCGACCGAAGGAAAAGAACTCAGGCCGCCATCGCTAGACCGCCGACGCAACGCTGCCGGATCGCAGGAACATGCTGCAGCCTCTCGGGTCATGTCGTCGGCATCGCCAACACATCGAACAGCAGCCCGGCGCGTGGCCGCCTTGCATGTTCGGTCTCGCGGCAGAGTGGTTTCGAGATCGGAGCCGGCTGGCAGCGGCCTTCACGCCCCTCGGGGACGATACCGCGCAGTCAGGTTGGATGACCCGGCAAGCCAGGATGTTGTTCGGCACGCTTGCACCCGCTTGAGGCGAGAAGCGTCAAGATGATCATCCGCACAACGCCCCGCGGCTCTGCGCGTGGACCGGTTTCGAAAGGGGCCGGCTCCGTCCGCACATACAGTGGATTAGGCGGCGCGGAGCCGGATCAACATATCGGATTGAACCCGCCGGGCTGTCGGCAGCCATCATCCTGGCAACGTTAGACGCTCCTCCGGCATCATGCGGGCTTCGGCTTGGCGGCGAATGTCCGAACCGGCATGGCGGAGCATGGCGCACCAGTCCTCCACATTGTACGTCGTTGCCATCCGGCCCCTGGCCAGATCGTAAATGACGCACGGCTTGTTTGCGATGGCGAGCCGAAGCACGTTGACGGCCGTACCGGGTGATGCGCCGTCCCAGACCATCATGCCAAAGTCGGCGCGCCGCGCCATCTCCCGGTCCTTGGCGGCGTCGTACCAAGATCCATGAGTGCCTCCAGGTGACGGGACATGGTAGGCGGCCCAGTCGCCCAGATTGTTGCGGGGTTCCTTGCCGGCATGGAAGACCCCGACATGCTCGTACTTGTAGCCCGCGAGCAGGCCCTGCGCCTCGGCATCCGCTCCCGACGCGTCGCTAACCAGCACGCCGTGCTCGGCAGCAACGATTGCGCCGATGCGAGCGATGGCAGGTTCCGGCAGCTCGAATATCTCGCGTGATCCACCTATGAATATCATCGACATGGTGACTTTCCCTTCTCTCCCGCGTCCCCGCCCCGCGCCGGCCGCCCTCTCCCCTGGCCCTGCGCGAGGGATCGTCACCCGAAGGCCGAGACGGCAAAGCCGGCTCGGGAAGCGGCGGGACGCCGCGACGAGAGCCCGGCCGGCCGCAGGCCGGCGCGCCCGGATCCTGCAGCTGCCGGAGGCGCTACGCGCATCTGGCTAGTGGCGCTTCGCGCTGGAGCTAGTGGTCTTGTCGGCCAGCCAGAGGCTCCCGTCCTGGATCGAGCGCATGGCCGCGAAAAGAGAACGTCAATCCAGACGGCTGACGCGGCGGCCCTCGCTGCGCGCTTCGATAAAGGCGCCTGCGATCTTCATCATGAATGCCTTGCTGAAACGACCGAGGGGCTTACCGTCGGCTTCGATGTACCAGGAGCGTTCGGCAATATCGTAGTTGTATTCGTCAACCACTATCCAGCAGCGTTTGAGATCGGTCAGACCGGCGCGGCGGCACTCGATAGCGGAGACTTCCAAACCGACCCGATCGCTGGTCGGTGGCTGGGTGGTTATAGCCAGGAGCGCGAGATGGGTCAGGCCATCCCTTGCGCCGCGGACAGCGATGACCACGCAGGTCGGCCGGCTCTTGCGGCCTTCCGTTTCGCCGCGCTCGTATTGCCATGCCCAAAGATAAGGATAGGAGATCACCTGACCGGGCAGAAATCTACCGCTCATCATCGTATCCTTCCCCGCGCGCCAATCGGTCGATCTCGGCGGCGAAGAGTTCCGTGTGTTCCTCCGGCATCTCGGCGACATGGTATGCGCGGCGGGGATCGCCGCCGATGCGCATCCGTTCGTAGTGCTCGTAACTCATCAGCACGAACCGGGGTTTCCGGTGCTTGGTAAGAATAACGGGTTCGCGGCTGGCAACGTCGGTGACGTCGCCAACCTGCTTGTTGAGATCCCCCGTCGTGAACTGGCGCATGGCTAGACTCCTTGATCGATCTCCATATTATCTGGATTCGCCAGATTTGCAAGAAAACGGCGCTCACGCGCCGCCCTCCGCGAACCGCCAGACGGGGATGCCGAGCCGACGGGCCTTGTCGGCAAGGTTGTCGGTAATGCCGGAGCCGGGAAAGACGATCAGGCCGTAGGGCACCACGGAGAGAAGCTGGTCGTTGCGGCGGAACGGGGCTGCCTTGGCGTGCCGGGTCCAGTCCGGCTTGAAGGCGATCTGGGTGACCTTGCGGTTCTCGGCCCAGCAGGCGGCGATGCGTTCGGCGCCGCGCGGGCTGCCGCCGTGGAGCAGGACCATGTCGGGATGCTTCTCGCGAGCCTTGTCGAGCGCGTCCCAGATCCTGTCGTGATCGTTGCAGTCGAGGCCGCCGGCGAAGGCGATCTTGGTCCCTGCTGGAACGAGCACCTCGGTTTCGGCGTGTCGGCGGGCGGCGAGGAAGTCGCGGCTGTCGATCACCGAAGCGGTCATCGCCTGGTGGCTGACCTTGGAGCCGGTGCGCGGTCGCCATGCCGATCCGGTTTGTGCCTCGTAGAGATCGGCGGCCTCATCGCGCATGATTTCGAGCACGTTGCGGCGCTCGATATAGCTGATGCCTTCCGCGGTCAGCCGCTCCAGCTCGACCGACTTCACCTCCGAGCCGTCCTGCTCCTGCTGACTCGAGCGCTGCGCCTCCTCGTTGCGGTCGAGGCTGCGGGCGACACGCTCGGCGGCACGGTGGAAGACGTTTGCGAACGACCAGAGCAGGTCGTCGAGATCGGGTTCGAGCCTGGTGTCCCCGAGCATGCCGGCGAAGGTTTCTACGATCCCGGCGAGGCCGGCCCGGATCACCTCGTCGTCGGGAAGCGGCCGAGGGTCAGGTTCGTCCTGATGCGGGCGATGGCCGTACATCTGCAGTTCGAGGATGACGCGGTCGGTCGGCGAGGAGGCGTGGGAGGGCTCGTAGGCGTCGTCGAGAGGAATGTCGTAGGTCATGGCGGTGTCTCCGTCGGTTGTGGCCGCGCCTATCGCGGCCTGACAGCGCATCCCGGCCGCGCGCCGGGCGCGGCCGCACCGAAGGCCGAAGCGCGAGCGGAGGACGGCGAAGCCGTTGCGGCCGTGACTGGGGGGTGGCAGGGGTCGCCTCTCAGGCAGGCCGCGGGCGCGGCCTCTCCGGTGGACCCCCGCCATATCTGCAGGCTGTCCGACGCCGCGCCGAGCCGCGTGCCGGCCCGACCCATTCATCCGGGCGGCAGGAAGAGACGGGCATCCTCCGGGACGAGTTGATCGCGGAGCCACGCCGCGAGGTGGGCTTGGCCGAGATGACGCAGATCGTCGTTGAAGTCGCCGAGCTGCGGCCGCAGCACCAGGGCGAGAATCCCTGCCTCGCCTGCGCGCTGGCTGAGACGCTCTATGCCGTGCCGGCCGGCGGCGTCGGCATCGGCTGCGATGTAGAGGCGACGGCAGCCAGGCGGGAAGATCAGGCCGGCGAGGTGATTGGCTGAGGTGGCGGCAGCCAACGGCAGCGCCGGCATCACCGTCCGGAGCGACGCCATCGTCTCGAAGCCCTCGCCGGCGGCCATGACGGGCGCACCGGACTGTTGGCCTAGCCAGATGCCGTTGCCCAGCAGGTGACCAAGCGAGCGGCGTGGATCGGCGACCGGCGCCTTGCCGACCTTGCCACTCGGGTCCAGCCCAGAGGACAGGTAAGTGCGCTGCAGGCCGGTGATACGCCCGTCGAGGCTGGTGACAGCGGCGATCAGCGCAGGCAGGGTCCGCGTCTCGCCCGTGACGAGATCCCTGTAGTAGCAGCCAGGATGGAAGCGCAGCGCGCGCTCATGCGTCGAAAGCAAAATGCCGCGACCGGCAAGATAGCGTTCGGCCAGCGTACCGGCGATCGGATGGGACATGGCGAACAGGCGACGCGCGGCGTCAGGCGAGCCGCGTGTCGCAGCAGGCTGGCGATGCGAGCCAAGGGGCTGGGGCGGGAGCTGGGGCGGTGGCAGCGGCATGGAGAGGAAGCGACGTGCTTCATCCGCGACCTCGCGGAAGTCGACCAGACCACAGCTCTGCTCGATGACGTCAAGCAGGTCGCCATATTCCCCCGATTGCTCGTCGACCCATTTTCCGGCTGCCTTGCCGCCAACCGCCTTGAGCCGCACATGCATGGAACGGCCGCGCGTGTTGCGGACATCACCGACCATCCAGTAATTGCCGAAGCGATGGCCGTTGGAGAGATATTCGCGGCACGCCGCCTCGGCATGTTCGCCGAGGCGGCGTGCCAGCTCGGATGCCGAGCCGGACATGACCGCCTCCCCCTCAAACCGCTGCTGTACGGTCGGTGACGCCAACCAGCGTATGGCTGTCGATAAGCGTGGCGAGAATGGCGGACCCTTGCGCGGTCGTCGGGATGAACAGCCGCAGCTTCCAGGAGATGATCTCGGAGATCAGCCCCAGCGCCTTCAGCCGAGGGACCATCGCGTCGGTGAAGCCGATCAATTCGACACGGTAGTCGTTCATGACCCGACTGCGGCGCAGGATCAGGCCGTCGGCAAGCTGCAACCCGATCCGCCCCTCGATCAAGCCGGTCCATGCCTCGTCCGGAGCGAGGGTCGGAACATCGTCGACGCCGAGATTGCGCAACATGGTCGCGACCAGCGTCGGCGCGATGTGGCGGCCGATGATGCGTTCGCCGGCGTCGGTCTGGATCCGGTAGACCTGACAATCATGGTCCGGCAGCCGACGCCAGATCGGCAGCAGCAGACCCGTCACGATATGAAAGGTGCTGGTGGTGAACTCCGGGACGGCGGCGACTTCTGCCTGCCACAGGTCGCAGAACAATTTTCGGTCGGCGGGCTGCCAGTGGGTTTCGGCAAGCGCGTCGAGACCGAAGCGCAGCCCGTCCGTTGGCCGCAGCAGGCGCACTCGGTGTTCGACGGTTCCGTCGTCGAGCATCAGGCTCGCCGTCGGCAGCCGGATCGCCGCGCGGTTCGACCGCGTGTTCACCAACAGAACCGATTGCGGCTCGGCCCGGACGATGGCCAGCGCGTCGACGAGACTGAGCGGCAGAATCCGGTCCTTGCGCGCGACGGTCAGCACATGCGACTGCGCGCCCGAGACCGGGTGCGCGTAGACGGTGCGGCGATCGGTGACGACGATGCTCTCCGCCGTGATCGTCTCCAGCCCCCTGTCGTAGTTACCGGCGGCGATGGCGCCTTCGATCTTAGCCGCCATCAGCTGCTCGAACACCTCGAACAGCAGATTCTGGGTTTCGATGCGCAGCGCCAGCAGGCGATTGAGCCAGGTCGTGATCGGCGGCAGCTCGTCACGCACCCCGCCCTGGTCAGTCGTCAGCGACAGCCCGGTCACGGTCTCGAACGTCGTGAGCGAACAACCTTCGATCCTGCCCTGATGCAGCAGCATGTAGAATTGGCGAAGTGCGGCCCGCGCGTAGGGGCTTTCGAGATTGTCCTCGGCACGGAACAGCCCTGCCCCGCCGGTCTGGCGCTGGCCGCGCGTGATCGCGCCCAGCGTGTCGAGCCGTCGTGCGATCGTCGACAGGAAGCGCTTGCCCGCCTTCACATTGGCGGCCATCGGCCGGAACAAGGGCGGTTGCTTCTGATTTGTGCGGTGCGTCCGTCCGAGACCCTGGATGGCATTGTCGGCGCGCCAGCCGGCCTCGAGCAGATAGTGCTTGCGCAGCCTCTGGTTCCTGACCCCGAGATCGGCGTGGTAGGAGCGGCCGGTGCCGCCGGCGTCGGAAAAGATCAGCACGCGCTTGTGGTCATCCATAAAACTCTGGGTCTCGGCGAGATTGGCCGAGCCCGGGCGGTTCTCGACGGCAAGCCGGTCGATACCGTCGCGGCCGGTCTTCTTGACGATGCGCCGCGAGCGGCCGGTCACCTCGGCGACGGTGTCGGTGCCAAAGTGATGGATGATCTGGTCAAGGGCACCGCCGACCGGCGGCAACGACGCAAGCCGCTCGACCATCTCGTCGCGCCGGCGAACGGCCTCCCGGCACTGAACCGGATTGCCATCTTCGTCGTGAACGGGCCGCGAATAGACATTGCCATCGGCGTCCGAGTATTCCTCGAACAACTGCGTCGGGAAGGAATGCATCAGGTACCCGCCGACATATTCCCGCGGCGTGACGTCGACATGCAGGTCCGACCATTCCTCGGTCGGGATTTCGGCAAGTCGCCGTTCCATCAGCGCTTCGCCGGTCGAGACGATCTGCACGACCGCCGAATGGCCGCCGGCAAGATCCTGTCCGATCGCGCCGATCAGCGTCGGCGTCATCATCGAGGTGATCAAATGCGAGAAAAAACGTTGCTTGGTACTTTCAAAGGCCGAGCGCGCCGCCGATTTTGCGTTGCGGTTCAGCGTGCCAGCCTCACTGGTGATGTTGGTCGCCTCGAGTGCGGCGGTCAGGTTGTTGTGAATGACCTGGAAGGCGTCCGCATAGGCGTTGTAGATGCGGATCTGTTCGTCGGTCAGCGCGTGCTCGAGAAGGTCGTATTCGACCCCGTCATAGGAGAGCGAACGCGCCGTATAGAGGCCGAGCGATTTGAGGTCGCGGGCGAGCACTTCCATCGCCGCGACACCGCCGTCCTCGATCGCGGCGACGAATTCGGCACGGTTGGCAAATGGAAAATCCTCGCTGCCCCAGATGCCGAGACGTTGCGCATAGGCGAGGTTCTCGACGGCGGTCGCACCGGTCGCGGAGACGTAGACAACGCGGGCATCGGGCAGCGCGTGCTGCAGCCGCAGGCCTGCCTTGCCTTGCTGCGACGGCGCGACGTCGCCACGCTCACTTTTGCCGCCAGCGGCGTTGGCCATGGCGTGCGCTTCGTCAAAGACGATGACGCCATCGAAAGATTTTTTTGTCCCCGACGGGTTTTCTCCAATCCCTGTCTGGCTTTCTTTAGTCCCCGTCGGGCCTTCGGCCCTCCTCGCCTCTTGGCCCACCCAGTCGAGTATCTGAGCGATCCGGGATTTCTTGCCCTCCCGTTCCTGCGAGCGGAGCGTTGCGTAGGTCGTGAACAGGATGCCTTCGGCGAGGCGGATCGGCGTGCCCTGCCGATAGCGTGAGAGCGGCTGCACGAGGAGTTTTTCCTGGCCAAGTGCCGCCCAATCGCGCTGGGCGTCTTCCAGCAATTTGTCGGACTTGGAAATCCAGATCGCACGGCGGCGGCCCTGCAGCCAGTTGTCGAGGATGATGCCGGCGACTTGCCGCCCCTTGCCGCAGCCGGTTCCGTCACCCAAAAACCATCCACGGCGGAAGCGGACAGCGTTCGCAGCACCTTCTGGCGCGGCCGAGACGACATCGCAGGTCTCGTCAACCGTCCAGGCTCCGGTGAGATGGCCGCAATGGGCTTCGCCGGCATAGATGACGCTTTCGAGCTGGGCGTCCGACAGAAGGCCCTCGTCGATGATCGCATTAGGAACAAGCGGCCGATAGGAAGGCTTGGGCGGCGCGACGGCGGCCATCGCGGCCGACTGCACCAGCGGGGTCGGATGCGGTTTGGCGCGGGGAATGTCGATCGACTGGAGCGCGTAGGGTTCGTAGATCGTGTCGGTAAGCCGGCCGCCCTCCTCCGGAATCCAGTCGCGCAGCTCATAGGCGATCGGGACGGCAGGCGTGCTGTTTGCCGTGACCCGGCGAGCGGGCTTCGCCCGCACAATCGGACGGACCCATTGGATGGCCTTCGCAGCAGCCGTTGAGACACCGAGGGGTGCGGCTCTCGTCCACGATCGGGCACCCATGTGCATGGCGGCATTGCTCAGGATCCCGTTCGGTTGGGCACCGATCGAGTCCGGAAAGCCGCCCGGTGTCCGGGGCGGCAGATCCGTGATCCAGGAGAGCAGCGTTTCGACATCCGTGGCCTTGCCGGGCGACCGGACGAAGCAGGTCGGGTCGGCGGCCGGTACCTTGTCGATAATTGTCAGGCGGGTCTCAGTAGTAGTGCCATGGCGGGCGTAGACACGGCCGTCGATCGCCGCGGTGAAGATGGTGGTGCCCTGCTGCTGCAACCGTTCGAAGGCCGGCCGCCATTTGGGGTTTTCCGGAGACAACCCGGTGCCGGTGATGGCGACCAGGCGCCCGCCCGGACGCAGGCGTGCGAATGCGGAGGAGAGATGCCGCCATGCCGCGTCAGTGACGTGGCCGTCGACATAGGCGCCGACGCTGAAGGGTGGATTCATCAGGACGACGGACGGCTCCATGGCCGCGTCGAGATGATCGTCGATATGGGCGGCGTCGTGCCGCGAGACGGTGAACCGGGGAAACAGCAGGCCGAGGAGATCGGCCCGCGTCGCGGCAAGCTCGTTGAGGGCGATCGATGCGCGCGCCATCTCCGCATGGACGGCCAGCAGGCCCGTGCCGGCCGAGGGTTCGAGAACGAGGTCGCAAGTTGCGATCGCCGCGGCGTGCGCCGTGACGAAGGCCAGCGGCAAGGGCGTGGAGAGCTGCTGCATGGCCTGGCTCTCGTCGGACCGTCGCGTATGGGTGGGAAGAAGGTCAGCGATGCGCTTCATCATCGCCAGTGTTGCCTGCGGCGTGGTCGACCGGGACAGGATCGCCGGGCCGAACCGGCGCAGAAACAGCACCTGGGCGACTTCGAGCGCCTCATAGGCGTCCTTCCAGACCCAGAACCCTTGCGCATCGCTGCCGCCGAAGCTGTCGGTCATGGCAACGCGCAGTGCGGCGGTGGTGACAGGCTCGCCCTGTTCGAGGAAAGGCAGAAGCCGCATTCCCGCCTGATAGATCTGTGCCGGCGCGGCGAGGGGAGCGGCCGTCCGGGCAACGGTCGACGTGGTCGAAACGATGTTCATGGAGATGTCCTTCGCGAGAGGGGAGTGGCGCCCGCGCCGGCACTCTCTCCGCGCCAGCCGGGCCGCACTCCTCCCGGCTCCCCTCTGCCTCTGGCGCCGATGCACCAAAGGGGTTGCACTCAGCGCAAAGCCATGACTCAATGCGCGGACAGGGATGCGGCGGCGACCTGGAGCTGCGGAGGTGATGCGACGATTCAGAATTGGCGGTGAGGTCTACGAGGAGGGAGCGCCTGACCTGCAGGCTGCGCTGGCGAACGCCTATACCCGCACCGAGCGTCCGCTATGCCTGTGCCGCGAGCCGGGCTGCCCGATGTACATCGCTCGCATCGGCGACCTTCATCTGATCAAGCGCATGCCACTGAGCGGCGGCGGGCATGATCCGTCCTGCGATTCGTATGAATCGCCTTACGAACTATCCGGCCTGGGCGCCTTGATGGGCAGCGCGATACAGCTCGATCCGCAAAGCGGCATGGCGGCTTTGAAGCTCGATTTCAGCCTGTCGAAGACGGGGAGCCGGGCAGCGTCGGTGCCCGCTGGCGAGAGCTCCGCCAGCGTAACCGCCGATCCCAGGAGGATGTCGCTGCGTGGCCTCCTTCATTATCTCTGGCACGAGGCCGAATTGACGGTCTGGACATCCCGATGGGCCGGCAAGCGACATTGGTGGAATGTCCGCTGGCATCTGCTCGAGGCTGCCGGGCAAATGACGGTGAGGGGCGGATTGCTCGCGGATATCGTGTTCGTACCCGAGCCGTTTCGCGCCGAGAACAGGCAAGCGATCGAACATCGTCGTAACGCTGCCCTTGCTGCCGCTCTACCGCCGAAATCCGGCCCACGAAAGCTACTGGTTCTGGTCGGCGAGGTGAAAGAGATTGTTCCTGCCCGCTCCGGCCAAAAACTTGTCATAAGACATTTGCCCGGCTTTCCCTTCATCATCGACGATGCATTGCACCGCCGCTTGCAGGCTCGTTTCGAGAAAGAATTGTCGCTGTGGGGAGCGGATTCCAGCTCACATCTGATGGTGATCGCGAACTTCGGACTGAACCCGGCCGGCCTCGCCATTGTCGAGGAGGTCGCGTTGATGGTGGTATCAGAGAACTGGATTCCTTACGAGACGGTGCCGGAAAAGCGGCTCGTCGATGCGCTTGCGCGCCTTCACGAGAAGAGCGTGAAGGGATTGCGCTACGACCTGCAAACCGACCAGCCGATCGCCAACGCTTTGCTCCAGAACAGGGATGAGCCGATCGCGCTCTTTGTCGTCCCCGCCGGTTCGGACGAGACATACGAGGCTTCGTTGCAGGATATGATCGCGAACCGACCGGAGATGGGTGCGTGGACCTGGCGGGTCGGTGACGGGGAGATGCCGGCCCTTCCATAGGCTGGGACGGCATCTCAGATTTCCATCAATGTCGTGAATCGATTGGCAGTCACCGATTCAGACAATGCGTTGGACAAGGATCCCCGCTGTCTTGGGCCATGACGGTATGGTGAGGGGTGACCAGCGATCGTCCTTTTCGGTGAGCATGCTGCGGGTTTGCGAAGGTCCGCGGCGTAAGCACAGTGGGCGCCTGGTCGTTCTCAGCGTTGAACTCGGCATGCCATTCGACCTGTCCGAACCCCGCGTTGCATCGGCGAGCGAAACGCTGGAGAGTTGGCTTTCGCATCGGCGTCCGTCCGGGGCGGAACTGCGGTCGATGGTTGCGGTGGGTGGCGGTGTGCGCCGGTATCGGCAACGATCTGGGACACCCAAGCCGACGGTATAAGTCGAATACGCTTCATAGCTGCGCTTGTCCGCCCGTGTCGGCTGCTTACGAAGGGTCCTCATCGTTGTCCCCTCCCCTCCTGGCGCGGCGTGCGCGAATTGCCGGCATGCGGCTGTCGATCTCGTCGTCCGACAGCTCTTCGAGCAGTTTCAGGATCGTGCCGTGGCCACCGTTGTTGACGAGAACGACGCGTTTGCCACGATGCTCCGCGGGCCAGGCGTGGGGATTGATCTCGCCGGCGATCCCCTTGAAGTCGGGATGCGTCGCGTTCCAGATCGCCTCGAGCTTTTCCTCGCGGGTCATGCTGTCGCTCGCGCCGGTCTCGTGGGCGATGATGGCGGCGCGCATCTTGTCCGGGGACTGTCGATCCGTGAGGTCGCAAAAGCCATGAAACCAGCGTTCGCGGCCCCGGATCCGGATCGCGAAGAATACGCTGGTCACGTTGCCGGCCTTGAACTCCGACATGCCGAACATGCCGGTGCGCATGAAGAGCGGCGGCAGCAAATCGAGCATGAAGTGATATTCTGACGCGGTGATCTGGAACCACTCGCCTGAATAGGGAGTGCCGGAAAGCGGATCGATGCCGGGAGTGTCTTTGTGTCGGCTGAACAGTTGGAACATCTGCTCTCGGGTGGCGACGCCGTTAAGCACCTTCCTGAAGGGTGGATGTGCGGTCATGGAGTTCTCCTGAACGCAGATCGGCCACGCGCGGCATGAACCGCGTCGTGGCAACTGCTTGGTGGTTTTGAAGTTGTCGACTGGCCGAGCCTGCGGTCGGCGCGCGTTGTACCGGCGATGATGGGGTTTGCAGGGTTCAGGCGGCGCGTCGTTCGGAGGAAGGCGAAGCGTCTCGACCAACCCCGGTGATGCCACGCACGGCGGCGGCGAGCGCCGGGATGTCGTCGAGCATGCCGAGCGCAACGAAGTGGTTGGCCCCGCCAGTATAGTCCTTGCGGCCCTTGCAGGTGCGGATCAGGATGCCGTGACCTGAGGACAAACCGAACTGGCCGACCTGGATGTAGGCGCGGTCATGGTGCAGGATAATTTCGCCGGAAACGGCAATGCCCCCCTTGTTCGAGCGCAGGTCAAAGCTTCCCTGCGGCAGGTTTAGTTGGGCAGCGAGTTTCTTCAGCCGTGAACGGGCTGTCGTGTGAAAACGTCTCTTCTGCTGCTCGTCATAGGAGCAGCTTCTGTTCCAGTCGAACATGTCGATCTCCATGAAATGGAACAGGCCCGCGATCCCTCGCGCGATCCCGGGCCCATCATCGGGCGGGGTTAAATGGTGAAGCGATCAGGCGGCCGTGCGGCCCTCTATGACGTCGGCGCCGACCTCATCGGAGGAGACTTCCTCGAGATAGGCTCGGCTGTATGAATTGCCGGCGAGCCAGCGTTCGGCCGCCTCGCGGTTCTTGGCGAGATGCAAGAGTTCCGGGCTGTCGCCGAGTTCCTGCAGGACGCGGACCATGCCGACCGTGGGACGCTCGATGATCTCGAAACGCAGGTCGCTCTCGACGGACCAGGTGCGCCTGACCGAGACGACGATGATGCCGCCCTGTCCGAAATCGCCCTCGTGCAGGGTGAAGTAGGCCGGCGAGCTATAGGTCGCGCGATCGCGAGGCGGTTCCTTCCTGACCAGGCGCCCGACGCCGTTGCGGCTCTCCCAGGCGGCGAGTTTCTTGGTGAAGCGAGCAGGCGGTTTCGCGGTGCCGTCGCTGTACCGGATAACGCTCCCCAGAGGAGCGGATTCGTACACGATATGTGCGGACATGCGGGTTTCTCCATGTCAGAAAACGAAAAAGGGCCCGGCGAGAGTGCCGGGCCCGGTGCGAGCGTGAGGCCGATTATTCAGCGGCCTGGAGGTGGTCCGCCTCGTCGCCGTCGATGGTCACAGGCTCATCGGACGACGTATCCGCATCGTCGGCGAGGAAGGCCGGCAGCTCGGCGGCATCGCCGTCGAGAGCCGCCTCTTCCGACATGTCGCCGGCAACCGCGTCGCCCGCATCGGTAGCCACTTCATCGACCTCAAGCCGCAGCGGCTCGGGCAGCCAGCTTGATCCTTCGAGAAGACGGGCGGCTTCACGGGCCATGATGTCCTTCTTCATGTGGTCGATCAGCTGCGCGGAGTCTGCGCCACGAGCTTCACGGACAGCCTGTAGAATCCGCGCCTTGGTGAGCCGCCCGAGGAACTCGACGGTAGGCGTCCAGCCGGCGTCGACCATGTCGAACTGGAGCGAGCGGCCAAGCACTTCTGCATGCTCGAGCGCCTTCGGTCGCCTGTTCCAGGGTTCGACCACCGCATTGAGAGTCAGCGAGACGCAGTGCGCGAACAGCGCCTTGCGGCTTGCTTCGTCGAGGCCGAGAAGGAAGTCCCACAGGCCATCCGCTTCATCGGGCAAATCGCGATCCCAGGCTTCGTGCCGCTCGGCGATCTCCTTGGCCCAGGATGTCTCGGCAAGACCGTCGACCTGGCTGAAGCTGCCGCTCTTCAGGCTGATCTCCAGGCACGTGTCCGGCGCGAAGCGATAGAAGACCTGCAGGACGAAGGCATGGAGTGCGGCGACGAAGGCGATGTCGACGTCACCGGCGAGCGCGTTGCGCAGTGCCAGCGTCCGCTGCGCTGTCAGGTCGAAGACGAGCCGATCGGGCAGTGGCTTGATGCCATCGTCCTCGCCGTCGTCACTAGCGCTGTCGTTCACCGGCTTGCCGTTGACGACAACACCATCGCCATCGTCGTCGCCATTGGATCGGGTTCCGCCGTCGGCGCACCCTTCCTCCCCCTCATCGACGTCGCCGGTTTCGGTCCGCGGCTCGTCCTCGGACCGCACGAAACCGGCGTCGACCTGGAGCTTGCCGTTCGCGGAAAGCGTAACGAACACACCGGCAATGGCCTTCTGGGCGGGATCGTAGCTTTGAGGACGATCATTGATCGCATCGAGCTCGGCACCCAGTTGGTCGAGCTTCGCCTCGATTGCTTCGTCGGCATCCTCGGCCTGGGCGTAGTCCGCATCCAGCTTGTCGTATTCGGCCTTCAGCGCGTCGTAGCGTTCGATCTCCTCGGCGCTGAGCTCCTGCGCCTCGGCGTAGATGCGCCGCATGCCGGAGGTGTGGCCATAGGGAAAGCTGATCGCCGCCTCGACCCATTTCCAGCCTTCGGCGCGAATCGCCTCGGCATCCACCTTCAGCCTGTCGAAGACAAGCTGCTCGAGGAGCGCCGCATCTTGGAACCAACCGCCGGAATCCTGCTCGAACAGGTCGCGAAGGATGACCCCGCCGGCAGCCTCATAGGCTTCGGCACCGACATAGACGGCCCGGCGATCGTCGGCGCGAACGGTGGTCTCCGTCAGCAGACGCCTGATGTAATAGGGTTCCTGCGTGTGGGAGCTGGAGATTCGCTCCCAGACCTGCTCCTGGCGCCCGTGATCGTCCGAGATCGAGAAGGCCATGATTTGCTCAAGCCGGATCTCGTCATTCTCGTAGAGGTCGAGCAGCTTCGGCGATACCGATGCCAGCCGCAGGCGCTGCCTCACCGTCGCCGGCGATACGAAGAAGCGGGCACCAATCTCCTCGGGATCAAGACCCTGATCGCTGAGCGTCTTGAAGGCCCGGAACTGGTCGAGCGGGTGCAGGTCGGCGCGCCGCAGGTTTTCGGCAAGCGAATCCTCCTCGGCCGAGGTCTCCTGCCCGCGGTTGACGATGCAGGGGATTGGCTCGGTCTTCGCCAGGCGCTTTTGCTTGATGAGGATGCCGAGCGCGAGATAACGCCGGCCGCCGGCGGGCACCTCGAACGTGCCGGTCTCCTCGCCCTCGCCGTCGAGCACGGGACGGATGTTCAGGCTCTGGATCAGCTTTCGCCGTCCGATGTCTTCGGCCAGCTGCTCGATCGACACGCCGTCCTTGATGCGCCGAACATTCTTCTGCGACAGCATTAGCTTGTCATAGGGAATATTCTCCGCGGCGTTCATCGCGATCTTCTGAATGGCGTTCTTTGCCATGGTCAGGTTCTCCATGACGGGCGGCCCGGGGCCTCTCCCCGAACCTCCAAGCCCGTCAGGAAACCCTCCCCTCCCCCCTCTGCCTCCAGGCCTCACGCCGACCCGGCCCCGGCTCGCGGATCTCGACGCGACCGAGCCGCCCGAGGGGCCTCCAGCATGTTGGCTCACCGGGTTCTATCCACGAAAAAAGCGCCGTCCTCCTGCTTAGGAGGACCGCGCTGGAATTGATGGAGACGGCCGGAGACGAGGCCAGCGGCGAGAGTTTTCGCCGCCGGCTTCTGTGGACTCAGTTGGCGAAATCGAGAAGCTTCTTGGCTTTGCCCTCCATGTCCAGGCGGACATCCTGATGCGACTTGTCGCGCGCGACCCGCGTGATGCCCTGCACGAAATCAAAGATCGATTCCGGTGGTCTGCCTTCCTCCATGAGAACAGTATCGATGATCTTTGTGGTCTCGGACTTGGAGAAGCCGCGCTTGCGCAGGAAGCCCTGGCGATCGTCTTCGTCTCGGGCAACGATCCTTTGCCGCGCCGTCTTGATGCCGTTGACGAACGGCATGGGCGAGGAATCGGCAAACTGGATCAGGGCCGGTTCGGCTTCCAGGGCAAAACGGGAGGCCGCGTATTTTGAATGGCGGATGGTGATTTCCTCGAAATCTTCCACGCCCCACAGATTTCGATTCTGACATACTGCGCGCAGATAGAAGCTCGCGATGCCGAGCGTGCGGGCTCCGACTTCGGAGTTCCAGCAGTAGAAGCCGCGAAAATAGAGATCCGGTTCCCCATTCGGCAGCCGCCCGGCCTCGATCGGGTTCAGATCGTCGACGAGGAAGACAAAGACATCGCGATCTGACGCGTAGAGCGTCGTGGTGTCGCGGGAGATGTCGACGTGCGGATTGTAGATTCCCGTCGACCAATCGAGCACTCCTGGCACCTTCCAACGGGTGTCGCCAGTACCGTTGCCGGCGATTTTCTGCACGGCGTCGACGAGTTCTGAGTCAAATATTCTGCCGTAATCCGGGCCTGTCACCGCCCGCAACTCGAGGCGCCCGTTCTCGATTTCCAGCGTCTTAACCTGTTCGGCGCGGTGGTTGAGGAGACCGTGCTGAAGGTTGATCGCCGCGAGCGGGGCTGGAAGCTGCCGCAGATAGGTGGCTGGTGCGCCGACCAAGGAGGCGAGTTGGCCAAAACTCCAATGCGTGGGGGCAACAGGGCCACGCGCATCGGGCAGCATTAGCCTCAGACGCTCCGGATCGTCGCGGCTGGCCTCGACGCGGATCAGCTCACTTTCGACGATGCGGGTCTTGCTGCGCTCCGACCGGCTCTTCACCGCATTTCCAAGGTCCTTAAGCGACAGGTATCGCTCGTCCGCCGGCCGGTTGAACCATTCTGACGACACGCGGCCAATACGCTGGCCGCGGCTGACGTCGACCTTGTAACCGGCACGCTCGTTGCGCTCTGGCGCAAGAATTTCCATCTGGGTCATGGGTGTTGCTCCTTGGCGGGCGCCGGGAGACTCTCTCCCGGACCTTTACCCGCCACCGCAACCCGCCCGCCCTCTTCCTCTCCTGCACCAGCGCGCCCTATCAGGTCGCCATTGCAGCAGCCGCCGCTTCAAGGCTGCCACCCAGGAAGGAAGGCGCGGGCTTCGGAAAGCCCGAGCCTGGGACCAAGCGCCGTTCACCTTCCGGCCGCGACAGAATTCCGCGCTGCTTTCTTGGGCAACGAGACCGTCCGGAACTTGTCTGGAGATTGGGCAATTGCCAGTTCTGTTCTGGCCCTAGCCAGAAATGTATAAATTGACCCAACGTCATGATACGCGAAGACTTTATCGAGGTCGGGAATGAGAGTGAATTGGATGTCGAGCAGGTTCGTCCGGCCCGTGGTGGTGCAAGTTGGCCGGCATGACCGTGAGCGCATCATATTCGATGTGAACGACGCAGCGACGATCCTGCTGCGGAGTTTGCCTCATCAGACGGAGAAGCGAAAACTGGCTATGGATGCATGTCTTCAGGTTCTGCGCGGTGAAGCTCGGACGCCGGTTGCGAGACGGGCCTTCGTTGCAGCGGCGTTGGAAGCGAACATCCTACGCAGCGACTGAGGTCCAAATGATATTGGCCGGATGGCCGGCGAGATCACCAAGTTCGGGTTTTTGGTTCAAAATGCGAGCACCGCCTGTGCAGATGCTTCGCGAGGCTTCGAAACCACGAACGTGCCGGCAGGCAACGGCCGAAGTAGCTCTCCCTCCAAGCAGGTCCGGTCGAGCCAAGCCATCCGCTGATCGCGCCGCAGCACCGCCATCTGCCGGTCGTGGAAGGGCGCCACGTCGTCGTTCGCGTCGATCGTCAGGATGGCATAAGCCTCAGGCCAGTCCCGTGTCGCCGGGCGCCAGACTCCAGCGAAATAGAACCAGTCACCGTCGGCGAGCGAGAAGCTATAGGCCTTGCCCCTACTCCGGTGCCGGAACTCGGATGCCGGAACGAGGCAACGGTGACTGGGAAACGTCCTGCCCTCAGCGCGCACAACGGTGAAGGGCCTGCCTCCAACTTCGCTGGGCTGAAGGCCCCAAGGCAGCTCTGCCATCTCAACATCGCCGCCGTAGCGCCTTATGATGACGCGGCGTTCGTCGAGCGATGCGTCGGAATCGAAAACCGTCGCGCTCATGATTACGCGAACATAACAAGAACACGGTCGCGCTGCAATGGCGATCGGACGGAGGACCGATGTGCAATGACTATCGATTGATGGTGGATGTCGCTTCGATCGTGGAGGACTTCGCCGACCTCAAGATCAAGATCCGTTTCGGCGAAGGCGCGCCGAACATCGAGGCGCGCGAAGACATCAAGATCACGGACATGGCGCCGATCATCAGGACGATCGAGGGCGTGCTCGGCGAGGGCGACTTGGTGCAACGGCGTTGGAGCTGGCCCGGACCGAACAAGCGACCCGTCTATAATTTCCGTTCAGAGGGCCGGGAGTTCTCGTCGAACCGGTGTCTCATCGTGGCGGACGGCTTCTACGAGTTCACCGATCCGATAGATCCCAAGAAGAAGCGAAAAGACAAGTGGCTCTTCACAAAGAAGGACGAGCCGATCTTCTGCATTGCTGGAATCTGGCGTGACACGCCGGAGGTCGGCGAGGCATTCACCATGCTGACGATGGAGCCAGGACCCGACATCGCGCCCTATCATGACCGGCAGATCGTCATCCTCGATAGCAGCGCGTGGGCGGATTGGCTCGACCCTTCGGTGTCGGCCAAGTCGCTGATCAAGCCCCTTCCACCCGGCACGCTGCAGGTGGAGCAAGCCGGATGAAATGAAGCGATCGGCGACCGATGCCGATCAAGGATGGGGCACGGAACGCACCACCTGCCGGGCCGGCTTGTCCTGCCGCTCACCTTGATACGAGACCTGACGCAGGAGATCGTCTTCCGTCCAGGTGAGATAGGCGACCTCGACCACCATTTCAGGCCTGACCCAATGGACGCGCGACAGCTCAAGCGGCGAGCCGAACCGGCTCTCACGAGGCGGTGGGGCGTCGAGGGGCATTCGAGCTGCCTGAAGTGGCTCAAGCCGGCCAGCCAATCGCTTGAGCTCTGCAACCGTGATGCCCGTGCCGGCGCGGCCCGCGTACATCAGACGACCATCATCGGCGTAGTAGCCGAGAAGCAGCGAGCCGATATGCGGGCGGCTTCCAGTCGGATCGGTCCAGCCGACGACGATGAACTCCTCTCTGTTGAGACACTTTGACTTGACCCATAGGCCGCGATTGCCGGATGCATAGCCGCTGTCGATCCGCTTTGAGATAGCGCCCTCAAGTGCAAGCCGGCAGGCGTGCTTGCGAAAGGCAGGTCCGTCGCCAATCACGTGATCACTGAAGCGCAGGCCAGGCAAGTCGGTCGAAAACAGACCTTCCAGACGCGCCTTGCGATTGATGAGCGGCAGCTTCGCAATGCTCTCTCCGTTCAGGAACAGAAGATCGAAAGCAAAGAAGACAAGATCGCCCGTGCGGCCCTCGTCCATAGCGGCCTGCAGGCGGCTGAAGGAGGTGACGCCGTCTGCCCGAACGGCGCACAGCTCCCCGTCGACATAGGCCTCTTTCACCGGGAGCGCGCGGAGGGCCGCTATCGTCGCTTGATAGCGATGCGACCAATCGAGGCCGGTGCGGGTGAGCAAGCGGATGTCGCTGTCGTCGATCCGCGCGTGCATGCGGTATCCGTCGTACTTGATTTCGTGAAGCCAATCAGGGCCGTTGGGCGCTTCGTCGACCAGGCGCGTCAGCTGAGGCTCGATCCATTTCGGCGGATGCGTTTTATTCGGCTTTGTGGGATTCACCGTCTTCCGCGCCAATTGAGGTAAAGCGTCGTCATGCGAGCCAGACTACCACATGATGACGGTATATCCGCTGCAGCTTCTATCGGAAATCCCGCGTCTTCACCTTGATCCGGTCGATATGGTCATTGGGATCGACGATGTCGCGCGCCTTCGGCATGCCGCGCGGATCGATCCCCGATCCGCCATGGTGCGACTCGTCACCGCGGCCGTGCGGCAACGGAAACGGCGTCTCGCGGTTGCCGACGCTGGCCAGCTCGGCCGAAAGATCGGTCAACTCGTGGGCGACGAGGTGCACCACCTCCCCTTCGCGCTGGATGCGGCCGCGCACGCCGAGCATGGCCGACGAAAGAAGCACGCGCCGGAATTTCTCGAACACCTTGACCCAGACAACGACGTTGGCGGCGCCGGTCTCATCCTCCATGGTGAGGAACATGACGCCTTTGGCCGAGCCCGGCCGTTGCCGGACCAATACCAGGCCGGCTGCTTCAAGCCATCGTTTGTCTCGGGCCTGCATGGCTTCCTGACAGGTCACGATGCGACGGCGACGAAGATCGGCACGCAGGAACGAAACAGGGTGGCTGCGCAAGGTCAGTCCGACATGGCCATAATCCTCAACGACTTCGCGACCGGCCGTCATCGATCTGAGCGCCACGACAGGCTCCTGGATCTCCGGAACGGTTTTCTGCTCGCGGGATGTCGCGGCCGCAAACAGAGGCAAAGGCTCATCCCGCAGCGCCTTGATCGCCCAGAGCGCATCGCGGCGGGCAAGATTCATATCCGGCAGAAATGCGTCGGCCTCGGCGAGCTGCACAAGCGACGCCGCCGGCACGCCGGCGCGGCGCCAGAGATCGTCGACGGAGAGGAAGGGTTCGTCGGTCCGCGCCGCGACGATCGGGGCCGCGTCATCATTGGCGAGACCCTTCACCATGCGCAGGCCGAGCCGGACAGCGAAGCGATCTTCGACATCGGTCGGCTCAAGCGTGCAATCCCAGCGGCTGGCATTGATGCAGACCGGTCGCACCTCGACGCCATGGTCGCGTGCGTCGCGCACGATCTGGGCCGGCAGATAAAAGCCCATCGGTTGCGAATTCAGAAGTGCGGCACAGAAGACATCTGGATGCCAGCATTTCATCCAGGACGAGGCATAGGCAATCAATGCAAAGCTGGCGGCGTGGCTTTCGGGAAAACCATAGCTTCCAAATCCCTCCAGTTGCGAAAAGGTCTTTTCGGCGAACTCTGGCGTGTAGCCGTTGGCGATCATGCCGTTGACGAGCTTGTCGCGGAATTTCGAGACACCGCCAGTGTGCTTGAAAGTGGCCATGGCGCGGCGCAGCTGGTCGGCCTCGCCGGCGGAAAAGCCGGCGCAGACCATGGAGACCTGCATCGCCTGCTCCTGAAACAGCGGCACGCCGAGCGTCTTGCCGAGAACGCGCTCGAGCTCTGGTGTCGGAAACGTCACCTCTTCCGTCCCATCGCGACGGCGAAGATAGGGATGGACCATGTCGCCCTGGATCGGCCCCGGCCGAACGATCGCGACCTCGATGACCAGGTCGTAGAATGTCCGGGGCTTCATGCGCGGCAGCATCGACATCTGCGCGCGGGATTCGATCTGGAACACGCCGAGCGTATCGGCTTTGCGGATCATCGCATAAGTGCGCGGATCCTCGGCCGGGATCGTCGCCAGGTCGAGAGCGATGCCCTTGTGCTCGGACAGGAGATCGAATGACCGCTTCATGCAGGTGAGCATGCCCAAGGCCAGGACATCCACCTTCATGAATTTGAGAGCGTCTACATCGTCCTTGTCCCATTCCACCACCTGGCGGTCTTTCATTGCCGCCGGCTCGATCGGCACGAGATCGTCAAGCCGATCGTGAGTCAGGACAAAGCCGCCCGGATGCTGCGAAAGATGGCGCGGTGTCCCGGCAAGTTGCGCCGCCAATTCCAGGGTCAGGCGCAGCCGCCGATCGCCGAGATTAAGGTTGAGCTCTCTCGCGCGCTGCTCATCGACCGCCTCACCATGGCCCCAGACCTGCGAGGACAGCAGTTTGGTCATGTCTTCGGGCAGGCCAAGCGCCTTGCCGACATCGCGGACCGCGCCCTTGGTGCGATAGCGGATGACGGTGGAGCAAAGTGCTGCATGGTCGCGGCCGTAGGTCTCGTAGACCCACTGCATGACGATCTCGCGCCGTTCGTGCTCGAAGTCGACATCGATGTCGGGTGGCTCGCGCCGCTCTTGGGAGACAAACCTCTCGAACAGAAGGTTGTTGCGTTCGGGATCGATCGAGGTGATGCCGAGCACATAGCAGACGGCGGAATTGGCGGCCGAGCCGCGGCCCTGGCAAAGGATGTCCTGGCTGCGCGCGAAGCGGACGATCGAGTTGACGGTCAGGAAGTACGCCGCATATTCGAGCGTCTCGATCAACCTGAGTTCATGCTTCAGAATGCCGATCACCTTGTCGGGAAGACCCTCGGGATAGCGGCGGGCTGCACCTTCCCAGGTCAGTTTTTCCAGCGCCTGTTGGGCGGTGAGCCCCGGCATCGTCTTTTCCTCCGGGTATTGGTAGGCGAGCTCGTCGAGCGAGAACCGGCAGCGGCCGGCGATTTCGACGGTGCGCGCCAGCGCCTCAGGATAATTGCTGAACAGCCGCGCCATCTCGTCGCCCGGTTTGAGGAAGCGATCGGCATGACGTTCGCGCCGGAAGCCGGCGTCATCGATGGTGACGTTATGGCGAATGCAGGTGACGACATCCTGCATCATGCGGCGCCCCGGCTCGTGGAAGAGCACGTCATTGGTGACGACGCTCGGCACGCGCATCGCGGCCGAGAGGTTAGCCAGCTCGTAAAGTCGCACCTGGTCGTTCGGGCGTCTGCGCAAGGTGAGCGCCAGATAGGCGCGATCGTCGAAGGCGTCGCGCAACCGCCGCAGCCGAACGGCGCAAAGATCATCGGCTTCGTCCGGCACCAGGACCGCGATCAGTCCTTCGCCATAGGCAACGACATCAGCCCAGTCGAGATGACACTTGGCTTTTCCGGCCCGACCCTTGCCGAGTGACAGCAGCCGACAGAGACGCGAATAGGCCGGTCGGTCGGTCGGATAGACAAGGACCGACATGCTGTCGGCGAGATCGAGACGGCAGCCGACGATTAGCCGGACGCCTGTCGCCTTCGCCGCTTCGTGGGCGCGGACTATGCCGGCAAGCGAATTGCGGTCGACGACAGCGAGCGCTTCGACGCCGAGCAGCGCGGCCTGCGCAAACAGCTCGTCGCAGGACGATGCCCCACGCAGGAAGGAGAAATGCGAGGTGACCTGCAACTCGGCATATCGGGTTCCGACAGTCATCCGAAGATCCCGTGCATGAACCATTTGTGCGATCCGGTCGCCGCATCCTCGCCGTCGCCGGCACGGAAGACCCAGTAACGTTCGCCATTCTCGTCCTCGACCTGGAAATAGTCCCTCACCGCCGCGAGCTCGGCGTCGCGTTTCCACCATTCCCCGAAGACCCGTTCCGGGCCGTCCGCACGCTTCACGCGCCGGCGAACGCCGCGCCAGGTGAAGGTCACGGGCGGATGGTCGGGAAGAAGTGCTACCGTCTCGATCGGCTCGGGCCGCGGCAGCAGCCGCGACGGTCGCGGCCAATGGCCCGGCCAGCCCTCGCCGGTATCAGGCGCCATCGGGGCAATGCGCTGAACGGAGCGTTCGGGAACGTCGCTCTGAACCGGGGCGAAGCGATAGAGCCGGCCCTCGCCGACACGGTTGGCGATGATGTCGATCACATCCGAGACGTCCGGCTCCGGCGCCTCGGCAAGTGAAGAGATCGTCTGTTTCGCCCGCAGCGGCTCGGCGACAGTCGCGGCTAGCCGCATCTGCTCGATGCCAAATCCCGGGTCGATCGTCTCGATCTTGTCGGTGAGGAGCCGGGTCATGCGCTTCGTGTCGCGAACCGGCGTTGCTGTGCCGACACGGATCGCCTCGATGCGATTGTCGACACGGAAGAACAGAAGATCGAGCCGGCGCGCGCCAAGCCCCCGCGTCTCAAGGTCAATGCAGAGTTCCGCCACCAGCTTGCCTGTATAGCGGGCGATCGTCTCTGGCGCGCCGATCGGTTCGGCAAAATTGCGGCGTACCTCGACGATCTCCTCCGGCCGGATCGGCTCGATCAGTTCGCTCACCCTCCCAAACGCCTGGTCGAGGCGGCGACCGGGTTCCGGACCGAAACGCAGAGCGAGCGACGCGCGCGGCGTGCCGGCGAGGTCGGCGATTGTCTCGAATCCCAGCCGCCTTAGGCTGTCGATCGTCGCGGCGGGCAGGCGAAGCGCCGCGATCGGCAATGGCAGGATCGCCTGGGCTGTCTTGCCAGCTGGCACGACGATCGTGGCCCGGGTGCCGAAGCGCGCCAGCGCGTGGGCCGCACCCCCGCTGTCGGCAACCGCAGCCCGTGCGATGAGGCCCGACGCGGCAAGGCGATCCACCATATCGGTGAGCATTGCCGCCTCGCCGCCATGCAGATGGTCGGCGCCGGTGGTGTCGATGACGAGGCCGTCCGGCGGATCGGCCGTGACGATTGGCGCGTAGCGGCGCAACGCCCACAGCGCCAAGCGCTTGAGCGCGATTTCGTCGGCGTCGGGCTCAGCGTCGTGAACAATCAGGCCCGGAACAAGGGCCTGCGCCTTGCTCGCCGGCATGCCGATGCGCAGGCCGGCTGCGTGCGCTGCCGCGTCGGCGGCAAGCACAACACGGCGGCGTCCGTCGCGGCCGATCAAAACGAGCGGCGTCTCAGGCGGAGGCGCGGCGTCGCCCGATTTCCTTCTGAAGCGGTCTGTCGGCCACATCGGAAGGAAGAGCGATACGACCCTTGGCATCGCAAGCCTCCACTATGAAATCTGCACTCTCGCCTGCACGGCATCGGATCAGTTCAAGCTGCCAGCGCGCACGCCCGACTCCCTGAACAGGCAATGGCGTCGACGGCAGGACCGACACCCGCCAGCGTGTCTCTGCGGCGGTTGGCTGCCCAAAATCCGTTGCCTCCGTCTGCCGACGCCAGCGGCGAATGGCGATGCCGATGGCGCCGGAGCTTTCGGCGGCGAGCTGAAGCCGCCGTGAGGCCGTCATCGAAAGCCGGGCAATCTCGGCAACGACCGCGCCAAAACCACCACGAAGACCTTCTTCGAAACAGGCTAGAACAGATTTTTCGTCACCGGCCTCGACATAGATCACCCTTCCCGGAGGAAGGCCGGCCTGTTCGATCGCCGGCGCAAACAGGTCTGGCCGGGTAACGCACCACAGCACCTTGCCGACCGTGCGAGCGGCAATTCCTGCCGCGAAGAGTGCCGCGGCTGCGCCATCGACGGAGCCATTGCCACCGCCTGCGACCTCGTGCAGACCGCCAAAAGCCAATCCCCCTCCCGGCAGAACCCTGTCAATCGCGGCCACTCCGAACGGCAAAACCGTACGCTCGCGCGCATTTCCGCCTTCGAGGCGCGCGATGCGTTCTCGAAGGTCTGAAATGGCAGCAGGGGGCGCCGATACACTCATCTGACCCTTGAAACGCGGAAAGCCTGTTATATGTTCTACATTTGTTCTCGTCTTGGTTAAGAGTCAACCGGGATGATGTCGTGCCCCTACGGAAGGAGGCATTCGATGCTTGGGGCCATACCCTTCAATGCGAGAATGCGGTTTCCATTTTTGGAGTTTGGGCGCCACGAGTGTCCGAAAATTGTAGCATACTTCGGACTCGTATCTTGCCTTTGTCCGAAACTTGTAGCATATTTCGGACATGCCCATAGTTGAGCCCGATACCGATCTTCGCTCGCGCCTGCTTGCCCGCATTCAGTCCAAACCCGACGAGGTCTGGACCCCCGGCGACTTCGCCGATCTCGGCGCGCGCGCCGCCGTGGACAAAACCCTGCAGCGCCTGGCAGCCGCCGGGGAGCTGCGCCGGATCGACCGAGGCCTCTATGACCGGCCGCGCACGAACAACCTGACTGGCCGCGCCACCGTGCCGGATTATCGCGCTGTGATCCGCACCGTCACGCGCCGCGATCGGGCGCGCGCCGTCATCGATGGTATGACGGCCGCCAACGACCTCGGCCTGACGACCGCCGTCCCCGCCCGAATAGAAGTGCTGGTCGATGCGCGGTTGAAGCCAATCAAGCTCGGCACGCAGGAAATCCACTTCAAATACGCTGCCCCTAGCCGCCTCTATTGGGCGGATCGGCCGGGGATGCGGGTCGTCCAGGCCTTGCATTGGATGCAGGACATGCTGACCCAGAAGGGCGAACGCAAGCGTATCCAGGCGACGTTGCGCCGCCTGTTTGCCGACCCCAAGCACGGCGAGGCCATTCGCGAGGATCTGCGCGCTGGTCTCTCCGCCGTGCCGATCTGGATGCAGGAGTTCCTCCGCGAAATCCTGAGCGCGGACCCGCACGAGGCGAAGCCATGACTACCGATGCTTACCGCCAGATCATCGCGGCATCCCCACGTGACCGGCTCGACCTGTTCCTCGCCACGGCCAATCGGATCGGAGCTCCGGTGGGCAATGTCGAAAAGGATTTCTGGGTCTGCTGGACCCTCAATTCGCTCTACCACGAACGGCCTGCGGGGGAGCCACGGCTGCTTTTCAAGGGCGGGACGTCGCTGTCAAAAGGCTATGGGCTCATCCAGCGTTTTTCCGAGGACATCGATGTTACCGTGTTCCGCGACGATCTCGACGAGGCTGCCTCCGTCGAAGAGCTTGAGGGACTGTCGAACAAGAAGCGCCGCGCCAAGCTCGACGCCATCCGGGACGCCTGCCGCGCCTATATCACAGGCCCGTTGCGAGACTTCCTCACCGCTCAACTTGCCGACATTACGAACGGTGCCGGCCGGGTGGAGGTCGACGAAGCCGATGCCGATGGTCAGACCCTGCTGCTCTGGTATCCCGAGGTCGAGCCGCGTGATGGCGCCTATGTGCGACCGGTCATACGCCTCGAATCCGGGGCGAAATCGGCGCTCGATCCCAATCGCCCCATCACGATTACGCCCTATGTCGCGGAGGAAGCGGCAGGCATTGATCTCACCGTCGCCGACGTGACCACGATCGAGGCGACACGCACCTTTTGGGACAAGGTGGTGATCGCCCATGGATTGCGCCGCTGGTACGAGCGGCGCGGCGAGTTGCGGCAGGAAGGCCAGCGGGTGTCTCGGCACTATTATGACCTGCACTGTCTTCTCGGATCCGAGACCGGAAAGGCCGCGCTCGGCGATCTCGATCTTGGCGCCGATTGTGTGCGGCATGCACGAATGTTTTTCGACCGTCCCGACTATGACCTCGCCTCAGCAGTCCCGGGCAGCTTCGCGATCGCGCCCGCTCCAAAGATGGTGGACGCGCTCACGCGCGACTATGCCAATACGGCGGCCATGATCTTCGGCACTCCGCCGAGTTTCGATGACATTCTGGAATCAGCACGGCAGATTGAGCAGGACATCAACACCCATTCCTAGTCGCCTGGCCGCGTCGCCGGGGCATCATCAAGGCGTTGTCAAGCAAATGGTCTGCTACTTCAAACCCGAGGACATCGAAAAACTTCACGCTGGCCGAGAGGACATGCATCGGCAGTTCGCTGAACTGCGGGATCGCTTTCTTGGTCGTAAGTATCAAACCGAGCGTGGCCACGAGTTCGCATATCATGGGTTCTCGCGGCGCCTTGGTACCATGGTCAGGGCTGTTGACGTCGTGTTCGAGAAGCTCCCCCCAGAGCTGGACGAAGTCCCCGAGAGGGACGCGGTCGTCGACGCGACGCTGGCTATTCAGGCATTCGTAGTGAATGCGTTCGGGTGTCTCGATAATTTGGCCTGGATCTGGGTCTGCGAGAAGCCGGTCCTCAACGCCGAGTGCAAGGAGCTCGAGTCTCTCCGAGTGGGCCTCGGCCCGAAAAGCAAGGAAGTCCGCGCTTCCTTTAGCAACGAGTTCCTCGCCTATTTAGGCAAGCGTCAAGGCTGGATAGACGAGCATCTCAAAGGGTTCCGCGACAGCCTCGCTCACCGGATACCCCTGTACATCCCGCCCTTCATCGTCACGCCCGAGACAGTCGACAGGTACAACGAACTCGAGAAGGCGAGTGGCGATGCCATCCAGAAGCGGGATTTCGAGCTCTACGACAAGCTGCAGGCGGAGCAGAGGGTCCTGGGCATTTGGCGACCATGGATGACCCACTCGGTCACGGACAAGTCTCCCCGCGCCGTGTTCCACGCCCAGCTTCTGCAGGACTATGTGACGATCGACGAGTTTGCCCGTGAGATGTTGGCGGAGATGGAGCGCCAGAAAATCTAGTCATGAGCGGAACAGCGGGGAGAGGCGGGGATAACCCATCAGTTCACTCTTTGTTCTTTTCCGAAAACGCGTGGCGAGGTATAGTCTGGCGTGTCCTAAAGCAGATTCCTTAGGGAGGAGCGCGCAGATGACCATCCAGCCCACCAATACCATGCTGCAGGGGGACAGGATTCCCAATGAACCGACGATCAGCTGCCCAAGCTGCAAGACGGAAATCAAGCTCAATGAGTCGCTCGCCGCCCCTTTGATTGCCGCCACGCGTGAAGAATACGAAATGCGCCTGACGCAGAGCAAGGCATCGATGGCTGCCAGAGAAGAGGAGCTCAAGCGCCAGCAGGCCGAGATCGCCGCCGCCAGAGAGGAGATCGCCAACCAGGTGGCAGAGCAAATCAAGCTTGAGCGTGCCGGGATCGCGGTCGAGGAAGCCCGCAAGGCAAAATTGCTGCTTTCGGTAGACCTGGAGGACAAGGATAAGAAGCTTGCCGAGCTGGAGGCGACGTTAAAGGCGCGCGACGAAAAGCTCACCGAGGCCCAGCAGCAACAGGCGGAATTCCTGAAAAAGCAGCGTGCGCTCGACGACGAAAAGCGAGAGATGGCGCTGACCATCGAGAGGAAGATCCAGGAAGGATTGGACGCCGTTCGCGTCAAGGCGAGGTCGGAAGCCGAAGACGGCCTTAAGATGAAGGTTGCGGAAAAAGAAGAACAGATCGCCGGCATGCAGCGTCAAATTGAGGAGCTGAAGCGCCGTGCGGAACAGGGCTCCCAGCAGCTCCAGGGCGAGGTGCTGGAGCTCGAGCTGGAAGCCCTCATTGCCGGCCGGTTCCCGATGGACGTCATTGAACCGGTTGCCAAGGGTGAGTTCGGCGGAGATGTCCTGCACCGCGTGGTCGGACCGGCCGGCCAGCCATGCGGCGCCATTTTGTGGGAATCGAAACGCACCAAGAACTGGAGCCAGGGTTGGCTGGGAAAGCTCAGGGCCGATCAGCGGGCGGCGAAGGCGGATATCGCGCTGATGATCTCGGAAGCTCTGCCTCCCGGTGTGGAAACCTTCGATCTTCTAGACGGGGTCTATGTCGCCCATCCCAAATGCGCGATGCCGATCGCAATCATGCTGCGACAATCACTCATCGAGCTGGCGAACTCCCGCCTCGCCCAGGACGGCCAGGCCACCAAAATGGAGCAGGTCTATGGCTATCTGACCGGTCCGCGGTTCCGCCACCGCGTCGAGGCCATCGTCGAAAAATTCTCTGATATGCAGGAGGACCTGGCCAAGGAACGCAAGGCCACAACACGCCTGTGGGCGAAACGGGAAGCTCAAATACAAGTCGTAATCGAATCGACCGTCGGGATGTACGGCGATTTGCAAGGTATCGCTGGAAAGGTGATGCAAGAAATTGAGGGCTTGGAGGTTCTGGCCATCGAAGCATCTCTGCCCGATGCCGAATAGGCAATCGGCATGCAGCTCAACAGAAAAACGATTGGCAATCTGGAACGGCTTGCCCAGACGAACAGGGGACGGACCAACACGCGCACGACGCGGGATGCGTTGCCATGACCGCTGTGCCGAACAGGCATCGCAATAGTGCCCAATGCATTCGTTGCGTTTGGCGCCAACCGCCACTATGAAACGGACAATTTCGCCGACTGTCTTTCAAGCCGCCAGGAGAGTTTCGTGACAGAAGAAGCTGAAAGCAATGCCGACAACCTGATCGAACTCACTGCCGACGTCGTCTCGGCCTATGTCTCGAACAATCCGGTTCCGGTCGGTGACTTGCCGGCCCTCATCAGTCAGATCCACGCCGCATTGAAGGGCACCGCCGGCGGCGGTGCTGCGCCGGATAAGTCCGGGGCTCTCAAGCCTGCCGTGCCGATCAAGAAATCGGTCACTCCGGACTACATTGTCAGCCTTGAGGACGGGAAGAAATTCAAGTCGTTGAAACGCCATCTCGCGACCCACCACAACCTGACGCCCGACGGATATCGCACCAAATGGGGCCTGCCAGCGGACTACCCGATGGTCGCGCCGAACTATGCCGCAGCGCGCTCGGCATTGGCCAAAACGATGGGGCTCGGCCGAAAGCCGAAAGAACCGGAAAAGCCGGCGCCGGTGAAGCGGACGCGCAAGAAGACCGCGGCCTGATTGCTGCAGGTCCATCGGCCTATGTAGTCCGGACACAAAAAAGGCGGGAGTAACCCGCCTTCCACAGGCGAAGCTGGGTTGAACGGTACCAAGGGTTGCCGATCAGACACTCTCCAATTTTGGTGCGAGAACAAAATCGAAAACGGGCTCGGGCTGGTCAGGCTTTGGCTCTGGCAAAATGACCCGGGAAGTTACGGCCGCTTCGGCATATTCTGCAAGCGCGGCAGGTGTCATCCCGAGTGCAGTCTCAAAGAGCCGGCTCGGCACCGTCACCACCTGACGAAAAAGCGCGGCAGCTCTTGTCGCGTGGCGCACGGCAGCGACCCGCTTTCCCTCGCGTATTTTTACCCCGGCCGCCGCCAATAGGATCAGTCCCTTGAAGAACAGGCGGTGCTGGGTGCTTCGTTTCGCAGCGTGCCAAAGAGGCTCCCAAGCCTCATGGGCTTCCCAGTAATAGCCGTGGTTGAAAAGGTCGATTCCCCATCGAAAGACATCCGAGCCTAGTGCTTCCGCAAGGGCGATGGTCACGGGCTCGTTTCGGTAGCTATGGCCCAAGGGATGACGTACCGGATGCGGATACTTGCCAGGCAGATACGCATAGGTGGGAAAACTCTTTTCGGGCAGCAAGCGAGGACGAGACATCGGCCCAGCAAGCATGAAAGCGCGTTGATGGCAATTCATGTCACATGGAGCTGACGGCATAGGCTTCATCTGTCAGAGCTGAGGCCGTGAATGGGGCTGAGTTCCGGTTTCTGGAGATCTCCCTCCAATTCCACACTGCCACTTATGCGACTTTCGAAGCACAAAAGGCGAACATTTAGAGTGCGTTGTCAATAGCCCTGCCAATTCCGCAGTTCTGGCAAGCATTAGCAATGGCTGGAACGGGGCCGTGAGCTGACAGCCCGCTTTAAGGCGAATTTATCTGAAAGCAGCCGAGTAATGTTCTCGCGGGCATCGATTGAGCTGCGTAGAATAGTCGTCCGTACCTATCCGTTCTTCCGGATAGACTGCGCCATCAAGCCGATATAAATACCAGATCGGACCCAGCGCACGGTGCGCGTCCACTTTATGGATTTAGTAACTAAGCAATGTCACTTTGCTGCGTGGGACACGGCGAAGATATTGATAAATTATTAACGGTCGCCAACTTCATTAGGCGATGGGCAAATCTCGACGGAGGTCAAGAGAGAGCAAATTATTCTCTTTTCTTGGCAGAGCTTTGTGATGTGATTGGAGTCAGGCGACCTGATCCTGCGCTAGCCGCCCATGACTTCAACGACTACGTGTTCGAACGGCGCGTTGAAAGAAAACGTCCGGATGGGACGACCGAAGCTGGGCGCATCGATCTCTACAAGCGAGGGTGCTTTATCCTAGAGGCAAAGCAGAGCCGCCTCCGTGGTGGCAAGAAAGCGGTGCCAGAAGGCCAGGTAGACCTATTCGTGACGGCGGAGGGTGGACCCGCCGGCACGGCATTGCCTGGTCTCGATCACGTTATGGTCCAGGCCCGCCGGCAGGCCGAGCGATATGCAGCATCGTTGCCCTCCGACCATCCGTATCCGCCCTTCATCATAGCCTGCGACGTGGGGCGAGCTGTCGAGCTCTACGCCGATTTTTCCGGTCACGGACGCCACTACGCCCAGTTTCCAGATGCGCGGCAGTTTCGCATCGAACTTAGTCAGCTGGCCAGTTCGGGTACCCGAGAACTGTTGCGTACGGTATGGGAACAACCTCAATCCCTTGATCCAGCACAGAAGACGGCCAAGGTTACCAGAGAGATTGCCGGGCAGCTGGCAGAAATCTCGAAGGCCCTCGAAGGGCGAGGCTTCGAGGCCGGCAGCGTAGCAGTTTTCCTCATGCGGTGCCTCTTCACGATGTTCGTCGAGGACGTGGGGCTGCTCCGCAAGAAGGGTTTCACGGAGCTTCTGACGAAGTGTCTCGACGACCCGACGCGGTTTACCTTCGAAATCGACGACCTCTGGCGGCATATGGATCGCGGCGACTACTCGCCCGGCATCGGCGAGAGACTGCTTCGGTTCAATGGCAAACTCTTCAAGAATGCCGCGTCACTCCCGCTGACTAAGGACGAAATACGCCTTCTCCGCGATGCCTCGGATGCCGATTGGCGCGATCTGGAGCCTGCAATATTCGGCACTCTTTTCGAACAGGCACTGGACCCGATCGAGCGCAGACGTCTCGGTGCACACTACACGCCCCGTGCCTATGTCGAACGGGTGGTGGATGCCACGATCGTCGAACCCCTCACCAAAGACTGGATCGGCCATCAATCGGCGGCCGAGCGTGCGATTCGCAATGGCTCAAACGCGGCCGCCATTCACGAGGTTGAAGACTTCCTCAGGCACCTAGCGTCCGTACGGGTACTCGATCCGGCATGTGGCACGGGGAATTTCCTGTACGTTGCCCTCCGCCGGATGAAGCAGTTGGAAGGCGAAGCGCTCAAGCAATTGCAGGACATCGGCGGCGACGAAGCGGTCGCACACGTCGCTAACATCTCGGTGAAGCCGGAGCAGTTCTTCGGCATGGAAATCAACAGGCGGGCGGTTGAGATTGCCGAGTTGGTGCTCTGGATCGGATACATCCAGTGGCACATGCGGACTCGGTCGACCGTGCCTTCAGAACCGGTGTTGGGCAGCAGCGACCATGTTCACGCGAAGGATGCGCTGCTCACCTGGTCGGGCTATCCCCATCCGCATCTCAAGCGCGATGCGCTCGGCAAGCCCGTGTCCGACGGCCAAGGCAACGAAACCTACTTCTATCCGAACGCGATCTGCGCCGACTGGCCGGAGGCCGACTTCATTGTCGGCAACCCCCCGTTCATTGGCGGGAAGGATATTCGCGCGCGACTGGGCGCGGGCTACGCCGAAGCCTTGTGGAGCGCCAACCCGCAGATGAATCCTGCAGCGGATTTCGTGATGTACTGGTGGGATAGGTCAGCCGATCTGCTTGTGAGGAAGGAAACCCGGCTGCGCCGCTTCGGTTTCGTTACCACGAACTCGATAACGCAGAAATTCCAGCGGCGAGTCCTTGAGAGACATCTGGCGGGCCCCTGGCCAGTTTCCCTCGTGTTCGCCATTCCGGACCATCCATGGACTAAGGCGTCAAAAGAAGCCGCTGCGGTCAGGATTGCCATGACCGTTGCTGAAGCTGGCGAACGGGATGGGGTTGTGCGCATCGTGACGAGAGAGGCAGACCTTGATACCGATGAGCCCAAGATCGAGTTCGCTGAACGTGAAGGGAAGATCAATCCCGATCTCACGATTGGCGTAGATGTCACCAAATCGAAGGCACTATTGGCTAACGACGCGATCTGCTCACCGGGCGTGAAGCTGCACGGAAATGGCTTCATCATCACGCGTGAAAGGGCCATTGAGCTCGGCCTTGGAAA
The DNA here is from genome assembly GCF_040318315.1 of Mesorhizobium sp. M1227. NCBI lineage: Bacteria > Pseudomonadati > Pseudomonadota > Alphaproteobacteria > Hyphomicrobiales > Phyllobacteriaceae > Mesorhizobium > Mesorhizobium sp. M1227. The sequence goes on from NZ_JAMYLZ010000018.1 coordinate 103,535, forward strand.
GCGGCCGGGCCTCGATCGGCTCATCCGCGAATACCGCAATGGCAAGGATCTGACATCACGGCCGCGTGGTGTGATGGTTATCGACCTGTTCGGCACCGCCGCTGATGAGGTCCGACGAGAATTCCCCGAGGTCTATCAACACTTGCTGGATACGGTGAAGCCGGAGCGAGACCGAAACAATCGGCCCTCATATCGAGAGAAATGGTGGTGGTTCGGTGAGCCACGAAGGGAACTCCGGCCAGCATTGGACGGCTTGTCCCGCTACATCGCCACCGTCGAAACCATGAAGCACCGCATCTTCCAGTTCATGGAGGCCGAGGTGCTTCCAGACAACATGCTGGTCGCGATTGCATCGGATGATTCCTTCCATCTCGGCGTGCTGTCTTCGAAGGTGCATGTGGCTTGGGCTTTGCGCACCGGAGGCCGCCAGGGCGTTGGCAACGATCCAAGGTATTCGAAGTCCTTGTGTTTTGATCCCTTCCCGCATCCCGATGCAGGTGCGTCGGCTCGTGCTGAAATAAGTGCCATCGCCGAAGAACTCGATGACACGCGCAAGCGGGTCCTCGCCGAGCATTCCGACCTGTCCCTGACGGCGCTCTACAATGTTCTCGAAGCCGTCCGAAAGGGCAGCGCAGTCTCGCGCAAGGATCAGGACATCCGAAGCCGTGGCCGTATTGTGATCCTGCGAGAGCTTCATGATCGGCTGGACGCCGCCGTCTTGAAATCCTACGGGTGGCACGCGGATGTTAACGTCGAGCAAACCCTTGACGGCCTTGTCAGGTTGAACGAAGTCCGGGCCGCCGAAGAGCGCCGGGGCTTCATCAAATGGCTGCGCCCCGAGTATCAGATCGACAAAATCGGTCCGCTGGCCCATCGCGGCGACCGCGTCCAGGCGATCTTGGCGACCAAAGTCAGGGCGAAGAAAACCCCGTTCCCGGCCGCGCGACTGGACCAGGCGCGGGTTGTCCTCGATCTCATGACGCGTGCGAAAGCGCCCCTGTCGGCAGAAGAAATCGCGGTCGCGTTCACGTCACCGGACGAGACCGTCGCCGATGTACGCGACGTGCTTCAATCCTTGGTCCGGCTTGGCCAAGCGGAAAGCTACGATAAAGGAAGAAGCTTTTTCCGAGCCGCCTAAGGCTTGCTTCTCGAAAACACTTGCCGCCAAGCCAAATCGCATTGCCTGGTGAGGGCAGGAAGCGGACTGGCCACTTCCACAACCAATTTGGCGAAATCGCCATCGACGGGTCCTGAGCATCGTCATTTCCCCGCTTTGCCTTAGCCGTCGCGACTCAGGTTGTTTTGAGGATGGATGAGCGCTTTGCTCCAGACTGTCACATTGTTTCCGGTCTGAGGATTTCCAAATGTCGGGCCACGTTGGAAACCGGCCTTCGCGAACATGCCCTCGCTTGGGCCGTTTCCAGTTCGCACCGTGCATTGAAGTAAACGCGCCCCATCTTTACGCGCGCGTTGCTCTGCCGCCTCTATCAATCGTGCGCCTCGTCCCTGGCGAACAAAATGTGTGGTCACGTGGGAAATTTCGGCCTGATACCACTGCACGCGCTTGAGTTGAGCACAGCACACGACGCGACCGTCTTCCGAGAGGTCGACTACATACTCGTTCGCATGATCAAGAACATGCTGGGCGTCGTACTTTATCGCAAGCTGGTTCTGCGCATTGAGCAGCTCGGCAATCTGGGAAGCGTGTGTCCGCTCCATCGCTATAGGCCTGCCTTCCAATGTTCGTAGATTGTCTTGCGGCGGGCAAACGCCTCGGGGCCGCCTTCCATGATCCTGATGATTAGCTTCTGGGTGTCGGCGGCGTCGATGCTGGCAGAGGAAACGGCAATCCTGTCATCGGATGCGCTGAATGCGGAGACAGACTCCGAGTCTCCCAGTACCGGAAAATTTGCGTTGTGGGTGGCGAAGATGAACTGCCTGTTGGATTTGATCTTGCGGATGCGCTTCACAACTTCTTCGTAAACCGTTTGGCTGTCGAGGTCGTCTTCAGGCTGGTCGACCAGAACGAGGTCGTGTTCCTGCTGGCTCAGCAAAAAGAGCATCATCGCGGAAGCACGCTGACCGAGGGAATGCGAACGTAGAGGGCGTCCGTGATAGTTGATTTCGTAAGTGTTGGGCACCTGGAAGGTCAGGAGCGTGGGCAGCGCTCTCAGGAAGTATTCACGAAAAGCATCTGCACGTCCTTTCGCCAAGGCTGCTGCCTCGTCGAGGTTGGCGTAGATAGCCGCGAAATCCACGTACTTTCCACAGATGGCTTCGATGCTTTCGCTTCGTACACTGCTACCCTTGAGGGCGGCCTCTAGCCGGATCGTGAAGGCTTTCTTGTCGCCCTTGAACGTCGGGGTGATCTTTAGCTCAGATTGGACATTATTGATCTTGTCGAGGGCGGCGGCCGTCACCCGATACTCTTCGAGCCACTTTTCGTTGAGCGCACTGCTCGTGTTGGCGGCGAGTTCTCTACGGTCCGCAGCCTTAGAAGTTGCGGTCACGAGCTCAGCGATCTTCCCTTCGATCAGCGTTTTTCGGTCAGTGTTCTTGAGATAGTCATCGGGCTGAAGCGCGGTAACACCTTTGTCGGCGAGCGCTTCGAGAAGCTCGCGCTCCACGGAGGCAAATTCTTCCTTGAGACCACTGATCGTGCCGTTCAGAGCGGCGTGCTTTTCGCCAAGCTTGTCGCGGACGGTGTCGATGGCTGTTTGAACTGCCTTGATCGAGGCTACAGAAGCTTTCAGTTCGGCGAGAGCTACCGCGTAGTCGGCGAAGAAAGCGGCGTTGTACTTTGAGCTCGGGACAGCGAGAGCATCGAGCAGCTCGATGCCTTCGTCGGCTAAATCACCGACGACTTCACTCCAACTTTCCGCCTTCTGACCGACCGATGTCACGAACGAGGCGTCTTGATTATAGGCAAGCTGCTTTTCCAGCTTGTCCTTCACGCCATGCTTGTCAAACTGTTCGATCTGGTATTCGAGAGCAGCAAGCTCCTGGCGAAAACCGGTAAGTTTTTCGGTGTCGGTTTGGATCGCCTGCAGTAGCGTAACCGCTGACTTAAGCTCACCAACCTTGGTCGCAATCGACTCACGGATAGGTCGCAGAGACTCACCGACTAGCTTCTCGACCAGGTCCTTTCCAAAATCCTGGCCTGCAGCCGAGAGGTCTTTTTGCCCGAAGTAGAGCGGGTTTCGGATCACACTTTGTCTGACGGCGACTCCTCTGCGTAGGACGCCGTTCAGATAGACTTCCGGGTCGTGTCCCAAGATCCTGCGAACCTCATATTTTGATCCGAGGTGATCAACCGCCTCGACGATAACGCGACCGCCACTCTTCAGTACGAACGGGACTAGGTCTTCTTTGTACTTTCGATCTTGGGGTCTATCGCCGAATGGAATGTCGAGCGCCCATCGAAGGCATTCGAGGGCGGATGACTTACCACTGCCTTGGATGCCAATCAGACAGTTGAGGTGCGGCGAGAGCGGAATGCGGACACCATCCAGCAGCCCGCCTTCAAAGCGTACAGCCTCTATATAGCCGTGTGTCAGTTTGAGTGCAGCTCCCGCTGCGCGGAACTCGAAATCGCGCAGAGCGAACTTCACGGCCTCGAAGGTGAGGTCACCGAGCTTAAGAAAGGTATGCTCGCCTTTGCCAATCTGCTCGATGCTCTTCGGGTCGCTACCTTCGACTTCCGCCGGGTACTGCGGCCACCATTGTTTGACCTTCGTCCGGCCGACGCGATCCGGCACATCGTGCGTGCGGACCTTCTGGAAGCCGAGGCAGTATTTCTGCACGAGCGGATTGGCGGCCAGCTCCTGCATGCGCCCGCCTTTGACTTCGTTCCAGAGCCCGCTGGATGCCTCAACATGAGCGAAGACAACGAGGAAATCGCGGTTGAACTGCTCAAGGGTCTTTAGAGTTGAAACGATGTCTTCGTTCGAGCGGGCATTCTCGTTTTCGTACTGCGCTGGCGTGCGGCCACTGAAGGTGTTTCCGAGAAACGCGTTGATGAAGTCGTGGCCTTTTTCGAGCCACTCGTCGGAAAACACAATGAGGGCATGGACACCATTTGCTCCGTCGTTGACAGAGAGTTCGACACCCGGGAGCAGGCCGATGCCTTCTTGCCTAGCAGCTCTTCTGAGAGCTCTGAATTCTTGGAGGTCGAACTTGTTGTGGTTGGTGATCACGCCAAGCCGAATGCCTGAGGCTTTCAGGCCAGCGATGTATCCGCTGACGAAATCGGTGTGTTGCCCATTGTAGACGAATTCCTTGTCGGCCTTGGTGTGCAGATGGAAGTCTACCCGGACCCAGGCGGAACCGTTGGGGAAGAATGTTTCGAAGCTATTTGCCTTCTGTTGATCGGGAAGCATTCGCACAAGTATCACACCCACAAGCGCCGCGCGATATGGATCGTTATTTTCACAACGCCAGCATGTTTGGCGCGCCTGCGGGAGACTGCCATGGCGTTATGAGAGTGTCTTCAGCCGACCGATAACTGGGCCAGATGCTCAGGTGCCTAGGAAGGTCTTCTTGATGGGCGACACGTGTATGCGGACGAGCCAAGGCCTCAGGGAGGCCGGCCGTGCGCGCTTTGCGTTTCCCTCTCGACAAAGCCAATCTAAGATGGATGCGGATCCGCTGCCGAACGGGATCCTCGATGGTTGGACAGAAAATCGAGAAGCATCCGGGACTCGGCTCAAGACGGCCGGCCGGTTGTGAACGGCCTCCTTCGAGGCGTGCCATCTGCGCCATAACCAAGCATCGGCAGAGCCACTTTCTGGCGTCCGATTGTGGGAGAGGCCACGACTGCTTCTTCGGCTGATCTGAGGTACGCCGCTGAATGGCACGATTGACTCCGATCAGCTTATAGGCGCGAAATCGAACTGGGGGATTTGGAATGAGGCGACCTTTTAGTTCATTGAGTATCGATCAGCTTGAGGCGATATGAACCGCGCCGGGTTGATCGGAGGCTCCAACTCCTGAGAAGGTGGAGCCATGACAAGCAAGACGACCAACAAGTTCTCTCCCGAGGTCCGAACCCGCGCGGT
>NZ_JAMYLZ010000019.1:0-106071 GCF_040318315.1 Mesorhizobium sp. M1227
GCCGCCGATGCTGCCAAAGTTCCCATCAGCCATCGCATCAAGAAATGCGCCTGGAACGACGACTATCTCATCAATGCCATCACTCATATGCGATAGCCCTGCCCTCAAGGGGGAGATCACCCACGCCCGAAATGCCGGCTCACAACATCGACATGCGTGTCGTGCGCATGCGCTTCGAAACGCTCGGTTTCGCCGAGATCGTCCACCGCCTCGTTCGGCCACCAGCTGCCGCCGACCACGATTCCGTCCGAGACCAGCCTTTGCTCGGCGACCAGCGAGGCGCCGACCGAATCGACAAAGGTGAAGCGGCCCGGACGCAGCCGCAGCACCGCGATGTCGCCGACCGCACCCACCGCCAGCCTGCCGAGATCGGGCCTGGCGATCGCTTCGGCCGGCCGCTGTGTCGCGGCGCGCAGCACCTCGACCAGCGGCATGCCGAGCGCCAGCAGCTTCGACATGCACACCAGAATGTCGAAGGCCGGCCCGTCGACGCAGTAGAGATGCACGTCGCTGCTGATCACGTCCGGCGCCAGCCCCTCGCCGAGCATCGCCTTGGCCACTTCGAAATCGAACGAGCCCATGCCGTGGCCGATATCGAAGATGACGCCGCGCTCGCGCGCCAGCCGCATATCTGGCCGCACCGCCCCCGAGGCGAAGACCGGCGCGTTGGGAAACGGCCGGAAGCAGTGGGTGAGGATGTCGCCCTTGCGCAGCCGCGGCAGCACTTCCGAGCGGCCCGGCGGCGGCTCGTCTATGTGCGCCATCAGCGGCAGGCCGGCTTTGTCGGCGGCTTCGAGCGCGAGATCGACCGGCGCGATGCCGCTGGTGCCGCCGGCATGGCGACCCGAGCGGACCTTGACGCCGACAACCACGTCCGCGTGCTCGCGAGCCGCCGCTACGGTCTCGCGCGGTTCGCAGAGCCGGAGGTCGCTGCACTCGCCGACCGCCACGGTCTGCGAGAAGCCGAATATGCCGGCAAAGGAAATGTTGACGTAAGCCAGAATACGGACTTTCGAGCGCTCGATGACGTGGCGGCGAAAGCCGAGGAAATTGCCGGCACCGGCACTTCCGGCATCGATGAAGGTGGTGGTGCCGCTCTTTGCGGCGAGCCGGTCGGCATCGACGCCGAGCGACGTGCCGCCCCAATAGACATGGCTGTGCAGGTCGATCAGGCCCGGCGCGACGATCGAGCCCGTGGCATCGATGACGCGGGCGGCACGTTCGAATGGGATTTCGGTGTCGATCGCGGCGATACGGCCGTCGGCAATCGCCAGATCGCGCTGCGCGTCGAGGCCGGAGGCCGGATCGATGAGGCGGCCGCCTTTTATCAGGAGATCGAATTGCATCGCGCCTGTCTCCATTTTCCCGTCAGGCCGGCCTGTAGGCAACGGCCTCGACCTCGATCTTGATGTCGATCATCAGCCGCGACTCCACTGTCGTGCGCGCCGGCGGGTCTTTCGGGAAATGCCTGGCATAGACGGTGTTGAAAATGCCGAAATCGCGGGCGTCTTCGAGCCAGACCGTCGTCTTGACTACGTCGTCCAGGGTACAGCCGGCCAGCGCCAGTGCCGCCTTGACGTTCGACAGCACCTGCTCGGTCTGTTCGGCGATGCCGCCCTTGACCACCAGTCCGTCTGTGCCGACCGGCACCTGGCCTGAGACATAGACGAAATCGCCGGCCCTGACCGCCGGCGACAACGGCACATGGGATTTTCCAAAACATTGCTTGGGCAAGGAGGCCTCCTCTGGAAATCGTTGCGTGACCGCGCGACTTGTCAGCTTGGCGCGAGAGGACGCGGCCCCTCTGCGAGTCTCATCCAACATCTTCGAAGCCTATATCGCTTTGCCGCGAGAGCGCCAGAACGATCACTGCGCTCGGTGATCCTTCGCGCCAGCGTCTGGACCCGCGACACCAGCCCGCTCAGCGGTCGATCCGCGTCGACAGGATGATCGACGACGACGTGCGCTCGACTCCGTCCATGGCGCCGATCTGGTCGAGAAGCGTGTCGAGATCCCTGATCGAAGGCGCCTCGACGATGACGATCATGTCGAAATTGCCGCTGACCGAGTGCAGCGTGCGAACCGGTGCCAGCGCCTGCAGGCTGCGCACCACCTTGTCGGCAAGCTTGGGGGTGACGGTGAGCAGGACATGCGCCCTGACCAGCCCCTGCTCGTAATCCGGCGACAGCCTGACCCCGTAGCCAGCGATGATGCCGCGCTCTTCCAGCCGCTCGATCCGGCTTTGCACCGTCGTTCGTGAGACGCCGAGGCGCCGCGCCAGTTCTGCGGTCGAGGCGCGCGCATTGGTGCGCAGCAGGGAAAGCAGAGCCTGGTCGGCATCGCTGAGCATTTCGACGAACCTTACCGTCACATTGCCCAAAGAGAGGCTGCGTTTCGTACAATCTCACGCTTCCTTTCGACAGGCAAGCTGCGATTCTAACCGTGAATTTAGCATTGGTGCGAGGGACCGGTCATGAAGGAAATCATCGTCGTCGGCGCCGGCAAGATCGGCTCGACCATTGCCGAGATGCTGGCTTCCACGGGCAACTACCATGTTACGCTCGTCGACCGCTCGGCGGCGCAGCTCGGCGCGGCCGAACTGCCTGAAACGGTCGAGACGCTGGAACTCGACATCGAAGCCGCCGGCACCCTCGAATCGGCCCTGGCCGGCAAATTCGCGGTGCTCAGCGCGGCGCCCTTCCATCTGACCACGCGCATCGCCGAGGCGGCGGCCAGCGCCGGCGTGCACTATCTCGATCTGACCGAAGACGTTGTCAGCACCAGGCGGGTCAAGGAACTGGCTCGTTCCGGCAGCAGCGCCTTCATCCCGCAATGCGGTCTGGCGCCGGGCTTCATCTCGATCGTTGCCAACGATCTCGCCAGCCGCTTCGACACGCTGGAAAGCGTGCGCATGCGGGTCGGCGCGCTGCCGCAATACCCGTCGAATGCGCTGAACTACAATCTGACCTGGAGCACCGACGGCGTCATCAACGAATATTGCGAGCCTTGCGAGGCGATCGTCGAAGGCGAGCTGATCGAAGTGCCGCCGCTGGAGGAGCGTGAAGAATTCTCGCTCGACGGCGTCACCTACGAGGCGTTCAACACCTCGGGCGGGCTGGGCACGCTGGCCGAAACGCTGAAAGGCAAGGTGCGGACGCTGAACTATCGCACCATCCGCTATCCCGGCCATGCCGCTATTATGAAGGCGCTGCTCAACGACCTCGGCCTGCGGCACCGCCGCGACGTGCTGAAGGACATTTTCGAAAGCGCCCTGCCGGCGACGCTGCAGGACGTGGTTGTCGTCTTCGTCACCGTCAGCGGCCGCAAGAACGGCCGTCTGCTGCAGGAAACCTACGCCAACAAGATCTACGCCAGGCGCGACGGCGAAACGGTGCGCAGCGCCATCCAGATCACCACCGCCTCCGCCATCTGCGCGGTGCTCGACATGCTCGCGGACGGCACCTTGCCGGCCAGGGGCTTCATCAAGCAGGAGGACATCGCCCTCGACGCCTTCCTGGCCAACCGCTTCGGCCGCGCCTATGCGCAGCACGAAATGGTTAGCCGGCTTGCAGGGTGAGCTGCGTAATCTCCCCCCTCGAGGGGGAGATGTCGCCGACAGAGGGGGTCGCCTCGCGTAGAGCGCCAACCTCCATCTGTCGCAAGGGAGGTCGCATCCAGTCGAACCGACCCCCTCTGGCCTGCCGGCCATCTCCCCCTCAAGGGGGGAGAGCGCGAGCCATCAGACATGCAGTGCGTGCCCCAGCGCCTTCAGCGCCGCTTCCGGAAAACCCTCGCCCTGTGTCGGATGGGCATGGATCGTCCCGGCGATATCCTCCAGCGTCGCACCCATCTCCAGCGCCAGCCCAAACGCCGTCGACAGCTCCGACACGCCCTGGCCGACGGCCTGGATGCCAAGCACCAGATGGCTGTCCGCCCGCGCCACTACCCGGACGAATCCGTCCTCGCCCAACTTCGTCATCGCCCGGCCATTGGCGGTGAAGGGAAACTGTCCGACCTTGATCTCGCCACGGGTCTTGGCCTCCTCCGGCGACAGGCCTGCGGTGACCAGCTCCGGATCGGTGAAACAGACAGCCGGGATCGCTCGTCTGTCCCAGCTGCGCTTGTGGCCGGCAACGATCTCGGCGACCATTTCGCCTTGCGCCATGGCCCGATGCGCCAGCATCGGCTCGCCGGTGACGTCGCCAATGGCAAAGAGGCCGCGCATCGAGCTGCGGCACTGGTCGTCGATGCGGATGAAGGGTCCGGCCATGTCGAGGTCGATCTGCTCCAACCCCCAGCCTTCGGTCACCGGCTTGCGACCGACCGTGACCAGCATCTTGTCGGCAGCGATCTTGCCGTTCTTGCCGCCATTCGTCTCGACCAGCAGCGCGTCGCGCTTAGTGGACAGCCCCTTGGCCTTGGCGTTCACGAGCACCTCGATGCCGAGTTCGGCCAGCCGCTTCACCACCGGCCGGGTCAGTTCCGCATCATATTGCGCCAGCACGCGCGGCAACGCCTCGACCACGGTCACCTTGGCGCCCAGCTTGGCAAAGGCGATGCCGAGTTCCAGCCCGATATAGCCGCCGCCGACCACCGCCAGCCTCTCCGGAACTTCGCTCAGCGCCAGCGCCTCGGTCGACGAAATGACCGGCCCGCCGAACGGCAGCGACGGCAGCTCGACCGGCGCCGAGCCGGTCGCTATCACCACCGTTTCGGCTCGGATCACCTGCATGCCGATCTCGGTCTCGACGGCAACGGTCTTGCCGTCGCGAAATGTCGCCCAGCCATGCACCGTCTTCACGCCAGCTTTCTTCAGCAGGCCGGCGACGCCGTTGTTCAGCCGGCTAACGATGCCGTCTTTCCAGGCAATGGTCGCGGCGAGATCAAGCGACGGTGCCGCGACCGTTATGCCGAGTGGACTTTTGCCGCCGGCCATGTGCGAGAGCTTTTCGAACTCTTCGGCTGCATGGATCAGCGCCTTTGACGGGATGCAGCCGACATTGAGGCAAGTGCCGCCCGGTTTGCCTGCCTCGACGATCACCGTGTCGATGCCAAGCTGCCCGGCGCGGATGGCACAGACATAGCCGCCCGGACCGGCGCCGATGACCAGCAGCTTGCAGGAGATTTCCTTCATCATTGCACCTTAGTTCGACGAGCCGGCGGGGCAGCACCCACCTCTGTCCTGCCGGACATCTCCCCCTCGAGGGGGGAGATTGGCAGCTTTCGCGTTCGGCTTAGTCCTGCAAGGCTGGAGATTGGCGAAAGGCGGGATGACGGCCGATCTCCCCCCTTGAGGGGGAGATGCCCGGTAGGGCAGAGGGGGGCGCGAAGGATCGCTACTGCTCTCATCTCACGCCCCTGCGATCCTCTGTTCATCTCCTCAGTCCACAAAAATCAGCGCCGGCGTCTCCAGTAGCGTCTTTATCCGCTGGATAAATACCGCCGCATCCCAGCCGTCGACGACGCGGTGGTCGAAGCTGGAGGACAGGTTCATCATCTTGCGCGGGATGAACTGGCTGCCGTCCCATACCGGCCGCACCATCATCTTGTTGACGCCGACGATCGCCACTTCCGGATGATTGATCACCGGCGTCGTCGCCACGCCGCCCATGGCGCCCAGCGAAGTGATGGTGATGGTCGAGCCCGAGAGCTCGTCGCGCGTCGCCGTGCCGGATTTTGCCGCCTCGGCCAGCCTGACAACCTCGGCTGCACAGTCCCAGATGTCGCGCGCCTCGGCGTGCTTGACCACCGGCACCATCAGCCCGGAAGCCGTCTGCGCGGCGATGCCGATGTGGACGCCGCCATGCTGGTGGACGATGCCGGCTTCGTCGTCGAACAGTGCGTTGACATTGGGCTGGTCGGCGATTGCCTTGACCATCGCCCGCATCAGGAACGGCAGCAGCGTCAGCTTCGGCCTGTCTGCGCCCGGCCGCTTCTCCTTGTTGAGCGCGGCGCGCAAATCCTCGAGTGCGGTGACGTCGATCTCCTCGACATAGGTGATATGCGGGATGCGCGACTTGGCCAGCGTCATCTTCTCGGCGATCCTTCGCCTGAGCCCGATTATCTTGATGTCCTCGACCGCCTCGTTGCGGGCGAGGCCAGGGGCCTTCGCGAGCTGCGGTCCGCGTGCCAGGAAGGCGTCGATGTCCTCGTGCCGGATGCGGCCGGCTGGGCCGGTTCCCGGGACCTGCCGAAGGTCGATGCCGGCCTCTTTCGCCCTGAGGCGGACGGCCGGCGAGGCCAGTGGCTTTTCTCCCTCGGGGCGCGGCGCACCGACCGGCGCTATACCCCCGAAAGCCGGCGCAGTACCCCCACCCCTAACCCCTCCCCACAAGGGGGAGGGGGACTCCGTATCCGCCGTTCGTGCGCCCTCGGTTCTTGGCACATGCCCGACCAAGGGCGAGCTGGACCTGGCTTCGGCTTTGGCGGCCGAAGCTCGTCCCCCTCCCCCTTGTGGGGAGGGGCTAGGGGTGGGGGTAGGTGCCGCCTCACCCTCCGCCGATTTCGCGCCTGCGTTCACATTGCCCTCGCCCGCCACCTTCAACCTGACAATCGGCGAGCCGATCGCCACCGTGTCGCCGATCTCGGCGCCCAACCAGACGATCTCGCCATCGACGGGCGACGGAATTTCGACTGTCGCCTTGTCGGTCATGACAGCGGCAAGCACGGCGTCCTCGCGCACGAGATCGCCGACCTTGACCTGCCATTCGACGAGCTCGGCCTCGGCGACGCCTTCGCCGACATCGGGCAGCTTGATGACATATTCGCCCATCGTTCCCCCTCAGGCTTCCATCGTTTCGACCAGCGCGCGGCCTAGCCGGGCAGGACCGGGAAAATAGTCCCACTCCTGCGCATGCGGATAGGGCGTGTCCCAGCCGGTGACCCGCGCCACAGGCGCTTCCAGATGATAGAAGCAGCTCTCCTGAACCAGCGCCGAAAGTTCGGCACCGAACCCCGATGTCAGCGTCGCCTCGTGCACGACCACGCAGCGCCCGGTCTTGTTGACCGAGGCGACGATCGTCTCGAGGTCGAGCGGCAGCAGTGTCCTCAGATCGATGATCTCGGCATCGATGCCGGTCTCCTCCGCCGCCGCCTGGGCGACATAGACCATCGTGCCGTAGGCAAGCACGGTGACCGCCGCACCCGGCCGTCGGATCACCGCCTTGCCGAGCGGCACCGTGTAATGGCCGTCGGCAACCTCGCCGAGCTCATGTTTCGACCATGGCGTTACCGGCCGCTCGTGATGACCGTCGAAGGGGCCGTTGTAAAGTCGCTTCGGCTCCAGGAAGATCACCGGGTCGGGATCCTCGATCGCCGCGATCAGCAGGCCTTTGGCGTCATACGGGTTCGAGGGCACCACGACTTTCAAGCCGGAGACGTGGGTGAACAGCGCCTCCGGGCTCTGGCTGTGGGTCTGGCCGCCGAAAATGCCGCCGCCGGTCGGCATTCTCACGACGATCGGGCAGGTGAAATCGCCGTTCGACCGGTAGCGCAGCCGCGCCGCTTCCGAGACGATCTGGTCATAGGCTGGATAAACATAGTCGGCAAACTGCACCTCGACGCAAGGCTTCAGCCCGTAGGCGGCCATGCCGATGGCCGCGCCGACAATGCCGGATTCGCTGATCGGCGCATCGAAGCAGCGGCTCTTGCCGTATTTCGCCTGCAGGCCTTGCGTGCAGCGGAAGACGCCGCCGAAGAAGCCGACATCCTCGCCGAACACGATGACTTGGCTGTCGCGTGCCATCGACACGTCCATGGCGTCGCGGATCGCCTCGATCATGGTCCGCCGCGGCATGGTCAGACCCCTGCCTGTTGGCGCTGGCGCCTGAGATGCGGCGGCATCTCGGCATAGACGCCCTCGAACATGTCGCGCGCCGAGGGCTTGCCGCCGGCATGCAGCGTGCCATGGCGCTCGGCCTCCCGCTGCGCCGAAATCACCGTGTCGAGGATTTCGGCCTCGGCCTGGGCGTGGCGTTCGTCCGACCAGACGCCGCGCTGGATGAGATGGTTCTTCAGCCTGACGATCGGGTCGCCGAGCGGCCAGGCATCGGACTCGGCCTTCGGCCGGTAGGCCGACGGGTCGTCGGAGCTCGAATGGGCGCCGACGCGGTAAGTGACGTATTCGACCAGCGTCGGCCCGAGATTGCTGCGCGCCCGTTCCGCCGCCCATTTGGCCACCGCATGGACGGCGAGATAGTCGTTGCCGTCGACGCGCAGCGACGGAATACCGAAGCCGAGCCCACGGGCGGCAAAAGTGCCGGAACCGCCGCGGGCGATGCCCTGGAAGGTCGAGATCGCCCACTGGTTGTTGACGACGTTGAGCACGACCGGCGCCTTGTAGGTCGAGGCAAACACCAGCGCCGAATGGAAGTCGGATTCGGCAGTCGAGCCGTCGCCGATCCAGGCGGCGGCGATCTTTGAATCATTGCTGATTGCCGAGGCCATCGCCCAGCCGACCGCCTGGATGTACTGCGTCGCCAGGTTGCCGGAGATCGAGAAGAAGCCGTGCTCCTTTGACGAATACATGATCGGCAATTGCCGCCCTTTCAGCGGATCGGCCTCGTTCGAATAGATCTGGTTCATCATCGTGACCATCGGGTAGCCGTCGGCGATGAGCAGGCCGGCCTGCCGATAGGTCGGAAAATTCATGTCGCCGCGCGACAGCGCCTTGCGGAAGGCGCAGCTCACTGCCTCTTCGCCGAGATGCTGCATATAGAAAGAGGTCTTGCCCTGGCGCTGCGCCATCTGCATGCGCGCATCGAAGCTGCGCAGCGTCATCATATGGCGCAGCCCCTCCAGCAACTCGTCGTCCGAAAGCAGCCCTGCCCACGGCCCGACCGCCTCGCCGGCGCGGTTGAGCACGCGGATGATCGAGAAGGCCAGATCGCGGATGTCGCGCGGGTCGACGTCGATCTTCGGACGCGGCACCGAGCCAGCTTTTGGAATGCTCACATTGGAGAAATCCGGCGTCCCGCCCGGCCGCACTTCCGGTTCCGGAACATGGAAGCGCAGCATTCCGGCATCGGCCATGATCTCGGTCCTCCACTGTTGCCCGGCCAGGATATTTGCACACCGCCAGACCAGTGCCAATTCGTCGGGCGAGGCTTCGCTGCCGCTGGCTGCTGCCCGCGGCCGACAGGATGGAGATATGTCGGCGAAATTTCTTGTCGATCTTCCGCGCCGGCGCGCAATTTGGCGAATGCCCGGCCTGGTCTGGCGCAAGAGCAGGAACTTCCTGCGGGAAGATCGCTCGGTCGAGTTCCTTCGCGCCCCCTCTGTCCTGCCGGAGGATCGCGGCATCATCCAAGCTCGGGTTCCTCCCCCCACGGAAGTGGGGGGAGGTGGCTCGGCGAAGCCGAGACGGAGAGGGGGAGCCGCGCTCTACGAAAGCCCCCTCTCCGACCGCTTCGCGGCCACCTCTCCCCCGCTTTGCGGCGGAGAGGAACCCACGTCTTGAGAGGCTGGTCTTCCTTCGCGCCCCTCTGCCCCTCGAGCGTCTCGATACAATACCCCCGACCGCCGTTCACCCCGCGCCCGCGTCATGCTAATCAGCGCCCATGGCACAAAAGAAAGCATACGAGGTCGATGCATGGCTCGCGAAGCCTGATCCGCGCGTCTCGATCGTGCTGCTTTACGGTCCCGATCGCGGGCTGGTTGCCGAGCGGGCAAAGGCCTTTGCCGGCAAGACCGGCCTGCCGCTCGACGATCCGTTCTCGGTCGTCAGGCTGGACGGATCGGAAGTCGATCGCGACGAGGGCCGTCTGCTCGACGAGGCGCGCACCGTGCCGATGTTTTCGGAGCGGCGCCTGCTATGGGTGCGCAACGCCGGCGCTCAGAAGGCGCTTGCCGATGACGTCAAGGCGCTGACGTCGGAGCCCGCGCGGGACGCCATCATCCTCATCGAGGCCGGCGACCTGAAGAAGGGCGTCGGCCTGCGCGCCGTGGTGGAGGCGGCGGACAATGCCATGGCATTGCCTTGCTATGCCGATGAGGCCAGGGATATCGATACGGTCATCGACGACGAACTGCGCAAGGCCGGCATGTCGATGACACTGGAAGCGCGGCAGGCGCTGCGCCGCAATCTCGGCGGCGACCGGCTGGCCTCGCGCGGTGAAATCGAAAAGCTGGTGCTTTATGCGCATGGCCAGGCCGAAATCGGCCTCGACGACGTCAAGGCGACATCCGGCGATGTCTCCGGCCTCTCCTTCGATGCGGCCGTCGACGCCCTGCTCGAAGGCAGGATCGCCGACTTCGACACCGCCTTCACCCGCCATTGCCAGTCCGGCGGCCAGCCCTTTCTGGTACTTTCATCGGCGATGCGGCAGTTGCAGGCGATCCAGGCGATGCGCGGCCTGATGGACGCCGGCGGCCGCAATGCCGCTTCGGTCGTTGCCGCGGCGCGCCCGCCGGTGTTTTTCTCCAGGCGCAAGCTGGTCGAGAAAGCCCTCGAACGCTGGAGCAACGAGGCGCTCGGGCGCGCCCTCAACCGCCTGCAGACGGCGGTGCTGCAGACACGCCGGCGGCCGGATCTGTCGGTCGCGCTGGCACGCCAGGCCCTGCTCGGCATCGCAGTGGAGAGCGCAAGGCTGGCGCAGCGCACCTGATCTTCCTCCTTGAGGGGGAGATGTCGCCAAAGGCGACAGAGGGGGTCACAGCGCGTAAAACACCAGCCCCTTCCGCGAAGACAGAGGACGTGGGCGCTTGAAATTTGACGACCCCTTCTGGCCTGCCGGCCATCTCCCCCTCAAGGGGGGAGATTAACTACTTCGACGATTTCGCCAATCACCGCGCGGCAGCAAAAATCTTATTTGCCGGCTAATTTTAGCAACCTACCTACTCCCGCTTCAGCCTTCGGCAAAGCTCGTCAAGCTGCTCCAGCGTCCGGTAGGCGACGCTGATCACGCCGCCGCGCTGGTTGTGCTCGATCGTGACGATCATGCCGATCGTGCTGGTCATCAGCCGCTCCAGCGCCAGCGTGTCGGCATCCTTTTGCGGCGGTGCGGCGGGCTGGCGTTTTGCCGACGGCGCGCCGACCGGCAGCTGCGCCAAGGCCTCGGCCTGGCGCACCGAAAGCCCCTCATCGATGATCCGCTTGGCAAGCCCGGCCGGGTCGTTGGCCGTCACCAGGGTACGGGCGTGGCCGGCCGAGAGCGCCCCGTCGACCAGCATGTCGCGGATGACGTCGGGCAGCTTGAGCAGTCTCAACGTGTTGGCGACATGGCTGCGGCTCTTGCCGATCACCTGGCCGAGATCGGCCTGGGTATAGCCATGGTCGTCGATCAGCTGCTGGTAGCCGAGCGCCTCCTCGACCGGGTTGAGGTCGGTGCGCTGGACGTTTTCGATGATCGCCAGTTCGAGCGCCGTGCGATCGTCGACGTCGCGCACGATAATCGGGATTTCGGTCAGCCCGGCGCGTTGCGCCGCGCGCCAGCGTCGCTCGCCGGCGATGATCTCGTAGCGGCCCGGTTGGGTTTTCGACGGCCGCGCCACCACCGGCTGCACCACGCCATGTTCGCGGATCGACTGGGCGAGGTCGGTCAGGTCGGCGTCGCCAAAATGCCGGCGCGGGTTTTTCGGATTGGGGCTGAGGAACTCGATCGGCACCTTGCCGTCGCCCGCCAACCCGGGCTTTTCCGGTGCCGCTGGGCGATCGATTTCGCCGATCAGGGCCGCCAGTCCCCGTCCCAGTCTTTTCCTCGAAGGGTCTTCGTTCATCGTCCGTCCAGATCGTTTCGGTATCGAATCGGGTTTATTATTTACAACCGGTTAAGCGGCACGCAATTTGCGCTCGCGGCGGATGACTTCCGAAGCAAGCTGCAGATAGGCCTGGCTGCCCGAACATTTGAGGTCGTAGAGAATCGCCGGTTTGCCGTAGGACGGCGCCTCGGAAACGCGGACATTGCGCGGGATGACGGTTTCATAGACCTTGTCGCCCATATGCGCCCGCACATCCTGCACCACCTGGTTGGCGAGATTGTTGCGCCCGTCGAACATGGTCAGCACGATGCCCTGGATCGTCAGGTCGGGGTTGATCGAGCGGCGCACCTGCTCGACCGTCTCCAAAAGCTGGCTCAGGCCCTCCAGCGCGAAAAACTCGCACTGCAGCGGCACCAGCACCGAATCGGCCGCAGCCATCGAATTCAGTGTCAGCAGGTTGAGCGACGGCGGGCAGTCGATCAGCACATAGCCGAAGTTGGCCGAGCGCTCGGCCGAAGCCCGCAGCGCGTTGCGCAGCCGCAGCACCCGATCCGGCGCCGAGGCGATTTCCATCTCGATGCCGAGCAGGTCGAGCGTCGACGGTACAATCGACAGGCCAGGCACCGCCGTCGGGATCGCCGCCGCTTCGAGATCCAGTTCGCCGGTCAGCACATCATAGGACGAGACGGTGCGGTCGCGCCGGTCGATGCCAAGCCCGGTGCTGGCATTGCCCTGCGGGTCGAGATCGACGATCAGCACCTGTTCGCCTATGGCCGCCAGCGCGGTGGCCAGATTGATGGCGGTCGTCGTCTTGCCGACGCCGCCCTTCTGGTTGGCGACGGTGATGATTCGGGGGCCGTTCTTCATCATGGGTCTATGCCAGAAATTCATTTGGGTCGCCGGTCACAAGCAGGGTGCTGTCGCAAGTCGGATACTTCGAGAATGACGCCCTGCGCGTCGGTTGCACTGGCATGTTCTACCAGATCGAAAGACCATCGTTGAGCGCTTTCTGCCACTTCGGCGCGGTAATCCCGGCCTTTGTGAAACAGGCCGCGCGACCCCTTGGTCAGCCACGGTGCCGCCAGGTCGAGCAAGTCGGGCAGCGAGGCGAGTGCCCTGGCTGTGACGATTTGCGGTGCAGGAACAAGAGGATAGCTGTCTTCGATGCGGCGCGCGATAACCTTGGCGGGCAGGCTGAACTGTCCGATGACCGCTTGCAGGAACGATGCTTTTTTCCGATTGCTTTCAACCAGGTCGATACCGGCGCCGTCCCGCTCGGCAAGCAAAAAGGCCAGCACAAGGCCGGGAAACCCACCGCCGGAGCCGAGATCGACCCAGCGCTTCGCCTCAGGTTTGATTCGCGCCAGCTGCGCGCTGTCGAGGATGTGGCGGCGCCAGACATCGTCCTGCGTCGATTGCGCGGCCAGATTGATCCGGCGGTTCCATTTCTGGAAGACGGCCTCGAACTCGACCAGGCGATCGAATGTTTCACGTGAAACCGGGCCCGCTGCCGCCTGCAGGTTTGCCCAGGACGCAGCGCTCACGCGACCTGCTTTCGCGCGGCCGCCTCGGCATTGCGGACATGGGCGACAATAATCGCCAGCGCCGCCGGCGTCATGCCTTCCATGCGTTGCGCATCGGCAATCGAGCGCGGCTGGCGTGCCAGCATCTTCTGCTTCAACTCGTTCGACAGGCCGGGAACAGAAGCAAAGTCGAGCGACTCGGGAATAAGCCTGCTCTCCTCATGCCTGATCTGCGAAACATCGGCCTGCTGGCGGTCGAGATAGACAGAATATTTGGCTTCCGTTCCAAGACGTTCGGCCGTTTTGCTGTCGATCGCCGCGAAAGCCGGCTCGACCCGCGCCAGCCAGGCTATGTCGACGCCGGGATAGGCCAGCAACTCATAGGCCGAGCGGCGGACGCCGCCCCGGTTGATTTCGAGCCCATGGCGCGCTGCCTCATTGGGGGTCATGGTGGTGCCGAGGGCGAGCTGTCGCGCCTTCTCAAGGTCTTGCATACTATTGTTGAACCGCTGCATCCGCTCCGGCGAGGCAATCCCCAGCCTTATCGCCAGTGGCGTCAGCCGCTCATCGGCGTTGTCGGCTCGCAGCGATAGCCGGAACTCGGCCCGCGAGGTGAACATGCGGTAGGGTTCGGCAATGCCGCGGCTGGTCAAATCGTCGACCATCACGCCGATATAGGCTTCGGTGCGGCTGAGCACGATTTCCTCGCTCGCCGACGCCTTGCGCGCTGCATTCAAGCCGGCAAGCAGCCCTTGCGCGCCGGCCTCCTCGTAGCCGGTGGTGCCGTTGATCTGTCCGGCGAGGAACAAGCCGGCGATCCGCTTGGTTTCCAGCGTCGGCTTGAGCTCGCGTGGATCGACATGATCATACTCGATGGCATAGCCCGGCTGCAGCATCGTTGCCCGCTCCAGCCCCGGAATGGTCTTCAGGATGTCGAGCTGCACGTCCTCGGGCAGCGAGGTCGAAATGCCGTTCGGGTACACCGTGTCGTCGTCCAGCCCTTCGGGCTCCAGAAAGATCTGGTGGCCTTCGCGGTCGCCGAACTTGACGATCTTGTCTTCGATCGACGGGCAATAACGCGGCCCGACGCCTTCGATCGACCCCGAATACATGGCCGAGCGGCCGAGATTGGCGCGAATCAACTCGTGCGTCGCATTGGTCGTTCGGGTAATGCCGCAATGGATCTGCGGATTTTCGATGCGATCGGTCAGCAGCGAGAACGGCACGGGGTCCTCGTCCGCAGCCTGGCTCTCCAGTGACGCCCAATCGATCGTCCTGCCGTCCAGCCGCGGCGGCGTGCCGGTCTTCAGCCGCCCGAGCTTGAAGCCGGCGCGGCTCATCGTCGCCGACAGGCCGATGCTCGCCTGCTCGTTCATGCGGCCGGCGACGATCTTCTTCTCGCCGATATGGATCAGCCCGCGCAGAAAAGTGCCGGTCGTCAGCACGACGGCGCCGCAGGCGAGCCGGCTTCCATCCGCCAGCAGCACCGCCGCGATGCGTCCGTCGTCGATTTCCCCGTCGTTGATTTCGAAATCCAGCACCTCGCCTTCGATGACATCGAGGCCTGCCTGCTGGCGGATTGCCGCCTGCATGGCGAGGCGATAGAGTTTTCGGTCGGCCTGCGTCCGTGGCCCGCGCACCGCCGGTCCTTTGCGGCGGTTGAGCAAACGGAACTGGATGCCTGCGGCATCGGCGACGCGCCCCATCAGCCCGTCCATGGCGTCGATCTCGCGAACCAGGTGGCCCTTGCCGAGGCCGCCGATCGCCGGATTGCAAGACATCACGCCGATCGTGTCGAAGCGCAGCGTCACCAGCGCCGTTCTGGCGCCAGCCCGCGCGGCCGCACTAGCCGCCTCGCAACCAGCATGACCGCCGCCCACCACCACCACATCATAGTGATTGGTCATTTCAGAATCCCGAATTCAAGTGGACCGACACATGTCCCTGGAGACACGCGCTGTCAAGGACGCAGGGCCTTCAGACGCATGACTGCCCCCGACAATGCAGACAGAGATCGCCTGGCGCCGCCCTGTCTTTCCTTCTCCCCCCTTGTGGGAGAAGGTGGATTGGCGCGCAGCGCCAAGACGGTTGAGGGGTGCTGGACGGAGCACTGTTGGTGCCAAGCTGGAACACCCCTCATCCGACCGAGCTTCGCTCGGCCCCCTTCTCCCCTTAGGGGAGAAGGGGAGACGCTACGAGCGAGATCGTTTCACGTGAAACAGTCCCCCCTATTCCTGGGCCCATGTTTCACGTGAATCACCCCGGTGTGCTCCTTCCCCTATGTTTCACGTGAGTCATTTGCCGATACAGAACTGCGAAAAGATAACGTCCAGCATATCCTCGACATCGACCGCCCCAACGATGCGTCCAAGCGGATCCGCCGCCAGGCGCAGTTCCTCGGCCCGTAGCTCCTGGCCGCGATCACCACTGACCACTGCTGCGAGCAGGAAGCGTTTCGTCTCGTTGAGCAGCTCGACGTGCCGCAGCCGCGACGGCAGGACATCGCCGGCCTTGCCGATCTGGACTGCGGCACGACGCCCGATCTCGTCCAGCAGTTCGGTCAGACCCGTGCCGTCCCGCGTCGAGATAGCGAAATCATAGTGCGCCGCAGGCGAGGGCGATTTGCCCCCCAGCAGGTCAATTTTTGTTCCGACCCTCAGCGCCTGAATGTCGCCCGGCAGCATACCGATCGCGATTGGCTCCGCCAGATCCTCCAGCAGCAACAGCAGATCAGCGCTGTGCGCCTTGGTCCTGGCCTTCTCGATGCCGATCGCCTCGATCTTGCCGGGCGCCTCCCGCAGACCGGCGGTGTCGGTTACCCTGACCCGCACCCCTTGCAGGTCCAGTACCACCTCGAGCAGGTCGCGGGTCGTGCCCGGCTCGTCGGTGACGATGGCCGCTTCGCGCCGCGCCAAGGCGTTGAACAGGCTGGACTTGCCGGCATTCGGTGCGCCGAGGATTACCACTTCGAACCCGTCGCGGATGATTTCGGCAGCGCGGAAGCCGGCGACGTGGCGCTCGATTTCGTCGATCATGGCCCGGACATCGGACCAGACCGTATCAGCGACCGAGCCCGGCACGTCATCCTCGTCGGCAAAGTCGATCTCGGCCTCGATCATCGCGCGGGCGTGGATCAGCCGTCGGCGCCAGCCCAGATAGAGTTCGCTCTGCACGCCTTGGGCGTTGTGAACGGCAAAGCGCCGCTGCGCCTCGGTTTCGGCGTTGATGAGATCGGCCAGCGCCTCGGTTTCGACCAGATCGAGCTTGCCGTTGAGAAAGGCGCGGCGGGTGAATTCGCCAGGCTCGGCATGCCTGACGCCGTCGAAGGAGGCGATCGTTTCCAGCATCCTCGCCACAACGGCGCGCCCGCCATGCACATGGAACTCTGCAACGTCCTCGCCGGTAAAACTGTCGGGGCCGGCAAAGAAGACGACCAGGCCGCTGTCCAGCACCGATCCGTCGGGCGCCCGGAACTTGCGATAGGTGGCAACGCGGTTTGGCACCTTCGATCCAGCAATCGTTTCGACAGCGAATCGACTCTGCGGCCCGGAAATCCGGATCACCGCAATGCCGGCCGGCAGGCGCCCGCTCGACAGCGCCACGATGGAGTCTTTTGAAATCATTTGCCCGCTCTGCCGAAGCGCCCTAGCTATGCCTGTTCAATCCGCATCGAGTAGTGCCGTGACATTGCCTGCACAAAACCTGCTTGCCGAAGAGGCCAGCCCCTATCTGCAGCAGCACAGCGGCAATCCCGTGCACTGGCGGCCATGGTCGCCCGCCGCTCTGGCCGAAGCAAAGGTGCTGCAGCGTCCGATCCTGCTCTCTGTCGGCTACGCCGCGTGCCATTGGTGCCACGTCATGGCGCATGAGAGCTTCGAGAACGACGACGTCGCCGCCGTCATGAACCGTCTCTTCGTCAATATCAAGGTCGACCGCGAGGAGCGCCCCGACATCGACCAGATCTACATGGCGGCGCTGTCCTCGATGGGCGAGCAGGGCGGCTGGCCGCTGACCATGTTCCTGACCCCGGACGGCAAGCCGTTCTGGGGTGGCACTTACTTTCCGCGCGAAGCCCGCTACGGCCGGCCGGGTTTCGTCCAGGTGCTGGAGGCGGTTGACAAGGCTTGGCGGGAGAAGAAAGAAAGCGTTAACCAGAGTGCCGACGGCCTGACCACGCATGTCGAGACGCGGCTGGCGGGCAGCCATGGCAAGGCCGTGCTCGACCGCGGCATGCTGGCGAACCTCGCCAATGGCATTGACAGCATGATCGACCGCGATTTGGGCGGTCTGCGCGGCGCGCCGAAATTCCCCAACGCGCCGTTCATGCAGAGCCTCTGGCTGACCTGGCTGCGCGACGGCACCGCATCGCACCGCGACGCCGTTCTCCTCAGCCTCGAAAAGATGCTGGCCGGTGGCATCTATGACCATATTGGCGGCGGACTCAGCCGCTACTCGACCGACGCCGAATGGCTGGTCCCGCATTTCGAAAAAATGCTCTACGACAATGCCCAGCTCATCCGCTTGTGCAATTGGGCCTATGCGTCAACCGGCGAGGAATTGTTCCGGCTGCGAATCGAAGAGACCATTGCCTGGCTGTTGCGCGAAATGCGAGTCGAGGGCGATGCCTTCGCCGCCAGCCTTGATGCCGATAGCGAGGGCGAGGAGGGGTTGTTCTACACCTGGAGCAGGGATGAGCTAGAAGCAGCCCTTGGCGACGATTCAGCATTGTTTTTCAAATACTTCACGCTTGCCGACCCGCATGGTTGGGAAGGCAAGCCGATCATTTGCCAGACTGATGCTCAACAGGCGCAGAGCGTCATCGATCGTGACCTTCTGGTTCCGCTCAAGCAAAGGCTGCTGGCAGCGAGGGAACAGCGCGTGCGGCCCGGGCGTGACGGCAAGGCCCTGACCGACTGGAACGGCTTGATGATCGCAGCCCTTGCCGAGGCCGGACGGTCGCTTGGCCGATCCGACTGGATCGAAGCGGCGGCAACGGCCTTTGCCGCGATTGCGGCTGCCGGACGTGACGGCCGCCTGCCGCATTCGATGCTCGGCGCAAAGAAGCTGTTTCCGGCTCTGTCGAGCGACTATGCCGCCATGGCCAACGCCGCCATCTCACTGTTCGAGGCGACCGGCAATCCCGACTACATCGATCGCGCCGGGAACTTCATTGAGCAACTCGATCTTTGGCACCGGGACAGCGACAAGACCGGCTATTATCTGACCGCGTCCGACAGCGCGGATGTGCCGATCCGCATCCGCGGCGATGTCGACGAAGCCATTCCTTCCGCTACCGGCCAGATCATCGAGGCTCTGGTCCGATTGTCGTCGCTTTCGGGCGATCTCGATCTCTGGGAAAAAGCCTGGACAGTCGCAGAGCACGCGGGCGGGCGGGCGGAGCACCAGGGCTATGGCCAGGCGGGTATAGTCAATGCCTGTGCCTTGGCGCTTGAACCGCTGAAGCTGGTGATCGTGGATAGACCCGAGACTCTAAGGCTTGTTCCGGTTGCGAATCGAAATCCAGACCCGCGCCGGGTGGACATCGTCGTGCCTGTTGGCTCGGCGACAAATCTGCCGGCCTTGCCAGGCGGCGTCCTGCCGCCAACGGCCGAGCCCGGCGCCTGGCTCTGCACGGGGCAGGTCTGCCTGCCGGTGATAACCGACGCTGAGGAACTCGAGCGGCAGTTGCGCCGTCGATAGGTCGAGGTGCACAGAACCGGAACGCCGGCGGGACAGCGCCTTGCCCCCTTTACGTATTCATCGAATCGAAGAAATCCGCGTTGGTCTTGGTCTGCTTGAGCTTGTCGATAAGGAACTCGATGGCGTCGGTCGTTCCCATCGGCGCCAGGATGCGGCGCAGCACGAAGATCTTCTGCAGGTCCTGGCGCGGAACCAGCAGGTCCTCCTTGCGGGTGCCGGATTTGAGGATGTCCATGGCCGGATAGATGCGCTTGTCCGCCACCTTGCGGTCGAGCACGATTTCCGAATTGCCGGTGCCCTTGAACTCTTCGAAGATGACCTCGTCCATGCGGCTGCCGGTATCGATCAACGCCGTGGCGATGATGGTCAGCGAGCCGCCTTCCTCGATGTTGCGGGCAGCACCGAAGAAGCGCTTCGGCCGCTGCAGCGCGTTGGCGTCGACACCACCGGTCAGCACCTTGCCGGATGACGGCACGACGGTGTTGTAGGCGCGGCCGAGGCGGGTGATCGAATCCAGCAGGATGACGACGTCACGGCCGTGCTCGACCAGGCGCTTGGCCTTCTCGATGACCATTTCGGCAACCTGGACGTGGCGCACCGCCGGCTCGTCGAAGGTCGAGGACACCACCTCGCCCTTCACCGAGCGCTGCATGTCGGTGACTTCCTCCGGCCGCTCGTCGATCAGAAGCACGATCAAATAGCATTCCGGATGGTTGGTGGTGATCGAATGGGCGATGTTCTGCAGCAGCACCGTCTTGCCGGTGCGCGGCTGCGCCACGATCAGGGCGCGCTGGCCCTTGCCGAGCGGCGCCACCAGGTCGATGACGCGCGCCGAAATGTCCTTCGAGGTCGGAACCTCCATCTCCATCTTCAGCCGCGAGGTCGGATAAAGCGGCGTCAGATTGTCGAAATGGATCTTGTGGCGGATTTTTTCCGGGTCGTCGAAATTGATCGTGTTGACCTTGAGCAGCGCGAAATAGCGCTCGCCCTCTTTCGGGCTGCGGATCGGCCCTTCGACCGTATCGCCGGTCTTCAGCGAGAACCGCCGGATCTGCGACGGTGAAATATAGATGTCGTCGGGACCCGGCAGATAGTTGGCATTGGCGGAGCGCAGGAAGCCAAAGCCGTCCTGCAGCACTTCGACGACGCCGTCGCCGATGATCTCGATATCCTGGGTCGCCAGCCTCTTCAGGATCGCGAACATCAGCTCCTGCTTGCGCATGACGCTGGCATTCTCGACTTCGAGCGATTCCGCATAAGCGATCAGCTCTGGCGGTTTCTTGTTCTTGAACTCTGTGAGCTTCATTTCTTGCATCATTAGACGGACTCTGAGTAAGCTTTGGGAAAAATATCGGCGGGATGCGACAAATGCCGGGCGCGGCCGAAGCGACAAATGGGCGGCGCATGACGGGAAGGAAGACCCGTCTTTTATCGTCGGTCGGTTGAAAGAGCAAGCCGCCTTTTGCGGGCAACCGAAGACGTCAGAACGGTTTCACGATTACCAGGACGACGATGACGATCATCAGCAATGTAGGGATCTCATTGACGATCCGCCAGTGCCTTGCCGATTTTTCATTGCGGTCTTCGGCAAATTTGCGGACGGCGCCGGCGAGATAGCCATGCACGGCCGACAGGCCCACCACCGCAGCGATCTTGGCATGCAGCCAGCCGCCTTGAAAACCAAAGCCTTTCCAGGCGAGCCACAGGCCGAATGCCCAGGTGATCACCATTGCCGGATTGATGATGCCGCGCAGCAGGCGGCGCTCCATCACCTTGAAAGTCTCCGACTGGACGGAGCCTTTTTCGGCATCGGCATGATAGACCAGCAAGCGCGGCAGATAGAGCATGCCAGCCATCCAGGAGATGACGGCAATCACATGGATCGCCTTCGCCCAGGGATAGAAATCATCGGGCCCGAACAGCAACAGCAGCCCGGCCAGCACCAGGAAAATGACGATCGCGATTGCCGCGCGGCGCATCGCGCCCTTACCGGTGTTGGTGCCGTTCGCATTGTCTGCGCCCATCATCGTCACGATGCGCTCCGCACCAGTTTCACCATCTGCTCGACATGCGCCAGCGGCGTCTCCGGCGTGATGCCGTGGCCGAGGTTGAAGATCAGTGGTCCGTCGCCCAGCGCCTTCAGGATCGCCCCCACGCCGTCGGCAAGCGCTTTGCCGCCGGCTACAAGCCGCAGCGGATCGAGATTGCCCTGCACGGCGCCGTCACGCTGCAATTCCTTCGCGCTCGACAACGGCACGGTCCAGTCGAGGCCCAGCCCGGTCACGCCGGTCTTCTGGCGATAGCTTCGATAGTGATCTCCCGCGCCCTTGGGAAAGCCGATGACCGGAACATTGGGATGGGCAGCCTTCACTTGCCGGACGATCGAGGCCACCGGCTCGACGCAGAACAATTCGAAAGACGCTTCGTCGAGCACGCCTGACCACGAATCGAAGATCTGCACCACGTCGGCGCCGGCCTCGATCTGGCGGATCAGATAGGCAGCCGAATGATCGGCGAGCACCTTCAGCAGCCTAAGAAAGGCCGCCGGCTCGCGATAGCCGAACAGCCTGGCCGGCGCCTGGTCGGGCGTACCGTGGCCGGCAATCATGTAGGTCGCCACCGTCCAGGGCGCACCGCAGAAGCCGATCAGCGTCGTTTCATCAGGCAGTCTGGCGCGCAACCGCCGCACCGTCTCGTAGACCGGCTCGAGATTCACGTGAAACGTTTCGCCGTCGAGAGCCGCAATTTCCGCAGCCGTGATCGGCGTCAGCAGCGGGCCGCGTCCTTCCTCGAAGCGCACGTCGCGGCCGAGCGCATGCGGCACGACAAGAATATCGGAAAACAGGATCGATGCATCGAAGCCGAAGCGTTCGATCGGCTGCAGCGTCACTTCGACGGCGAGATCCGGGTCGTAGCAAAGATCGAGGAAGGATCCGGCCCGTCTCCTCGTCTCCCGGTATTCCGGCAGATAGCGGCCGGCCTGGCGCATCATCCAGAGCGGTGGCGGAAACGCCGCCTTGCCTCTCAACACGTCCAGCACGATCCGGTCTTGAGGCATTGAGCGCTCGCCTTTCCAGGCTTCCCTATAATTAAATATTCTATTTTTAGGAATCTTATGATTCTAAGAGTCTGTTGGTTGTGGTGGTTGTCTCCTGTCCCGCTTTGCCCTCGAAAAGACCAGCCAGCATATTGTCGCGCGCTTCTCCAACGGGATTGCAGGACTTTGTGGAAAGTCGGGAATTTACGACTGGAGTCAATGCGTTGCCGCCAGGCCAGGGAAATTGCCCCTGTGGATGAAGCGAAGGCAAAAAGCTCCGTCCCCGGACTTGTCCCCAACCGCCCGGAGAAGCCGACAGCACATCGAATTGTGGACAAACCGCCATCTGATACAGTCGCTTTGCGGTGGCCGGTTTCCCGCCCGGCTTATCCACATCGGCCCACAGCCTGGAATGTATCCTGTGAACAAACCGCAGAGCTTCTTTCACCTTCACCTGATTTCCGACGCCACCGGCGAAACGCTGCTGGCCGCCGGCCGCGCGGCTTCCGCGCAATACAAGGACGCGCGCGCCATCGAACATATCTACCCGCTCATCCGCACCGAAAAGCAGGTGACGAAGGTGTTCGAGGATATCGAGGAGGAGCCGGGCATCATCCTCTATACGGTGGTCGACCAGAAGCTTGCCCGCGGCATCGACGAACGCTGCGCGGCCATGGGCCTGCCTTGCGTCTCGGTGCTGGAACCGGTGCTGACGGTGTTCCAGTCCTATCTCGGCACGCCGGCCGGCCGCCGCGTCGGTGCCCAGCATGTGCTGGACGCCGAATATTTCCGCCGCATCGACGCGCTCAACTTCACCATGGAGCATGACGATGGCCAGCTGCCGGCCAATATGGATGATGCCGACATCGTGCTCGTCGGCATCTCCCGCACCTCGAAGACGCCGACCAGCATCTATCTCGCCAATCGCGGCATCAAGACCGCCAACATCCCGATCGTGCTCGGCGTTCCGGTGCCCGAAAGCCTGGTCAATGCCACCAGGCCGCTGATCGTCGGCCTGGTCGCCACCGCCGAACGGATCTCGCAGGTCCGGCAGAACCGCATTCTCGGCACCAGCGCCTACGAACCGACCGACTATGTCGACCGTGCCGCGATCGCCGAAGAGCTCGCCTATGCCCGCCAGATATGCACGCGGCACGGCTGGCCGATGATCGACGTCAGCCGCCGTTCGATCGAGGAGACGGCGGCGGCCATCGTTGCCCTGCGCGGCAAGACGCGGTAGGGCGTGTGATATTCAGGTGATGCCGGCCTGCAAACGGCGGTTTCCTGCGCTTCCGGTGCTCACGTACGAAAAGTACGCTCCGCTCCGGTTCTCGGAAGCCGCCGTTTTCGGCTCGGCCTGACCTGAATCTCGACACACCCTAGTGTCAGGAACCGGGTAAAAAAATGGCTGAAAAAATCATCCTTGCCTCGGGCAGCCCGTTCCGCAAGGCGCTGCTCGTCAATGCCGGCGTCACTGTCGAAGCGGTTCCGGCCTCTGTCGATGAGCGCGCGCTCGAGGCGCCGCTGCAGAATACTGGCGTGTCGCCGGAGGACGTCGCCCTGGTGCTCGCCGAAGCCAAGGCCACCGACGTCAGTGAGCGCAAGCCCGGCGCCCTGGTGCTCGGCTGCGACCAGACGCTGTCGCTCGGCGACGAGCTGTTCCACAAGCCGGCCGACATGGAAGGGGCGCGCCGTCATCTGCTGGCGCTGTCGGGCAAGACGCATCATCTCAACAGCGCCGTCGTGCTCGGCCGTGACGGCCAGGTTCTGTGGCGGCATGTCGGCGTCGCCAGCCTGACCATGCGCAAGCTCGATCCGGCCTTCATCGGCCGCCATCTGGCGCGCGTCGGCGCCAAAGCGTTGTCCAGCGTCGGCGCTTACCAGATCGAAGGCGAAGGCATCCAGCTGTTCGAAAAAATCGAAGGCGACTATTTTACTATTGTCGGCTTGCCACTTTTGCCGGTGCTGGCCAAGCTGCGTGAGTTCGGGGCGATCGATGGCTGAGGCCCCGAAAAAAGCCTTCGTCACCGGCCACCCGATCGCGCATTCCAGGTCTCCGAAGATCCACGGCCACTGGCTGGCGAAATACGGCATCGACGGCGTCTACGAGGCAATCGACGTTGCACCGGAGGCGTTTGCCGAATTCCTGCAGACGCTGCAGGCACAAGGCTATCGCGGCGGCAACGTCACCATCCCGCACAAGGAAGCCGCCTTCGCACTGGCGGCGCGCCGCGACGCCGACGCCGAACAGATAGGTGCGGTCAATACGCTGTGGTTCGAGAATGGCGAATTGTGCGGCGGCAACACCGATGCCCATGGCTTTGCCGCCAATCTGGACGAATATGCACCGGGCTGGGCGGCTAACGGCCCCGCCGTGGTGCTCGGTGCCGGCGGCGCCGCTCGCGCGGTCATCCATGCGCTGAAGCAGCGCGGCGTCAGCGACATCCGCATCGTCAACCGGACGCTTGCGAGGGCGCAGGAGCTGCGCGACGGCTTCGGTGCCGGCGTTTCCGCCCACAACCTCGCGGCGACCGGCGAATTGCTCGAAGATGCCGGCCTGCTGGTCAACACGACGGCGCTCGGCATGCATGGCAATGAAGGCCTGTCCGCGGATCCAGGCAGACTGCCGGACCGCGCCATCGTCACGGACATCGTCTACGTGCCGCTGGAGACGCCGCTGCTTGCTACCGCCAAAGCGCGCGGCCTGAGAACCGTCGATGGGCTCGGCATGCTGCTGCACCAGGCGGTGCCCGGCTTCGAGCGGTGGTTCGGCATCAGGCCAGAAGTCACCGCCGAACTGCGGCAAATAATTATTGCCGATATCGGCGCGATAAAATGATCGTGCTCGGCCTCACCGGATCGATCGGCATGGGCAAATCGACCGCGGCCAAGATGTTCGCCGAGGCCGGCGTGCCGGTCCATGATTCCGACGAGGCTGTGCATCGCCTTTATGCCGGCAAGGCCGCGCCCTTGGTCGAGGCGGCCTTTCCCGGCACCACCCGATCCGGTGCGGTCGACCGCGCGGCACTGGCGGAGCGGGTGCTCGGCGACGCCGCCGCGCTGAAACGGCTGGAAGCGATCATCCATCCGCTGGTCCGTGCCGACGCCGATGCCTTCCTGGCTGAACATCGTGCCGCCGGCGCGCCGCTTGCCGTGCTCGATATACCGCTGCTGTTCGAGACCGGCGGCCGCAACCGCGTCGACAAGGTCGTGGTCGTCACCGCGCCGCCCGAAGTCCAGCGCGCCCGCGTGCTGGCGCGGCCGGGCATGAACGAGGAGAAACTGGCGTCGATCCTGGCCAGGCAGGTTCCCGACACCGAAAAGCGCCGGCGCGCCGACTTTGTCATCGACACCGGTCAGGGCTTTGACGCCACTCGCGCGGCCGTCAAGGCCATCATCGCCGAACTAGTCGTGGATAAGGCAGCCAGGCCTGGTTAAGAGGCTTGCAGACCCGCATTACTTGTTGCCATTTTGTTCCTGGTGTGATTCGGCTAGAATGATGCCGGAACCAGTGGACTGATTCGATGCGTGAGATCATCTTCGATACGGAAACCACCGGCCTCGACACGCGCGAGGACCGGGTCATCGAGCTTGGCGGCGTCGAATTGGTCAACCGTTTCCCGACCGGCCGAACCTTCCACAAATATATCAACCCGCAAGGCCGCCAGATCCATCACGAGGCGCAGGCCGTGCACGGCATCAGTGCCGCCGATCTTCAGGGCAAGCCGACTTTCATGGAGATCGCCGAGGAGTTTCTGGCCTTCATCGACGGCGCCAAACTGGTCGCGCACAATGCCGGCTTCGACATCGGCTTCCTCAATCTCGAATTCGGCCGGCTTGGCCATCCGGCCATCGATCCGGGACGGATCGTCGACACGCTGGCGCTGGCGCGCCGCAAGCATCCGATGGGCCCCAATTCGCTCGACGCGCTCTGCCGCCGCTACGGCATCGACAACGGCCGCCGCACCAAGCACGGCGCGCTGCTCGATTCGGAATTGCTGGCCGAGGTCTATATCGAGCTCATCGGCGGCAAGCAGGCAAGCCTTATCCTCGACAGCATCCTGACTCCGGCGGGCGGCAGGCAGAATGTCGACGACATCGATATTTCGATCGGTGTGCGGCCGATCGCCTTGCCGTCGCGCCTGACCGATGCCGAGCGCGCAGCACACGCAGGCATGGTTGGCAGCCTCGGCGAAAAAGCGCTGTGGCTGCGCGTCCCCCCGGAAGCGAGTTCCGCGGCACAGTGATTTTGACCGGAGTGATCCTTCGCGCCCCCCTCTGTCCTGCCGGACATCTCCCCCTCAAGGGGGGAGATTGGCAGACCCAGCGTCTCGCTCATTCCTGCGGCGATGAAGGATTGGCGAAGGCTGACGTGAAGTCCGATCTCCCCCCTTGAGGGGGAGATGGCCGGCAGGCCAGAGGGGGGTACTGCCCCGCCGGCGTCTCAAACAAAAAACCCGG
Source organism: Mesorhizobium sp. M1227 (assembly GCF_040318315.1). Taxonomy (NCBI): domain Bacteria; kingdom Pseudomonadati; phylum Pseudomonadota; class Alphaproteobacteria; order Hyphomicrobiales; family Phyllobacteriaceae; genus Mesorhizobium; species Mesorhizobium sp. M1227. The sequence goes on from NZ_JAMYLZ010000019.1 coordinate 26,419, forward strand.
CTTCGCGCCGGGTTTTTCAAACGCTGCGAGCCAACCAGCCTCAGCTCACCTTGACCTTGGCGGCGGCAGCCTGGTCCTCGGCCAGCTTCTGCTGGAACATCTGCGCGAAATCGATCGGGTCTAGCATCAGCGGCGGGAAGCCGCCGTTGCGTGTTGCCTCGGCGATGATCTGCCGGGCGAACGGGAACAGCAGCCGCGGGCATTCGATGAACAGGATCGGCAGCATGTGCTCCTGCGGGAAGCCGCTGATGGAGAAGACGCCGCCATAGACCAGCTCGACGTTGAACAGCACTTCCTGGTCGAACGACGCTTTTGCGTTCAGCGTCAAATTGACGTCGAACTGCTTGTCCGAAAGCGGGTTGGCGTTGACGTTGACATTGATGGCGATGCCCGGAGCCTTGTCGCGGCCGCGCAACGAGTTCGGTGCGCCGGGGCTTTCGAAGGACAGGTCCTTCACATATTGCGCAAGCACGTTGAGCGAAGGCTGCGCCGCATTTCCATTACCGTTGGCTGCGCCGGTCGGCGCGTCGTCGTTGCTGGCCATAAGCTGTGGTCCTTTTGCCTGGGCAGCGTTGCTGACCGGATTGAAATTCGGGCGTTCGCTATCATGGCCGGCCCGACAAGACAAGTTTGCAAAAGACGCCGGTTGCCTTGCAGCTACTCGTCCTTGAGGCGGCGCCAGGGAGAACCCGGTCCGCGCGTATGGTCGTCGGCCCGCGAATAGTCGCCGTCGTCGAGATCGATGGTCTTGCCGCGTTGCCTTGCCCGCAAACCACTGCTGAAATCGGTTGCCAGCACGATGCGGCCTTTCAGCATCCGCCAGGCAAGATCGCGCACCGGCGGCAGGAACAGCAGAAGGCCGAAAATATCCGAGATGAAGCCGGGGATGATCAAAAGGATCGCTGCCAGCACGATCATGGCGCCATGCGCAAGCTGGCCGCTCGGATCACGCCCGGCATCCATTTCGGCACGGACCCTGGCCATGACGCCAAAACCCTGGTGCCGCAGCAGCAGGGCGCCGGCGACACTCGAGGCCATCACCAAGCCGACTGTCGCCAGCGCGCCGACCTGGCGGCCGACAATAACGAAACCGGCTATCTCCAGCAGTGGAAGCGCGAGAATGAACAGGGGAAGCAGCGAGATACGCAAATCTTGACCGATCGTTTTCGATGTTTTGCCGGCCGGCGAGCAATCGCCGCTGGCACCAGAGCTGTTAGATAGGTATGGCTGCCTTTGATTTGAATGATTGCGCCATGCGTTCTATATGCTTTGGATACTGAACGCTATGTGATCGCGGCCCTTGCTTGGCCGCTGGTCCGGCCAAAGCAGGGATTGATTGGCGCAAGATATGGGCTTCTTCGACTTCGGCACGATTTTCTTTCTGATTGCGGCGGTGGTGATCTTCTTCCAGCTGCGCAACGTGCTTGGCCGACGCACGGGCAACGAGCGCCCACCCTTCGATCCATATACGGCAGCGCGCAAAAACGACAAGGATGCCGCCCAGAAACCCGAGAACGTGGTCTCGCTGCCGCGCAAGCGCCTGGCGGGAGAGCCGGCGGCCGATGCCTATGTGGCGATCGATGCCTTTGCCAAGCCGGACACCGATCTCAACCGGGGCCTGCGGGCGATCAAGGACAATGATCCGACCTTCGACCCGAAGACCTTCGTCGATCGCCCCAAGATGTCCTACGAGATGATCGTCATGGCCTACGCCGATGGCGACCGCAAAACGCTGAAGAACCTTTTGTCGCGCGAGGTCTATGACGGCTTCGTCGCGGCCATCGGCGACCGTGAGGCGAAAGCCGAAAAGATCCAGTCCTCCTTCGTCGGCATCGACAAGGCCGACATCGTTTCGGCCGAGATGAAGGGCAGCGAGGCCCACATCACGCTGCGCATTGTCAGCGAACTGATTTCGGCGACCCGCGACAAGGCCGGCGCCGTCATCGACGGCGATCCCGAAACCGTCGCCGAGGTCAAGGATGTCTGGACCTTCGCTCGTGACGCGCGCTCGCGCGATCCGAACTGGAAGCTCGTCGCCACCGAAGAAGAAGACTGAACTGGACGGCGGCGGAGGCTGTCGTGTCGCTTTCTCGAGCCTTCAGCGAAAAATCCTTTGGCGAATTGCCGGGCTGGGGTGAGGACGACCATCTTGCTGCCTTTGACGCCTTTCGCCGCTCGGCCTTTCATTTCCTGAGCAAACCCTACCGCTCCGGCGCGCTCGGCGTCGACTACAATGGCTTTGTCGACGCCTATGCCGAAGCGCGCACCGTTTCGCCGGCGAATCGGTCGCAGGCTCGAAGCTTTTTCGAGCGCCATTTCGTTCCGGCCCGTATCGATGCCGAAGATGGTGGTCCCGGCCTGGTCACCGGCTTTTATGAGCCGGAGGTCGAAGCCTCGCCGGTACGCACGCAACGGTTTTCGGTGCCGTTGCTGGCGCGCCCGGCCGACCTAGTCGACATCGACGACGGCAATCGTCCTTCAGCCTTGGATCCTTATCTCGCCTTTGCTCGTGCGGCGCCGAACGGCCCGGTCGAATATTTCGACCGCGGCGAGATCGAACGCGGCGCGCTTGCCGGAAAAAGGCTGGAAATCGCCTGGCTCGCCGACAAGGTCGACGCCTTCTTCATTCACGTGCAGGGCGCGGCACGCCTCAAGATGACCGACGGCAGGCTTCGCCGCATCACCTATGCCGCCAAATCCGGCCAGCGCTTTACCGGACCGGGCAAGATCTTGAGCGAGGAAGGCGAGATCCCGCGGGAGAAAGTGACGATGCAGTCGATCCGTGCCTGGTTCAAGGCGCATCCGGAACGCGTCGACGAGATCCTTTGGCGCAACCGCTCCTACATTTTCTTCCGCGAGATGGGCGTCGACGACCCAGAGCTCGGCCCGATCGCTGCCGCCAAGGTGGCGCTGACACCCGGCCGCTCGATCGCCGTCGACCGGCTGCTGCACACGTTCGGCACGCCCTTCCATATCGATGCGCCGTCGCTGACCGCTTTCGACGGAAAACCGTTCCGGCGGCTGATGATCGCGCAGGACACCGGCTCGGCGATCACCGGGCCGGCCCGCGGCGATCTGTTTGCCGGGTCGGGCGATGCTGCCGGCGAGATCGCCGGCGTTATCCGCAACGCCGCAGATTTTTATGCGCTGGTCCCCCGGCCGCTGGTTTCAGGAGCAGGCCGATGACCCGGCGCATCGATAGGCTGAGCGAGGACGACCGGGTGCTGTGGAACCTGGTGGCGCACACGGCAAAACCGCTGAAGGGCAGAACCGCCGTCGAAATTCCGCACGTCGGGCCGGAGATCGACGAGACCAGGCAGGCGCCGCCGCCGGCACAGGTCGCGGGCAATGCTGCCACGGCCGCAAAGCCGAAGGCGCAGCATGTCTCCCACGCACTCGATGAACCGACGCTGGACAAGCTGTCGAAGGGCCGGCTGCCGATCGAGGGCCGCGTCGACCTGCATGGCCTGACGCAGGACGAAGCCTATTCGCTGCTGTTTTCCTTTCTGCACCGGGCGCATGCCGGCGGCATCCGCTACGTCCTCGTGATCACCGGCAAGGGCTCTTCGTCGGGCGGCGATGGCGTCTTGCGGCGCGCCGTGCCGTCATGGCTGTCGACACCCGCCTTCCGGCCCCTCGTCTCCAGCCACGACCATGCCGCCCGCAAACATGGCGGCTCGGGTGCGCTCTATATCCGCTTGCGGCGGGCGCGCTCATGAGGACACGCCGATGAGGGACGCACCTATGAGGATGCACCCATGAAGGTGCGCTTGTGACCCCATTCGGCGAAAAGCTTCGCGTGCTGCGAAACGAGCGCGGCGTCAGCCAGAAGGACATGGCCAAGGCGATCGGCGTCAGCGCAGCCTATCTCTCGGCGCTGGAACACGGCCGCCGCGGTGCGCCGAGCTGGACGCTGATCCAGAAGATCATCGGCTATTTCAACATCATCTGGGACGACGCCGAGGAACTGGCGCGGCTGGCCGAAACCTCGCATCCGCGTGTCAAGCTCGACACGTCGGGCCTTAGCCCGGCGGCGACCGAGCTTGCCAACCTTCTGGCCGACAACATCGAAAAGCTTGACGAAGCCGAGCTTCGCCGCATCATTGCGTCGCTCCGCGCCGCACTGGCACGACCGAAATGAGCTGCCTTGTTACTGGACAGAGCCGACCAGCACCTGCTGGCCGCCGCGGATCGAGACCCAGCGGCCGGTATTGTCGATCGCCTGCCGCTTGAGGAAACGATAGCCGGTCTGGTCCCAGGAACGGACCTGGTCGGTCAGATTGTCGAGGATGTAGTCGCCCTTGTCGGTGCGCACCGTCAGCACGGCGTGGCCCTCACCGTCGGGCTTGCGCACGACAGTCATCAGCAGATCGGCAAACGAGACGCCCAGCCGGTTCAGCTCACGGCGCTTTTCCAGGACATAGTCCTCGCAATCGCCAACGCCCTTGTCGGGATAGGCCCAGACCTCATCCTTGCCGTAGATGTCGAAGTCGCTCTCCGGCTTGACGGCGGCGTTGACCTTGGCCGTGACGCTGAGCAGCTTGCGCCACAGCGAGCCTGTCAGGCTGGCGGGCGACAGATCCTTCGGGCGGATCGAGCATTCGGACGCGTAGCTCTTGCAGAAATCATAATGGCCGATCGGCTGCGAGGTCGGGCCACCTGTTATCATTGGGCTGGCTGCCGAGGCCGAACCGGCCCAACCTGCCGCCACAGTAAGTCCAGCCAGCGCGCACAGGCGCAGCGTTCTCGCCATTGGTGAGGAAATCATTGTCCCCGCTTGTCCCTTGTTGTTAACGAAACGTTAAGGGGTATTTACAGTCCGTGTCAATTATGAGGATGGATTGATTTTGCGGCATGGTTACCCGCGTGGCGCCAACGCGACTATTGTGCAACAGCTCGGATGGACTACACCGATTCCAACCGGCAATTTTAGCGTTGGCCGACCTGATGCGAGGTCGCGGGCGCGGCATCATCGCTGGTCGCCTATTTCTTGCCGGTCCGGACCAGTTTCGGCTTCACCGCAACGCGGTTCTGACGGCCATAGCTGGTAATGAAATCAACGATGCGCGGCACGATTTCGGAGCGGAAGCGCGAGCCGTTGAACACACCATAATGGCCGACCGCCGGCTGCATGTAATGGGCGTGCCTGTCGGCCGGGATGTTGATGCACAGGTCGTGCGCCGCCTTGGTCTGGCCAAGGCCGGAGATGTCGTCGTTCTCGCCCTCGACCGTGAACAGGGCGACATTGCGGATCGCCGAAGGGTCGACCGCCACGCCGCGATGCGTCATTTTGCCCTTGGGCAAGGCCTGGCGGACAAACACGGTGTCGACGGTCTGCAGGTAGAATTCCGCCGTCAGATCCATCACCGCCAGATATTCGTCGTAGAAGTCGCGGTGCTTCTCGGCATTGTCACCGTCATGCTTCACCAGGTGCATGAAGAAGTCCTTGTGGGCGATGATGTGGCGGTCGAGGTTCATGCTCATGAACCCCGAAAGCTGCAGGAAGCCGGGATAGACCTCGCGGCCGAAGCCCGGCACCGGCCAGGGCGCGCGCATGATGACGTTGTCGCGGAACCAGTCGATGCCCTTTTCCTGCGCCAGCAGATTGACCGCCGTCGGATTGCGGCGCGTGTCGATCGGCCCGCCCATCAGCGTCATCGTCGAGGGCACGAACGGATCACCCTTGGCTTCCATCAGTGCCGCCGCCGCCAGCACCGGCACCGAAGGCTGGCACACCGCCATCACATGGGTGTCGGGACCCAGCGCATGCAGCATGTCGACGATGTAGTCGATATAGTCGTCAAGATCGAAGCTGCCGTCGGCCAGCGGCACCATGCGGGCGTCGACCCAGTCGGTGATATGCACGTCGGCATAGGGCAGCATCGCCTCAACCGTGCCGCGCAGCAGCGTCGCGTAGTGGCCAGACATCGGCGCGACGATCAACAGTTTCGGATCCGGTCGGCGCCCAGCAGGAACCGCCCGCTCGAAACGGACCAGGTTGCAGAACGGCCGCGACCAGACGGTATGTTCGCTGACCTCGACGGTTTTCCAGTCGACCACGGTCTTGGTCAGGCCGAATTGCGGCTTGCCGTAGCGGCGCGTCGTGCGCTCGAACAGTTCGGCCGTTGCCGCAACCGAGCGACCCCAGGACGTGTGTGAGACCGGGTTGAGCGGATTGGAGTAGAACAGGCGCACCGCATCGGCATAGAGGCGCGCCGGCTGCAAGGCGGCGTGGTTCAGTTCGTAGAGCTGGTAGAACATCGAGAACCCCGCTGCCGACTGCGATCGAAGGGCCGACGAGCAGCGCCGAGCCTTGAATGCCTTGCGGGGAAGTTAGCAACAATCTGCTGCGATGCAATACGTCAACTTGCGTGATTTAGGCTCGTTCTTTCGTCCAAGGCGTTGAGAATCCGCCTGGAACGGCAACAGCCGGCTCAATGTGCACCTGCGAAGGCCAGGCAGGCAGCACGGCTATTGGGGACGAGCGTCGGAGGCGGTGTCCGGCCGTGGCGGCCGTTAGACCCGTGCCATGCAGACGGCCGTATGGCCCGAGCTGATGAAGCCAAGCTGACTGGCGGCGCCCTTCGACAGATCGAGCATCCGCCCCTTGATGAACGGGCCGCGGTCGTTGATGCGCACGACGACACTGCGGCCATTGTTGCGATTGGTCACCTTCAGCTTGGTGCCGAACGGCAGGCTGCGATGCGCGGCGGTCAGCGCCGACGGGTTCATGCGTTCGCCGGAAGCGGTTCTGGAATGCAGTGAGTACCAGGACGCACGGCCGCACTGAGCGGCGGCGCTGGCAGTGGATGCGCCGACCATCAGGCCAGCCGCGATCGTGGCCGCGACAAGCGCGGTCTGGTTGCTTTTGTTCATGTGTTGGGGACTGGCTCCGTTGACAGACCCGCAGCGGTTAGGGACGAATGAGGCAGCAAATGCGGCAATGATCTGTCGGTTCCATGGCAATGTTACACGTTTGGAGTCGATGCGAAACAATTTGTCAGAGATTTCCCGCAGCGCGGCACAGCTTCCTTGATGATCTTTCCACCGATCTCCGCATGTCTTGCGCAGGATCAGAGGTTAGCATCTAAGTAGAAGTTGGCGTGATTGGGTTGCTTCTTTTAGCTGTTCCATTTCGGCCGGAATGCGGCTGATGATCGACTTGGAGAGGAGTTCTAGCGATGAGATTGATCAAAAATCTGCTGGCCTTGATTGTGCTCGCCATCGGCGTGCTGTGGTCATTGCAAGGCATCGGTTGGGTCCAGGGCAGCTTCATGACCGGCCAGTCGCAATGGCTCTATGCCGGCATCGTGACCGTGCTGGTCGGCTTGGTCGGCCTGGCCTGGGCAAACCGCTCGCGTGGTTGAACAGGCGTCGATCCTCAGGCGCCCGCCGGAGCAGCACACAGCGGACCCGTGGCGGCCGCTCACCGCGACCAGTACTGCCAGCCCCAGTAGAAACTTTCGTCGCGCGGCGGCAGGCGGTTGCGCTCGGCGTCCAGATGCACCGGTGTCGGCGTTTTGCGTTCGTCTTCAGGCGGCTGTTTGTCTCCGGCCTTGATCAGGCGGAGCCAATGGCCGAAATGCGCAAACAGTACAGCGGTGGAATGGGGCATCGTCACGTCTCCGGTCCGGTTATTCCCGCCCCGCCCACGGGACGAGCACCCACTCGATCCTGCGGATGATGAATTCGAGCACGAAGGCAATGGCCGCGATCACCAGTATGCCCATCACTACCACGTCGGTGACGAGGAACTGGGCAGCGGACTGGATCATGAATCCGAGCCCGCGCGTCGCGGCCACCAGCTCGGCGGCGACCAGCGTCGACCAGCCGGCGCCAAGCGCGATGCGCAGCCCCGTCAGGATCGAGGGCAGCGCGCTGGGCAGGATGACGTGCCTGATCACCTGGCGCTGCGTGGCGCCAAGCGAGCGCGCTGCGTTGATGCGCTCCTGCGAGACGTCGCGAACACCCGATGCCGTCGACAGCGCAACCGGCGCCAGCATGGCAATGGCAATCACCAGGATCTTGGACGGCTCGCCAATGCCGAACCAGATAATGATCAGCGGCAGATAGGCGAGCGGCGGGATCGGCCGCAGGAATTCGAGCAGCGGATCGAAGATGCCGCGCCCGATCGTGCTGATGCCGATAGCCAGCCCGATGGGAACGCCGACGAAAACGGCCGCGACCAGCGCCGCAAACACCCGCCACAGGCTGGCGGCGATATGCTGGAGCAGCGTTGCGTCGACAAAGCCGTCACGGGCGACGACGACAAATTTGTTCCAGACTGCCACAGGCGACGGCAGGAAAACCGGCGACACCAATTGCAGGCGGGCCGATGCCGTCCACGCCGCCAGCATCATCAGAATGGTGATCGCGCTAACCACGCGGGCCGAAACGCGGCTGCGTCTCGGCCGCGGCCGCGACCATGGCACCGACAGCGCGTCGGCTCCGTCGTCGACCTTGCGCTGCGGCCGCTCGGTATAGGAGGTAACGGTCATGCTGCCTCCCCTTCGAAGATCGCGTCGGTCAGCTCGCCGCGCGCTGCGGCGAAGGCGGGATCGGCCTTGATGCTGCGAATGGCCTCGCCGGCTGCATAGCGCCGGCTGAAGCCGGTCTCGAAGCTCCACACCACCCGGCCAGGGCCGGGAGCGAGCACAATGATACGGGTTGCCAGCACCAGGGCTTCCTCGATGCCGTGCGTGACCATCAGCACGCCGACCTGGCTCGCCGTCCACAGATCGAGCAGCGTTGTCTGCATGCGTTCGCGTGTCAGCGCATCGAGCGCGCCCAGCGGCTCGTCGAGCAGCAGGAATTGCGGCTCGGCCGCCAGCGCCCGGGCCAGGCCGACCCGCTGGCGCATGCCGCCGGAAAGCTCCCAGATGCGCTTGTCGCCGGCGCCGTCGAGTTTCACCAGCGCCAGAAGGTCGTCGGCAGTCCGCGCCCGTTCCGCGGCCCTGACACCGCGCAGCCTGAGCGCAAAGGCGACATTTTCCCGCGCGGTCAGCCACGGAAACAGCGCGTCGTTCTGGAACACGACGGCGCGGTCAGAGCCTGGCGCCGTGATCGGCCGGCCGCCAATCGTGGCGCGTCCGCGCACAGGCTCGACCAGGCCCGCAGCGACGTTGAGCAACGAGGTCTTGCCGCAGCCGGAGCGGCCGACCAGGACAACGAAGTCATCCTTGGCGATCTCAATCGACACATTTTCGACCGCCGGCGCCGGCTGACCGTCATAGTGGACCGAGACCTTGTCGAGCACGAGATGCGTCATGGGAACCTCGCCGATATTCCGAATCTGTCTGCCCCGAAGCCGCTCCTCGCAAGCGGTTCGGGGCAGGGAGCACGCGGCGTCAGGGAAGGAGAACCGCGCGCGTTGGCGTCAGTTCGAGGCAAGCGCTTCGCTGACATATTTCGACGACACGTATTTCGAATAATCCGGCAACACGGCATCAATCTTGCCCTGCTCCTTGAGGAAGGCAGATGTCGCCTCGACCGCCTTGACCGTGCCGCCACCGAGGAACTTGTCCGAGGCTTGCTCCTCGAGCGTCGGGAAGACATAGCCCCTCAATAGTTGCGGCACGTCCTCCAGCTTGGCCCCTGTGATCGTGGCGATCTTCGCCGCTTGCGGCGACGTCACCGACCAGGCGTCCGGCTTGGCCAGGAACTCGGCATAGGCCGCGCCCGTCACCTTGACGAAGTCGCGCACCGCTTCCGGGTTCCTTTCGGCGAAATCGGTGCGCACGATCCAGGCGTCGAAGGTCGGCGCGCCCCAGGCGGCGACCTGCGAGGAATCCAGCACGACCTTGCCCGAAGTCTTGATCTGGCCGAGTGCCGGATCCCAGACATAGGCGGCGTCGATGTCGCCGCGCGCCCATGCCGCCGCGATCTCCGGTGGCCGCAAATTGAGAATATCGACCGACTTCGGGTCGACACCCTCATGCTTCAGCGCGGCAAGCAGGCTGTAATGCGTCGTCGAAACGAAGGGCACCGCCACCTTCCTGCCGGCAAGGTCGGCGGCCTTCTCGATGCCGGCGCCGTTGCGGGCGACAAGGGCCTCGGATTCGCCGATCAGCCCGACAATGAAGATTGTCTGGATTGGTAGCTCGCGGCTCGCCGCCGCCGCCAGCGGGCTCGAGCCGACATAGCCGATGTCGACCGAACCGGAAGCGATGGCGGCGATCACGTCGGCGCCGGAATCGAATTTCCGCCAGTCGATTGCCGCCTTGGTCGCGCTCTCATAGGCGCCGTCGGCCTGCGGCACCTTCGAGGGCTCGACGACCGTCTGGTAGCCGATAGTGATCTTGAGGTCCTGCGCATCGGCTGGGCCGAGAAAGGCGGCGCCAGCCAAGGCCGCCGAGGACAAGAGAACGATACGTCGCGAAATGGTGGACATGAAACGCTCCTTGGAAACGAGGAAAACCAGGATTGCGTTTCATAGTCATCTAACTCTATCGTTCTTGTAGAGTTAAATCCTTCCAATCGGTGCGGTCTTGTTAGAAAAAGTCATCTGGCTATGGCAGTTCGCGCGCTTTTGGGTGACGGCTCGGGTGAGAACCATCGTCCTTGCCCGGGAACCTCTTCCACGTCGTCCTTGCGCGCAACAAGGATTTTCCCGTTTTCGCGGCTGCATCGGCAAATCCATGCTGTGGATAGCCAAGAAATTGGAAACAAGTTCCCTGTGTTCGCGGTTAAGTCTAGTATCCTTATCGACATTGAAGGATTGGAGAGGACGATGAGCGACGCCACCCTCCTTGTTGCCGCGCGCGGCATGCTTTGGCCTTCAAATTCAGGTGCAGAAGCTGCTGTCGGTATTCTCGCCGATCGGGACATTCCTGCCGCCGGCCAGTTTGCCGGTGTGTCATTCGCGGTGGCTCCTGTGCTCGCAAGAGCACAGGCCCCGGCCAAAATGGCCATTGCGGCGTGAAAACGAAGCAAAATCAACGTTTCTCGGCTTGTATATCATGTCACTAGAATTTATCTGTAGTGACAGCTTGGACGCGGCGGGGAGGCACGCCAGGCGTTTCGCAACCGGTGGCCTTGCGCCATCGCATGACAGAGAAACGTGCGGGTTATGCTCACGAAAAAAGGTAAATACGGCCTCAAGGCGCTCGTCCATCTGGCGCGCCTGCCGGTTGGACAGCTCGCCTTCGTCAACGACATCGCCACAGGAAACAATATTCCGAAGAAGTTCCTCGATGCCATCCTTGGCGAATTGCGCAATGCCGGTTTCGTTCAGAGCCGCAAGGGCAAGGAAGGCGGCTACCGGCTGGCACGCCCAGCGGACGAGATCAAGGTCGGCCACGTCGTGCGCGTGCTCGACGGACCGCTTGCCCCCATTCCTTGCGCCAGCCGCACCCAGTATCAGCGCTGCGAAGACTGCAACGAGGCGACATGCCAAGTCCGACACCTGATGCTGGAGGTCCGGCAGGCCATCGCCGAGGTGCTGGACCAGCGCAGCCTCGCCGAAATGCGCGACATCGCCGGCGACGAGGATTTTTCGGCGGCGTTGAAAATCCAGGCCTGAACCAATCTCTCCTGAGCCGGCGACGATCGCCAGGACAGCTGGTGTGCGCATGACCGTGCGCGCTACGCCAAGTTCGATCATCATTGTCGGCGGCGGTGCCAGCGGCGTCGTGCTTGCCGCGCATCTGCTGAAGTCGCCCAATCCCGATCTACGTGTCAGCCTGATCGAAAAACGCCCGCATTTTGGGCAAGGCATGGCCTATTCAACGCTGCTGTCGGCGCATGTGCTGAATGTCAGCGCGTCGGGCATGAGCGCCTATGCCGACGATCCCGGCAATTTCTCGCGCTGGCTGCTTCAACGCGGCCTGGCAACGCCGGAACAGGCGCCGGTCTATGCGCCGCGCAGCGTCTACGCCCGCTATCTCAAGGAGTTGCTCGACGAGCTCGAGGCGCGTGAGCAGCAGACGGGCCGGCTGCGCTTGATCCGCGAGGAGAGCCTGTCGATCTCGCCGACCGCGTCAGGCGTCGAAGTGGCATTGGCCAACGGCACCAGCGTGGTTGCGCATCTTGCCGTGCTCGCCACCGGCCACGACGAAGAGCCGGGGGCGGGGCAGGGGCATGCGATCAGGATGGGATCCGAGGCGGACACTGCGCTCGACCCCGAAGCCCGAGTCCTGGTGCTGGGTACCGGCTTGAGCATGGTCGATGCCTTCCTGTCGCTCGAGCAGCGCGGCCACCGCGGCGCGATCGTCGCGGTGTCGCGGCGCGGCCTGCTGCCTTCGCCGCATCGCAAGGGCAATCCGATCAAGCTCGACGTTGCCGACATTCCGCTCGGCACCCAGCTTTCCTATTTCGTCGGCTGGTTCCGCGACCTGATCCGGGAAAACCAGAAGGCCGGCATCGACTGGCGCGACGTCGTCGACGGTCTGAGACCCTTCAACCAGAAGATCTGGCAGAACTGGCCGTCCTCGGCCAAGCGCCGCTTCGTCGAGCACACCAAGGCCTGGTGGGACATCCACCGCCATCGCATGGCGCCGGAAGTCTACGCCCGCGTTGCCGAGGCGGTGCAAGCGGGCCGCATCCGCCTTGTCGCCGGGCGCGTCGTCGAGATCGCCGCCGGCGACGGCTTCAGCGTACAGGTCCAGTCGCGCCACACGCAGCAGCTCGAAAGGTTCGACGTCACCCGCATCTATGATTGCACAGGCATCGCCAGGGACATCTCGACCACCTCGAACAGCGTGGTGCGGTCGCTGGTCGAGCGTGGACTGGCACGGCCGGATCCGCTGCGCCTCGGCCTCGACGTGACCGCGAACTGCGAGGTCATCGCCGGCGACGGCACGGTATTCGCCAATATCCTCGCCGTCGGTCCACTGACGCGCGGCACCTTCTTCGAAATCGACGCCATTCCCGATATTCGCGTGCAGTGCGCGCGGCTGAGCAAGCGCTTGCTCGGATGAGGCCGCCTCTGTCTTGACGCGATCTCGGATGCAAGACCGCTGTCGCCGGGTGAAAAGATCTCGACCGCATAGCCGCGTTCGGTGAAGGCGAACCAGGGTGCGGGAGCTCGCTCCACCAGAGCCGACCAGCAGCCTGTGGTGGTCGAGACAGCCAGGCAATGACGCCACACGTTTCGGCCGTCTCGCATCGACCGGATTGATGTCGCGCACGCTCGTCTTCGTTCTCCTCCATGGATTTTGTAGTCGGCGAGGCCGTGAGCCGCGACCCTGGCCAGATGGCCGGGCAAATTCTGCTTTCGTCGTCACCGTGCCTTGCCTACCATGGCGCATGACCCAACGCGGAAGACTCTACGGCTGTCCGGTCGAGTTCGCGCTCGACGCGCTCGGGGGCAAATGGAAGACGGTGATCCTGGCGCGCATCAAGGAACAGCCGATGCGCTATTCCGACCTGCGCCGGCTGATTCCCTCACTCTCGGACAAGATGCTGACGCAGCGCCTGGCCGAGCTTGTCGAGATCGGCTTCGTCACGCTCCAGACGTCGCCCGACGGCAAGGGGCGCTAAGCCTTGACCGGGCGCGGTGAAGATCTCGCCGCCGCGCTCCAGGCGCTCTACGACTGGGGCAGCGTGCACGGTCGCGCCGAAGGCGTGCGCTTTCGCACCGACAGCGCAGCCACCACCTAGATCAATTCCGGGAAAAGCGCGGAGCGGTTTTCCGTCCGTAATGTGTGAAGACAAAGCGATGGAGCGGTTCGGCGTTGCCGTGAAACGGTGGGTCGCGCGGCAAGCCGATTGCCCTCAACCCGCGCCGGCAAGCGCGCTGCAGAAGCTTGCGACGTCGGTGACGACGGCTTCGCCGAGGAAGCGTAGCGTTGCCATCGAGCGGTCGCGCGCTTCGCGGTTGCCGAAGCCACAGGCATCCTCGATTACCACGGCGACAAAGCCATTGTCGGTCGCCTGGCGAACGGTCGGCTCGATGCCGATCTCCATGGCGATGCCAGCGAGCGCTATCGTGCGCACGCCGCAGTCGCGCAAGGCAAAGCCGAGCGCGGTGGAATCGAACGCCGACATCGTGAGCTTGTCGAATACCGCCTCGTCCGCGCGGGGGTCCAGCTCGGGCACGATCCGCGTCGCTTCGGCGTCGCGCAGGAACCACGGCTCGACCGTGTCGGGGCTGTCGCGCCGCTGCCAGGCCATGGCGGTGCGCAGCTGCGTCGCGCCCATCCATTTGCGCGGCAGCGACAGGTGGCGCGTGAACGCCACCCGCATTCCGGCCCCGCGCCCCGCTTCCAGCACCGTGCCGGTGCGCTCGACGAGGGTGGCGGCGCCGGCCACCTGCCGACAGATGCCGACCTGCATGTCGTAGACCACCAGCGCCGTGCGGCGCGGATCGCACCACTCAGCCAGGCTGGCCGGGATTTCGATCCCGTCGCTCGACCGGATCATGCCGCAGTCCGGTCCCATGGCTTGGCGATATCGACCGTCGGATCGAACAGGAATTCCAGCGGCAATGGCGCGTCGAAGGCGATGAAGTGCCATTCTAGCAGCCCGGCCTTGGACAGCGGGAAGTCCTCGGTGTAGCGCCGCGCTTCCGCGACGCTGTCGAGCTCGAAGACGATGATGACGCCGCCAATATCGGCGCGCGCATAATTCTCCCGCACGATCCCCGCCTTCCAGAGCCGCCAGACATTCGACACTTCGTCGCGCAGATAAGGCCGCAAATCGTCGAGCGTGACGCCGGGCTTGAAATTGTCATAGGCAAGAATCTTCATCGGCCGTTCCTTGCATTGCTGTTCGCCCAGCGCCGGGTAGCATGGCGGAATCGGCGGCCGCAACGAACGAGATGGTGCGTTGAAACGCCCGCACGATTGCCGTTGATCCTATGGGCGGCCGCGGGATAATTTTTGCTGAAGAGGAGAAAAGCGCGGTGACCATCGAAAGGCTGAACCCCGAGGGCATGCACAGCAATCCGGCCTATTCGCACGGCGTGTCGCTGCCGGCATCCGCGCGCATCGTGCTGGTCGGCGGCCAGAATGGCGTCGACGCGCAAGGCCGGACCGTCGCCAGGGACGATCTCGCTGCACAGACCGCTCAGGCGCTTTCCAACCTGGCAAAGGTGCTGGAAGCCGGTGGGGCAAAGCCTGAAGACCTCGTCAGCCTCTCGGTCTATATCGCCGGCGACCTGGACATAGGGCCGGCCTTCGGCGCCTGGATGGCGTTCTGGGCAAACCGTGGCGCGCCGCCGATCATCAAGGTGCTGCGCGTCGCCGGCCTCGGCAATCCGGATTTTCTGATCGAGATCGAAGCCCAGGCCGCGATCGCCTGAACCCTAAGCGGGTTCTGCAAATCTTTTGCCCCTGCCTGCAGGCCGACGAAGCTTTCGCGAAATTCCATTCCCCTGCTGGCGGCCGGATTGGCACGATCTATCTTCTTTCCAACTGCAAACGGCTGGAAAAGACGGTAGGTTGCCGTCTTCCAGGGCGGTTGCTCATTCTGGCAACGGAGCATCTGACATGAGCAAGCACAAGATCGTGGCATCGGACGATGCATCGTCCCGCCTGCGCCCGCCTTATGCCTCGGTTCTCGACCTGATCGGGCAGACGCCGGTCGTCGAGCTGACCAAATTCGACATCGGCAAGTGCCGGCTGTTCATCAAGCTCGAAAGCCAGAATCCCGGCGGCTCGATCAAGGACCGCATCGCGCTGTCGATGATTGCCGCCGCCGAAAAACAGGGCAAACTGAAGCGCGGCGGGACGATTGTGGAGGCGACCGCCGGCAACACCGGTCTTGGTCTCGCCCAGGTCGGCATCCCCAAGGGCTACCGCATCATCCTGGTCGTCCCCGACAAGATGTCGCGCGAAAAGATCCAGCATTTGCGGGCGCTCGGCGCGGAGGTGCGGATGACGCGTTCCGATGTCGGCAAGGGTCATGCCGAATATTATCAGGACATGGCCGAAAAGATCGCCGCCGAGCTGCCCGGCGCCTTCTATGCCAACCAGTTTGCCAACCCGGCCAATCCGCTGGCTCATGAAACCACGACCGGACCGGAAATCTTCCAACAGCTCGAAGGCGACGTCGATGCGGTTGTCGTCGGCGTCGGGTCCGGCGGCACGCTGACCGGGCTCGGCCGCTACTTTGCGAAAGTCTCGCCAAAGACCGAGATGATTTTGGCCGATCCGGTCGGCTCGGTGCTGGCGCCGTTGATCAAGACCGGCAAGATGATAGAGGCCGGGAGCTGGACCGTCGAAGGCATCGGCGAGGATTTCGTCCCGCCCAATGCCGATCTGTCGCTGGTCAGGAAGGCCTATTCCACCCCCGACAAGCAGAGCATGCTGGCGGTGCGCGACCTGCTTTCGAAGGAAGGCATCCTCGCCGGCTCGTCGTCCGGCACGTTGCTTTCGGCAGCGCTCCGCTATTGCCGCGAGCAGACCGTGCCGAAGCGCGTCGTCACCTTCGTCTGCGACAGCGGCAACAAGTACCTGTCGAAAGTGTTCGACGACTTCTGGCTGGCCGAGCAGGGCCTTGCCGAGCAGGAGCAGCATGGCGATTTGCGCGATCTGGTGATGCGTTCGCACCGCACCGGTGACACCGTGTATGTCGGTCCGGACGAAAGCCTGCTCAACGCCTATGGCCGTATGCGCCGCTCGGACGTCTCGCAGCTGCCGGTGCTGGACGAGGGCAAGCTCGTCGGCATCATCGACGAAAGCGATATCCTCGCCAAGGTCGAAGGCCCCTATGACAGCCGCTGGGACCGCTTCAAGGCTCCGGTCAGTACGGCCATGACCTCTACCCTGCACACGCTGCAAGCCAGCCAGACGCTGGACGCGTTGCTGCCGGTGTTTGATCGCAACGAGGTCGCCATCGTCTTCGACGGCGACGAATTCATCGGGCTGATAACACGCATCGACCTGATCAACCATCTGAGGCGCGCCCGATGACCGTCAAAGCCACCGTATCGGGCAAAAACCGCCTCGCCTTTTCGACGCGCACCATCCATGGCGGCCAGAGCCACGACCCGACGACGGGCGCGGTGATGGTACCGATCTATGCCACTTCGACCTACGGTCAGCAGAGCCCGGGCGTGCACAAGGGCTTTGAATATGCCCGCAGCCAGAACCCGACCCGCTTCGCCTTCGAACGCGCTGTGGCCGATCTCGAAAGCGGCACAGCCGCCTTCGCCTTCGCTTCGGGGCTGGCAGCGATCGCCACTATTTTCGAACTGCTCGATTCCGGCGCCCACATCGTCGCCACCGACGACATCTATGGCGGCACGTTTCGGCTGCTCGAGCGGGTGCGCAAGCGCTCCGCCAACCTCCAGGTCGACTTCGTTGACTTCACCGATCTTGCCGCGGTCGAGGCGGCGATCCGCCCGGAAACCAAAATGCTCTGGGTCGAGACGCCGACCAACCCGCTGCTGCGTGTCGTCGACCTCGAAGGCGTCGCAGCACTTGCCAGGCGCAAAGGCGTGCTCTCAGTCGCCGACAACACTTTCTGCAGCCCCTATCTGCAGCGGCCGCTGGAGCTCGGCATCGACATCGTGGTCCATTCGACGACAAAATACCTCAACGGCCATTCCGACATGGTCGGCGGCGTCGCCGTGGTCGGCGACAACAAGGATCTCGCTGACCGGCTGAAATTTCTGCAGAACGCCATCGGCGCCATTTCCGGGCCGTTCGACAGTTTCCTGGCGCTGCGCGGACTGAAGACGCTGGCGCTGAGGATGGAGCGTCATTCGTCGAACGGCCAGAAGATCGCGCACTGGCTGGAAAGCCGTCCCGACATCCGCCGTGTCATCTATCCCGGCCTGCCCAGCCACCCGCAGCACGCCATCGCCAGGCGGCAGATGCACGCCTTCGGCGGCATGATCACGGTCGAGCTCGACCGCGACCTCGCCGGCACCAAACGCTTCCTCGAACATACGCAACTGTTCACGCTGGCCGAAAGCCTCGGCGGCGTCGAAAGCCTGATCGAGCACCCGGCGCTGATGACGCACGGCTCGATCCCGGCGAAAAAACGCGCCGAGATCGGGATTTCGGATTCGCTGGTAAGGCTGTCGGCCGGGATCGAGGATGGCGACGATCTGATCGCGGATCTGGATCAGGCGCTGGCGAGCTGAGCCCGCCAACAAGAACCTGCGAGACGTCGGCAGGACAGTGCCCCCCTCTGCCCTACCGGGCATCTCGGCCACGAGGGGGGAATTTGGCCGTCATCTTGCGCTTTCGCCAACCTCCAACGCTGAAACACGGACGGGACGGCGAAGCTGCCGTCTCCCCGCTTGTGGGGGAGATGTCCGGCAGGACAGAGGGGGCGTGAAGGATCGCGAACGAGCGGCGCTTATTCTGCATCCATATCCATGTGTCTTACATTCTATTCCGTTGACCTTGGCGCCATCTGGCAGAATTGTAGCTTCCTGATCCACCTTGCTGCCTGGCTCCGGAAGCTATGAACAACCGACAACGCAACCAACCGACGGCAAGCGATACCCCCCTCACCTTCGCCATCCTGGTCTTCCCAGGCTTTCCGATGATGGCGTTCAGCTCGGTGATCGAGCCGCTGCGCGCGGCGAACGTGCTGGCCAAGCGGGACTGGTACCGCTGGATCATCGTCGGCGCCGCCGAAGGCCCCGTCGAGGCCTCGAACGGCGTCGTCATTCAGCCCGGCTTTTCCGCCCATGACGCGCCGAAGGTCGATCGCATCGTCGTCTGCTCAGGCGGCGATGCCGATCATCTCGTCGCCGAGGATGCCGTGAGCTGGATCCGCAAAAGCCTGCGCGGCGGTGCCCATATCGGCGCGGTGGCGGATGCCGCCTTCTTCCTGGCTCGGGCCGGCCTGCTCGACGGTCATGCCTGCACCTTGCACTGGACCAGCCAGGCTGCCTTCACCGAAGCGTTTCCGGACATCGAGCTGAGGCGCGATCTCTATGTCATCGACCGCAAGCGCTTCACTTCGGCCGGTGGCGTCGGCAGCCTCGACATGATGCTGGAGATCATCACCGGCGATTATGGCGCCGAACTGGCCGCCGGCGTCGCCGAATGGTTTGTGCACAGCCCGCTACGCTCCAGCGTCGACCGCAAGCTGATGCCGCTCAGGCTGCGGACCGGCGTGCAGAACGAACTGGTGCTGTCGGCCATCGCCATCATGGAGGATGCGGTGGAGGAGCGGCTCGGCATGGCGGAACTGGCGGGGCGACTTGGTATCTCCTCCGATAAGCTCGAACGCAATTTCCGCTCCGAACTCAGTATCTCGCCCAACGGCTATTACCGCCGCCTGCGGCTGAAGCGTGCCGCCGACCTCCTGGCGCATTCGACGCTGATGGTGCGCGACGTGGCGCTGGCCTGCGGCTTCGCCTCGATGTCGAGTTTTGCGCGGGCGTTTCGGGAGGAGCATGGCCATGCGCCGAAGGTGATGCGGAGGCATTAGGTATTTCGGATGTTGGCGGGACAGCGCCCGGGACAGCGCCCCCCTCTGTCCTGCCGGACATCTCCCCCACGAGGGGGGAGATTGGCAGCTTCGATGCTCCGCTCCTCCTGCGACGGTGGAAATTCACGAAAGCGGCGATGACGAGCCGATCTCCCCCCTTGAGGCAGGGCTATCGCAGATGGAAAGCCGAGGCTTTCGCTCTACGACGTACCCCCACCCCTAACCCCTCCCCACAAGGGGGAGGGAGACTTCCGTTGGCGCTGACCTCGGCAAATTGCCTGCCTTTCGGCGCCAAAAGGGGAAGTAAGGGCGGGCGGCAGCGTTCCCTCCCCCTTGTGGGGAGGGTTAGGGTGGGGGTCCATCTTCGTAAGAATCCAAATGCGATTGCCCTGCCCCTTGAGGGGGGATGTCCGGCAGGACAGAGGGGGGCGCCGTAGAACGCTACGGAACGACTTCAAGCGGTATTTCGCACAACATCTGCGGTATCTCGCACAGCCTCTACGCGGCGCATGGCCCATCCTCGCCGCTTCCAGGAGGCACCCATGAGCATCGTCGTTTTTGACCCCGACAGCACCGAGGATGTCGACTTCAGGGATCGCATGCGCCATCCGGCGGCGGCGGATCCGGCCGGCGGCATGTGGCTGTCGGACACCGAGCCGTCCTTCATCGACGCCGACGCGCTGCGCAAGGGCCGGCTGGCCAGGCTGCGCGCCTGGATGCGCGAGGCCGGCTATGGCGGCGTCGTTTTGTTCGATCCCTACAACCAGCGCTACGCCACCGGTTCGCGCAACATGTTCGGCTATTTCCTGCGCAACTCGACGCGCTATTTCTTCATACCCACCGAAGGGCCGATCGTGCTGTTCGAATATCCGCAGAGCTACCATGTCTCGATGGTGCTCGACACGATCGACGAGGCGCGTCCGTCCAAGCTGGTCTGGTCGTCGGTGTCAGGCCGCGACGACGAGACCGCCGGCCCGTTCGCCGATGAGATCGCCGAATTGCTCAAGGTGCATGGCGGCGGCTCGATGAAGCTCGGCCTTGACCGCTGCAGTCATCTGCAGGCACTGGCGCTCGAAAAGCGCGGCTGCGAGGTGCGGGATTGCCAGGGCGAGATTTTGGCGGTGCGCGCGGTCAAGACGCCCGAGGAAGTAAAATGCCTGCAGGTGTCGATGGCTGGTGCCGAGGCTGCGGTCTATGCCGTGCGCGAGGCGATCAAACCTGGCGTTTCCGAAAACGAGCTGTTCGCCATCATGTATGGTGAGGTCATCCGGCAAGGCGGCGAGTTCATCGAGACCCGGCTGCTGACCTCGGGCCAGCGCACCAATCCGTGGTTCAACGAGGCGAGCGGCCGCAAGATCAGGCCGGGCGAACTCTTGGCGCTCGATACCGATACGATCGGCTGCTACGGCTATTATTCGGACTTTTCGCGCACCTTCCGTTGCGGACCTGGCAAGCCGACGGATTATCAGAAGTCGCTCTACCGCATGGCGCACGACCAGGTTCAGCACAATATCGGGGTCGTCAAGCCGGGCATGGCGTTTCGCGAGATTGCCGAAAGGGCCTGGAAGATACCGGACCGCTTCGTCGACCAGCGTTATACCTCGGTCATGCACGGCGTCGGCATGCATG
Organism: Mesorhizobium sp. M1227; assembly: GCF_040318315.1. Lineage (NCBI taxonomy): Bacteria > Pseudomonadati > Pseudomonadota > Alphaproteobacteria > Hyphomicrobiales > Phyllobacteriaceae > Mesorhizobium > Mesorhizobium sp. M1227. The sequence continues at coordinate 47,383 of NZ_JAMYLZ010000019.1, forward strand.
GCGAAACGCCGTTCATAGCGCACGCCATGGACTACGAGACCTATGGCCGCGACGGTTTCATCGTGCCCGGCATGGTGGTCAGCGTCGAAAGCTATATCGGCGAGAAGGGCGGCCGCGAGGGCGTCAAGCTGGAAGACGAGATCCTGATCACCGAGACCGGCACCGAGCTCCTGTCGCGCTTCCCCTATGAGGATGATTTCCTTGACAGACACGTTTGAGTGCTGACAGGCAGTTTTGCATGAAAAGCCCGATCTCGATCAAGCGCGGCAAGGCGGCGGCGGTGTTTATCGATCTCCAGGAGGAGCATCGGCGGGACAAGCGCTATCTGGTCGAAGGCTATGGCGATATCCTCCCCAACGTCCAGCGCCTGCAGACAGCAGCACGGGCCAATCATGTGCCTTTGTATCACTGGGCCTATATCGTCGATCTCGCCACGGCGCGGCCGTTCCACCCGGTCGAGGCCAGCGGCAAGTCGGCATTTTCCGACAAGGACGATCCGCTGACTGCGATCTGCGCGGAAGTGGGCCCGGCGACAGGCGAGATGATGTTGGTCAAGACCGATGCCAGCGCCTTCCGCGCGGGGCCTGCCGCCGAGCGGCTGAAGGCCGATGGCATCGAGTGGCTGGTCGTTGCCGGCGTCTGGACCGAGGCCTGCATCGATGCCACCGTCAAGGATGCGGTGGCGCTCGGGTTTCGAGTGCTGCTGGTCAAGGATGCCTGCGGCAGTGGCAGCACGGCGATGCACCAGACGGCCATCCTCAACCTTGCCAACCGGCTCTATGGCGGTGCCGTCACCACCACCGACGGCGCCTGCCGGCTGCTGGCAGGCGAGACGGTCGAAGCCTGGCAGGTCGAGGGCTCGGTGCCGCTGCGCTTCAGCTATGAAAATGCTGCCCGGCTCTACGCCGAGCTCTGAGCGGGATCGCGCAGCGATGATCACCGAGGCCGAGCGACCCGGAACGAGAGGGCGCGGAAAATACCAGACGCTGCTCGATCCGGAGCTGTGGGCCTATATCGATCGGGTCAACGAGTGGTATCCGCCCGAAATCGTCTACATGCCGATCGACAGGCAGCGGGCGGTCTATGATGCCATGTGCCGGGCGTTTCGCGAGCCCTATCCACCCGGCGTCAAGGCCAGCGACAGCGCGGTTCCTGCCGGCGACCGTGCGATCCCGGTCCGGCGTTACCAGATGGCGGGCACGGCGCCGCAGGCGATGGTTGTCTATTATCACGGCGGCGGCTTCGTCCTTGGCGGCCTCGACAGCCATGACGACATCTGCGCCGAGATATGCGCCGGCACCGGCTTTGCCGTGCTGTCCGCCGATTACCGGCTGGCGCCCGAGCATCTGCATCCGGCCGCCTTCGACGATGCGCTGGCCGTATTCGAATGGGCGACGGCGACGGCCGGCCTGCCGATAGTGCTCTGCGGCGAAAGCGCCGGCGGCAATCTGGCCGCTGCGGTGGCACAGGCGACACACCGCCATCCTCGCCATGCGATCGGCCAGGTGCTGATCTATCCCGAGCTCGGCGGCCCGGAACCAGTTGGCAAAGAGAGCGCCGGCTCCTGTGTCGAGCACGCCGAAGCGCCGCTGCTGACGTTGCGCGATATCGAATTCTATCGCAACGTGCGCTCCGCAAAGGCACAGTCGCCCGACGATCCGACCTTTTCGCCACTCCGAGGCAGCAATTTCTCCGGCCTGCCGCCGACCTTCATCATCACGGCCGAGTGCGATCCGCTGTCCTCCGACGGCGAGGCCTATCGCGACTGCATCCTCGCCGCCGGCGGCCGCGCCTGGTGGCGCGAGGAGCCGCGTCTGGTGCACAGTTTCCTGCGCGCCCGCAAAACCGTTCCGCGCGCCGGTGAAGCCTTCGCCCGCATCATTGCGGCCATCGCCGCGCTTGGCAAAGGCGACTGGCCTTACTGAGGTTGCGAAGGCCCCCTCATCCGGCCGCTTCGCGTCCACCTTCTCCCCGCTGGCGAGAAGAGCCTGGCATCAACGCAGGCGACCTCCTCTCCCCCCGGGGGCGAGGTCGGATTGCCCCGAACTGCCCTTCGCAATTCGGTTGGCGATCCGGGTGAGGGGGACCTTCCGCTTGCGGAACAGCGCACAAGAACTGCGGAAGTCCGAACACTCCCCCACGGGCGCTCGCCCTATCATCCCCGAGGCAATGGCGCTCCGGCGATCGCATCCGTCCCCCGCGTTTGGCGATCGGCAGAGGTGCCCAACAACAGGGGAATGACGACAATGAAGTTCATGCTGACCGATCGAAAACTGCATCCGCAGGCCGAGCCCGTCGCCGATGGCTTCAAGAAAGGCCAGATGAACCGGCGCGAATATCTCGCCACCATGGCTGCGCTCGGTGTCAGCGCTGCCGGCGCGCTGGCGCTTGGCGGGCTTGCTCCGTCACCGGCCAGGGCCGAGGAGGCGAAGCGCGGCGGCGTCTTGCGCGTTGCCATGAATGTCAAGGGCTGGAAGGATCCGCGCACCTTCGACGGCGTCGAGATGTCCAACGTCGCCCGCCAGTGCAACGAATATTTGGTGCGCTGGAAGCGCGACTTCACCTTCGAGCCATGGCTGCTCGAGAGCTGGGAGACCAGCGACGACGCCCGCGTCCTGACCCTGCATATCCGCAAGGGCATCACCTGGTCGAACGGCGACACCTTCAACGCCGACGACGTGATCCACAATCTGACGCGCTGGTGTGATGCGTCCGTCGCCGGCAATTCAGTCGCCGCGCGCATGGGCGCACTGGTCAACGCCGATACCAAGAAGCCCGTCGACGGCGGCATCGAGCGCGTCGACGACGTCACCGTGCGGCTCAATTTGCCGAAGCCCGACATTTCGCTGATCGCCGGCATGGCCGACTACCCGGCGCTGATCATGCACCGCAGCTATGAAGGCGACGGCGATCCGCTGAAGGCATTGGCGATCACCACCGGGCCTTGCGAACTCGTGGCATGGGACGCCGAGGTCGGCGCCGAAGTCCGCCGCAAAGACAAGCCATGGTGGAAGGGCGAGTTCTACCTCGACGGCATCAAATGGGTGGACTACGGCTCCGACCCCAATGCGATGCTGTCGGCCTTCGAATCGGGCGAGATCGACACCGATCACGAAACCGCCTCCGACACGGTTGCGCAGACCGACTCCATGGGCCTGAGCAATTCGGAAATCGCCACCGGCTCGACCATCGTCGCGCGGTTCAATATCGGCAATCCGCCCTATGACGACATCAAGGTGCGCCGCGCCGCCCAGCTCGCCGTCGACAACGCCGCCGTGCTGAAGATCGGCATGGACAACCGCGGCAAGCCTGCCGAGAACCATCATGTCGGGCCGATGCATCCCGAATATGCCGATATCGGCCCGGCCGTCCGCAACATTGATCAAGCCAAGGCCCTGCTCGCCGGGGCCGGCAAGGCCGACCACGAATACGAACTCATCTCGGTCGACGTGGACTGGCAGAAGAGCTCCGGCGACGCCATCGCTGCGCAGATGCGCGAGGCCGGGCTGAAGATCAAGCGCACCGTGCTGCCGGCCGCGACCTTCTGGAACGACTGGAGCAAATATCCTTTCTCCTGCACGGAATGGCTCGGCCGGCCGCTCGGCGTCCAGGTGCTGGCGCTCGCTTATAAGTCTGGCGCCGCGTGGAACGAGACCGCCTACGCCGATCCGGAATTCGACAGTCTGCTCGACAAGGCGCTGGCGATGCCCGATCCCGGCGCCCGCAAGGAGCTCATGGCCAAGATCGAACAGAATCTGCGCGATTCCGGCGTCATCATCCAGCCCTACTGGCGCTCGGTCTACCGCACCTACCGCAAGGGCGTGCATGGCTGCGAGCAGCACCAATCGCTCGAGCAGCATTTCGAGAAGGTCTGGCTCGAGGCGTAGCCTTGCAGACGACCAATTGTCGGGGCCAGCGCCGCTCTTTCTTCCTTCTCCCCTTGTGGGAGAAGGTGGATTGGCGCGCAGCGCCAAGACGGTTGAGGGGTGCGGACGGAGTGCCGTCAGTATCAAGCTGGAACACCCCTCATCCGGCCGCTTCGCGTCCACCTTCTCCCACAAGGGGAGAAGGAAGAGCCACGCCAGGCCTTGAAATCTCCAGTCCAAGCCGCACGGTCTCCCGCACCAGCAGGTCCAGATCGTCGCGCCGGGTGCGGTGGTTGTTGATCGCCACCCTGAGGCTATGCTGGCCATGCACCGTCGTGTCGGAAATGGCGGCGATGCCTTCTTCCTGCAGCCTCAGCATGATCTCGGTATTGAGCGCTTTCAGGCGCTCCCCGCCCAGTCCGTCCGCGCGGTAGCGAAAGCACACGATGTTGATGCTCACCGGCGCTACCACTTCGAGTGCCGGTTCGGCCGCGATCAGCGCGCCGAGATAATGCCCTTGCGCGATGTTCTGGTCGATCAGCCGGCTCCCAAAATCGCGCAAGCTGTGTGCGCTGCTCGCCTATCTGGCGCTGGCGCCGCATCCGGTCGGCCGCAGCCGCCTCTGCGAGCTTTTGTGGGATGTGCCGCCCCCACTGTGCCTCTATTTGGCACTCCGCAGCGTTGAAAAGTCGGGCAAAGGGCACGTTTCTTTCGGCCCTCGCAAGGGTTGGCTGGGTTCGACAAAATACCACAATAGATCGCGATTGGGGTGGGTTCGTCGCGCCCTTTTTGTAGAGCTGGCGCAAAATTCACAACAGCATAGAATATTGCTTGTACTAACTCGGCTTAATGAGAACAAACCTAAGGAAGCATTCCTGAATCTTGCTGCTGGTCACATTTCAGTACCTGCTAAGATAGCCCGTGCTGATTCCGAATTATTAAGCATTTGCAAAATTCAATCCTGCGATATTGGGATTTGTCCTTGTCATAGGCTGACTTGGATGCATTTCTTGGAAGCACAGCCGCGTCAGCGGATCGTTGAAACATGCTTGGGCGGACGGGGCACTAAGCATGGAGAGGAATATTGACACTCGCTAATGCGGCGGCCCCGGCCGGGAGCGTTCGACCCGACGCAAGAGACTACGGCAACCGTCGGCTAAGTCGTCGAATGCATCGCCCACAGCCTGGCTCTCGTTTGATGGCCGGCGAAGCTTTGCCCTCCTCCGATTGGCGCCAGCCTTCGCGGCAAAGGCGGGGATCGCCGCCTGCAATGGCCTTCCGATATGGACGATGTCCGCCGCCAGCCGGTCGGAGGAATGAATCATGAAACTCGTAATCTGTGCGGCCTTGGTCACTGCTTTGATGGCGATCGTCGGTTGTACCACCGACGACTACGATGGTTGTCGCCGAAAGGGCTGCCTGGTTGATCGGTCCCATAAAGGGAGCCGGAAGATAGACGACCGGCCGCAGTTCGACAGGAACGGCAATCCCAACTTCGATACCAGGGGCCGTTACATCGGCTGCCATGGGCTCGGATGTAAAGTCGACGATCCTGATGACAGGGATAAAAGCATCGACGACAGGCCGCAGTACGACAAGGAAGGCAATCCGAACTTCGACACGCAAGGCAACTACCAAGGCTGCCGCGGCATCGGCTGCGAGGTCGATACACCGGACGATGACAATTCATCCGACGATGACGATTCCGATTAAGGGACTCGGGGGCGAACAAGGAGGAAGCCAATCATGTCTGAATTCAGCGGCCTGGTCCGGCGACATGCCAAAATCGTTATGGTCGGCCTTGCGGGGTTGGGAATGGCGCTGACGTCCGCTTTCGCTGCGAATAACGCCTGTGACGGTATAAAGGTCGAAGTGACGAAGGCGCGCAAGCAGGAATATGCCCCTCTCGTCGTCTCGGCGATGACCAATAAGTTCAAGCCCGCTCAGGCAAAGTTCTTCACGATCATGGAGAGCGGCAGCTGGAGCGCCGCCTACGTCTCCACGCCGGTGAGCGACGACGGCGTGATGTTCTTCCAGACAGTCGACGGAAAGAAGCAGTTTCGCGACGTGTGGGGCGGCTATGCCGAGCCGTCGGAAAAACCTGAACTGGTATCCTGGGCGAAGAAGCTCGGAGCGCCGCAAGACCTGGCAAAGTGTTTTGCCGAGGAAGTTACGGAACGACGGTGATGATCGCTGGAAATTGCCGCTGACCGTTGGTGCAGGGGGAGAATGATTGGTGAGCGCTCCGGGGCGCCGGGGCTCTGAGATCGACTCCAATCATCAGCTGCAGGATGTGCAAAATGCAAACCGTTCGAAAATCCAGACTGATAATGCAGCTCGCCCGTGCATTGGCAACTTCAGTGAAAATGACGGCTGTTGTGAGTGTAGCTGTCCCGCACACGATCAATGTTGCGTATGCCAGCAAATATGATCTGCCGAAACCCTATGTTTCCCGGGCTCTTAACGCGGTTCTGATACCGATCAATCACGCCTCTCGGCACCGCTACCAGATCCCGCCCAAGCTTCGCGGCGTGTATGTCCTGGCCGTTGCACCCCACGGTGTTGCCGCGCGGCAAGGCATCCGACCGGGTGACGTGCTTGCCACAGTGCGGCATCAGCCGATTTCGACGCCGCGCGATGTCGATAGGTTCGTTTGGGCCGCCCTTGCCGCGAGTGCCACCAGTTTCCTGTTTGGCGTGAACCGCGGGACAGAAGTCACAGACGTCGTCGAGGTCAACACCAACATCACCGTCAACAACTTCAACACCAACATCTCGGTCAACAATATCTCCCAATGGACGAGCGTCGACAATCGAGAGGAATGGACGCAGATCGTCGATGAGTATGACGAGGAGATGGAGACGGGCCTCAATGACACAAGCTATCGCGGGGACGACTCGCAGCCTGGGGACGCCAGTCAGGACGCAGAAACGTCTCCTCCCGATGCCGATGACAAAAGTTCCGATGATCAGGACGATCCGAGCGATCAGAACGACGACACTGACGACGATAGTACGGATAACGATGCGTCGGATGACAGCACTGACAACAATAGTTCCGACGATCAGGACGATTCGAGCGATCAGAATGACGATGCAGACCCAACGGACGGTGGTGATGGCGACAACAACACCGACACTGACGACAACAGCTCGGATGACGATGCGACGGATGACAGTACCGACGACGCTGCCGGATCGAACGACGACGATGCCAACTAGCAGCCGACCGGGCCGGCAGTTCTAAACAGAGGTCAGCCGATGAAAACCGCGACGCTGACCATTGCCATGGTCCTGGCCATGCCGGCTTTCGTTTTTGCCCAGGACAAGTGCTACGACGCCGCCAAGGATCAGGCCGCCGCGAACGAGTGCGCCGATGCCGCGTCCAAGAAATCCGACAACAAGCTCAACGAGCTTTACAAGCAGATTGAAACCCGCGTGAAGGATGATGTGGATACCAAGACGCTTTTTGTTCAAGCACAGCGCGATTGGGTCAAATTTCGCGACGCGGAGTGCAGTTTCCAGACCGTGGGAGCGGCCGGAGGAAGTGTAATGCCAATGCTCGTCGCGCAGTGCATGGACAGCCTGACGCAATCCCGTGTCAAAGACTTCGAGGATTACCTGAAATGCCAGGAACGCGATCCGAGCTGCCCCGTTCCGGCAGCGAACACATCACATGCCGCACCTGCGGTGGCCGAAGAGACCGTCCCTGTCCAGGCTGCCGGCCCGATACTTATTCCATTGCAACACGTCAGGGAATACGGAACCGACGGTGGTTATCACAAACTCGGGATCATGGTGGGCATCAATAGTGCCAAGCCTCGTCTGTTCGAATTCGACACCGGGTCGGATGAGTTCAACGCGGAGATCGATTCGAGCGTCCCTGGCGTAAAGCCGGTGCCCGGCAGCAAGCCCGCAATGTACGCCTATGGTGACGGCACCTATGGCGATTGGGTACAACAGGTACGGTTCGACAGCCTGTCTTTTTACGATCCGGATGATGCGTGGGAGCCTGTCGTAACCTTCGACGGCGGCTTTAGCGCTGCTCGGGTGGTGGATTACGTCTACACCAAGGGTTTCGGCGACCTCGAGGATGTGAAATTGATGCAGAAGCCCGTTGGTCAATACGGCGATACGCCAGTCTATGCGGATCTTAATGCGCGCGAGAGAATGCAGAAAGGCGAACCCGGTGGTTCGACGACGTTTTACGGCATCTTTGGAGCCGCCGATTTTATCTTTCCAGGAGACCAGACCAGTGCCCCCGGCGGTCAAACCCGAAGCGGCTATGTGGTCTCTGCCAATGCAAATCTTGGAAAAAGGAAGACGACACCGGGCTGCGGTCCGTGCCTGACGCTGAATTTGTCCCCCAGTCTGAGATCCCAGTTTACGGCCCTGACGCCGTGGGGCGAAGGGGATTTTCAGGCTTACCAGAGACGATTCCCGCGATCAGGCGCGAATGCATCCAATGAGTACGAAGGGTCTTACCGTTATACGATTTCTTTTGACCATAAGGGAAAGAAGCAATCGGTTGATTTCAGCGGACCCGTCTTATTGGATACAGGAACAGCGACATTTGTTCATATTACGAATGAAGATACTTTAAATAAGCTAAAGTCGAAAGGTTTTAAAATTGATAAATACAGTTCTGGCATAATAAACTTCAAGTTTTTTGGATTTGACGATAGTTTCAACAACAGGGAATACAGCGATGTCGTTATCGATCGCCAAAGCGATGAGGAGAGAGGCCATGGAATTTGGGTCGGCCTACCCTTCTTTCAGTCCAATTCCGTGATGTATGATCTGGAGAACAAAACAACCGCCTATTCACCCTATTTTGTCAGCGCTGCCGACTTTACGACAGACGCGGCTGTCAAGGATCAAGTGCAGCTCAACCGAGTGAACGGCGAAATGGGCAGCGACGGATGGCTCGGATTGGCCGGGAACATCTTCGGCGCCGGCGACTTCACGATCGAGAAGGACGCGGACGTGCGCATGACCGGGGCCAATACCTACACGGGCACAACCCACATCGCGGCCGATGGCTATCTTACTCTGGCCGGGCCGGGCAGCATCGAGCATTCCTCGCGCGTCATAGTCGACGGTGTGCTCAACATCGATCAGAAAGGAAACCACCTGAAGCCCTGGGGAGTGGCGCACTCCCTGAACGATACGGCCATTCGCAACCTTGGCGGTAAAGGCGAGGTCTATCTGGGCGCGGGCAGACTGATCCTGACAGCAGCCGACGGGCAATTTGACGGAACCATCGCGGACTTTGATGACGCCGGCGACAGCGGCGGCCTCGTTGTTGCCGGTGGCAAGCTGACGCTGAGCGGCAAGAACAAATATTCGGGCATGACGGAAGTGGTGGCGGGAGCGGAGTTGCACGTGACCGGCTCTTTGACCGGTGACGTTTCCGTCTCGGGACTGCTTGTCGTTGACGGAGAGGTCTCCGGCGAAGTCATGGTCAAGGAGGGCGGCACGCTGACCGGCTCAGGAAAGGTCGGCAACGTCACGGTCGCCGAAGGTGGCAAAGCTGATCCAATGAAAACCAGATAATCGGGCCATGGGCCGATCGTGGCAATAACGGACAGCTGACGAGAACATAGGGCGGGGCTGAGCAACTTAAGAGCTTGACTGCAATCGGAAAGGGAAATCGATGAAAATAGCGATATTGACTGCTGCCGTGGTTCTGGCTGCGCCGACATTCGCCCTTGCCAAGGACAAGTGCGCCGATGCCAAGGATCAGGCCACCATGAATCAGTGCTTCGGTGCCGAGTTCCAGAAATCCGACAAGAAGCTCAATGAGCTTTACAAGCAGATCGAAGCCCGCCTGAAGGACGATGCGGATACCAAGAAGCTTCTTGTTCAGGCACAGCGGGATTGGGGCAAGTTTCGCGACGCGGAGTGCAGTTTTCAGACTGCTGGATCGGCCGGAGGAAGCGTAATACCGATGCTCATCGCGCAGTGCATGGACGGCCTGACGCAATCCCGTGTCAAAGCCTTCGAGGGTTACCTGAATTGCAAGGAAGGCGATCTGAGTTGCCCCGTTCCGGCCGCGAACTGACACGTGCTGCAACTTATTTGATCATGATGAAGCCGGCGGCGAGCATGACGTCGCTGCCAGATATGAACAATGCGAGGGGCATCATCACTGCGTGGGGACTTGAAGGAGGTGGATTGTGAAACGCTGCGGATCATCGCTCGCAATGGCGATTGCGGCATCTGTGCTGCTGGCATCTGCCGTGCCGGCAACAGCCCAGGATGACATGGGCTTCGACGTCAACGTCACGCTGTCCAAGAAAGCAGCCGCCAAGCTCGCGGCTGAAAAGGAGGGAATCGTCGTCTTCGCCTCCTATTACGGCGACCCCAAGCCGAGCGCCGCGAAGCACGCCAACGAAGTCGGCCTGATCGATCTCACACCGCACGACGAAGAGGTGGAGATACCGGGCACAGGCGGCCACGCCCGCATCAGCGGCGCCAAGGTCGACGCAAAGCGTCTCGACTGGCTTGCCGGCCCTCCCGATGTCAACGTCAACGTTGCGTCGGCGCGCAAGAGCAGCTCGGTCAATCTGCTCGGCTGCGATTTCATCGACGGTCCACTCAGCAACGTCCAAAGGGCGCCCGTGACGCTTCATTGCGGATTGATCGAAGAACATGTGGACACGAAGTTGAAGCCATAAGGCTCGCAAAAGTCATGCGCGTCCCCGGCGCCAACGGATCGGCGGCACGACCTGACCTACTTCAGGGAGGAGATATTCATGCGCCCACTGTTCGCTATCTGTGTCTGCCTGGCTATCATGTCCTTGTCTGCAGCCGCCCATGCCGAGCGCCGTTGTGGCTGGTACTCCAGCCCGACCCCCGGCAACCTCGTCCTGACCGACAGTGACGGGGATTGGTGGATCCAGATGCAGGGACGCCCGGATCCCAAGGGCATCGACAATGTGCCGGCCTTTGACGAGCGGCAATTCGTCGAGACCAATGTGCCTGGTTCGGGTCACGGCTACGGATGTGCGTGCGTGAACGTCGTAACCAACGCCAAGCAACAGAAGATCACCAGAGTGATCTCGGGCCAAATCCTTCCGCTGCTGCGCTGTCGCAACGACAGATCGCTGCCTAACCCGGACGGATAATTGTTGGATATCTTGTGGATACCATGGCTGACGGTAGGCAGCTTAGAGCATTGGATCAAGAAAAAGCCCGGCAAACCGGGCTTTTTCTTGGGTCTCTGAAACCGCATCAATCGGTTCGAAACGGGAATTTGGTGCCCAGAAGAGGACTCGAACCTCCACTCCTTGCGGAACACGGACCTGAACCGTGCGCGTCTACCAATTCCGCCATCTGGGCTGGTGCGCGCTCATTAAGCGGGCGAGGGATGAGTGTCAACGCGCTTTTTTGAAAGCCGCGTTCCTTCTCCGGCTCAATGCTCCAGCACTTCCTTCGACGCCACCGTGGAATCGGCGTTGAGCGTGTAGATGATCGGCACACCGGTGCCGAGCTCGAGCTTGACGATCTCCTCGCCCGATTTGCCGTCCAGCGCCATGATCAGCGCGCGCAGCGAATTGCCGTGCGCCGCCACCAGCACGGTGCCGCCGCGCAGCACATGCGGTTGCAGATCGTGCAGGTAATAGGGCCAGACGCGCGCGCCGGTGTCCTTCAGGCTTTCACCGCCGGGCGGCGGCACGTCATAGGAGCGGCGCCAGACATGCACCTGCTCCTCGCCCCATTTCTTGCGCGCATCATCCTTGTTGAGGCCGGAGAGATCGCCATAGTCGCGCTCGTTCAGCGCCTGGTCGCGAATGGTCTCGAGGTCGCTCTGGCCAACGGCGTCGAGAATATGCTGGCAGGTCTTCTGCGCCCGGATCAGCGACGACGTGAAGGCGATGTCGAACTTCATGCCGCGCGCCCTGAGCTTGGCGCCGGCCGACTTGGCCTCGGCATGGCCCAGTTCGGTCAGGTCGACGTCGCGCCAGCCGGTAAATAGGTTCTTCAGGTTCCATTCGCTCTGGCCGTGGCGCACGAGCACGAGAGTTCTCGACATATTTGCTCCTTCAAATCTTGTGGATCAGCCAAATCTTGTGGATCAGCCAAATCTTGTGGATCAGCCAAATCTGTGGATCAGCTTGTCAGGCCGAGCACGTCCCGCATCGAATAGAGGCCCGGCTTGCGGCCGCGCGCCCACAGGGCTGCCTTGACCGCGCCGCGGGCAAAGATCGCCCGGTCCTCGGCATGATGGGCAAGCGTGATGCGCTCGCCGGTACCGGCCAGCACCACACTGTGGTCGCCGACCACCGAGCCGCCGCGCAAGCTGGCGAAACCGATCGAGCCTGCCTTGCGCACGCCGGTATGGCCGTCGCGCACGCGAACATCGTTGCCGGCAAGTGCTACGCCGCGCCCGGCAGCGGCGGCCTCGCCGAGCAGCAGCGCCGTGCCCGACGGAGCATCGACCTTGTGCCGGTGGTGCATTTCCAGGATCTCGATGTCGAAATCGTCGGCATCGAGCGCGCGCGCCGCCTGCTCAACCAGCACCGCCAGCAGATTGACGCCGAGGCTCATATTGCCTGACTTGACCACCGTCGCGTGCCGCGCCGCCGCCGCGATCCTGGCATTGTCTTCAGCCGAGCAGCCGGTGGTGCCGATGATATGGACGATGCGCGCCTGCGCCGCATAGCCGGCGAATTCGACGGTCGCTGCCGGCGTGGTGAAATCGAGCACGCCGTCGGCCTTGGCGAAGGCCGGCAGCGGATCGTCGCCGATCGCCACGCCGAGCCTGCCGACGCCGGCCAGCTCGCCGGCATCCTTGCCGAGATGTGGCGAACCGGCCGGCGCGATGGCGCCGGCGACACGCGCGCCCGGTATCGTGTGGATGGCGCGGATCAGCGCCTGGCCCATGCGGCCAGCCGCGCCCACCACCACCAGGCCCATTTCACTCACGGTCGGCGTGTCGCTCATGAATGTCTCCCGACCGCCTTTTTCGCGTGATCATTTTGCGCCGCAGTCTGGATTGGCTTGGCGTCATCGACAAGCCCCAGCCCTTTCCTGCCTTGCACCCGATGGAACCGCGCATAGACGCTGTGCGGGTCGGCCATCAGCGAGGCATGCGTGCCCTGTTCGACCAGCCGGCCCTGCTCCAACACGATGATATGATCGGCATTGACCACCGTCGACAGCCGGTGCGCGATGACAATGGTGGTGCGCCCTTCCATGACATGGGTCAGCGCTTCCTGGACGCGGGCCTCGGCCTCGTTGTCGAGCGCCGAGGTGGCTTCGTCGAGCAGCAGGATCGGCGCCTGCCGAACGATGGCGCGTGCAATCGATACGCGCTGGCGCTGGCCGCCCGACAGCGTCACGCCGTTCTCGCCGACCGGCGTGTCGTAGCCTTGCGGCTGCTGGCGGATGAAATCGTGTGCCGCGGCCTGTTGGGCGGCGCGTTCAATCTCTGCGTCGGTGGCGCTCAGCCTGCCGTAGCGGATGTTGTCACGGATGGTGCCTTCGAACAGATAGGGCTGCTGCGATACATAGGCGATCGAGCCGCGCAGCGAATGCTTGGTGACCTTTGAAATGTCCTGGCCGTCGATTTCGATGCTGCCCGACTCGACGTCATGGAAGCGCTGCAGCAGCGCAACCAGCGTCGTCTTGCCGGCGCCCGAGGCGCCGACGATGGCGGTCACCTTGCCGGCGGCGGCGACAAAGGTCAGATCGTGCAGGACCGGCGCCTCTTCGACATAGCGGAAGGACACGTTGTTGAAGCGCACTTCGCCAGAGGTGAATTTCGCCTCGGCGGCTCCCGGCACGTCACCTTGCTGCGGCTCGAGGTCGAGAAGCTCGTAGATCATGCGCGCATTGACCAGCGACTTTTCCATGCCAACCTGCATACGCGCCAGCCGCCTGGCCGGATCATAGGCAAGCAGCAGGGCGGTGATGAAGGCAAACACCGCGCCCGGCGGCTGGCCGCCGACGGTCGCCCGGTAGCCGGAATAGGCTATGACGCCGGCGACGGCGAAGCCGGCCAGCATTTCGGAGATAGGCGTCAGCCGTTCCGAGACGCGGGCGATCTTGTTTGCCCGCTGCTCGGCGCCCGCGACGAGGCCGCCGATGCGGCGCGACAGCTCGTCTTCCAGGGTGAAGGCCTTGACGATAGCGATGCCTTGCGTCGCTTCCTGCATGGCGCCGATCAGCCGCGAGTTGATCTGCACCGATTCACGGGTGATGCGACGCACCCGGCGCATCAGATAGGTGACACTGTAGATCAAGGGCGGGCCGATCAGCAGCGACATCGCCGAGAGCATCGGGTCCTGCCAGATCATGACGCCGACTAGCGCGACAAGCGATACCGCATCGCGCGCCAGCGATGTCAGCGTCATCGACAGGAGATCGCGGATGCCGTTGACGTTCTCGTTGATCTGCGCGGCGAGCCGGCCCGAGCGGGTGTCATTGAAGAAGCCGACGCCGAGCTTCATCAGATGGTCGAAGATGCGGCGTTGATAGCGCGCCACCAGATTGTTGCCGATTTTGGCCAGCGTCACTGCCTGGCCGTAGCTGGCCAGGCCGCGCAGCATAAAGGCGGCCAGGATCGACACGCTGATCAGCGCGATAAGATCGCCGCGCCGTTGGTAGAAGATCTGATCGATGACATCCTTCATGATCCAGGCTGTGAAGGCGGTCGTCGCCGCGATCGTCACCAGGCACAGCACGGCAAGAGCATAGTACCAGCGATAATCGCGGCTGTTCTCGGCGATGATGCGGCGGATCACCGCCACGATCTCGCTGGGACGGACTTTCCCTTTGGTTGGTGCTGGAATTGTCACGTTGGAGCGCTTTGTGGTTTCGGTTTGGCCGGACTGCAATTCGGCAACCTCTTAACGCCCCGATGGCGGCTTGCCTATGGCCGGGGACGGGAAACTTCGTCGCGGCGCAGCTTGTGTCCTAAACCCGCCAGCGCCGCCCCGCCGTCTGCACGCCGAACAGCGACGGATTTCTGGCATAGGCGGCCAGCCCTAAAAGCGCCGCAAGCGGATGGGTGATGACGTAGACCGGCATGCCGCGCATCAGGGCGCTGTGCGGCGCCTTGTCCTCGAAGGCGGCGCGGAAATTGCCGGTGCGCAGCGCCGGCAGGATTTTTTGCGCGATGCCGCCGGTGAGAAACACGCCGCCGCGGCTCATGAACACCAGAGCGAGATCGCCGGCGGTGCGCCCTAGGCAAGTGACGAAGATCGACAGCGCCTCTTCGGCCACCGGATCGTTCTTTGCCAGCGCCGCGGCGGTGACCTCGGCAGGCGTTGTAAAGGGCGACGGCTTGCCGTCCGCCTTGGCCACCGCCCGGTAGGCATTGACCAGGCCGCGTCCGGACAGGATCTGTTCGCCGGAGATGCGGCCCTCGAGCTTCTCGATATGCGGAAACACCTGGAAATCGCGCGGTGAGCGCGGGCCGATATCCATATGGCCGCCCTCGCCGGGCACCGGTATCCAGTGATGCAGCGCATAAACCAGCCCGGCGACACCGAGCCCGGTTCCCGGGCCGAGCACCACCCGCCCGGAATTCGGTTCCGGCTCGTCGCCGCCGATCTTTTCCATATGCTCTTCGCCGAGCGCGACGACAGCCAGCGCCTGCGCCTCGAAGTCGTTGAGCACCACGACGTCGCTGAGACCGAGACTGGCGAACATCTGTCTCGGCTTGACGATCCATGGGCAATTGGTAAGCGGGATCTCGTCGCTTTCGACAGGACCGGCTACCGCCAGCACAGCTGAATTCGGCCGGACCGACGAGCGGTCGAGCACGGCCGACTGGATCGCCTCGTCTATCGTATTGAAGTTGGCGGTCTGGACGATCGTCGGCTCGCCGGCCTCGGAATTTGCGTCGAGCACAATCGAGAAGCGCGCATTGGTGCCGCCTATGTCGCCGATCAGGATCGGAAATCGCAACAGAGTGTCGTCGTCGCTTACGCCTGGCATGCTCTCGTCCGTTCCCGACGCGTATCGCCGTTCTCTCGTTGACTAGCGCATGACCGCAAAAAGGGAAATCGGTTTTCGAAGTGGAGATGCACGGATGCAGACAGCAAACACGCTGCCCGCATCAGTGCCCCGGTCGTGGCCGCGGCAGCGGAATGCCGATCTCGGGGGTCGCCACAAAGGCGTTCGCCGAGGCCGGAAGCGCTGCCGCGCCGGCTGCGACCGTCGGCGGCGGCGAAGACTCTGCCGCGAGAGCGGGTTCTGCTGCGATCGGTACGCCGTCACCATAGTAGGTGACTGCTTCGGCCGAGGGCGGAGCCGGCGCGTCGAGCACGAACTGGCATTGTCTGGGCAGGTTCGCCATCGTCATCACGTCGCGTGCCTTCGGCTTGTCCGGGTTCTTGTTGGGGCGCCACGGCCCCTCGGTGAACCACCAGGCCAGCGCCTGGTCGCAGCCATCGCCCGGCGCCGTCGCTTCCTGCGCCTTGCAGTCGGGTGATCCAGCCTGGCAGCCGATGCGAATGTGGAAGTGGTAGTCGTGGCCCCAGAACGGCCTGACCTTGCGCAACCAGCCGCGGTCGCCTTTGACCGTGTCGCAGAGCTTCTTCTTGATCCCTGGATTGACCAGGATGCGCTCGACTTCGGGATAGCTCGCGGCGCGCTGCAACAACCGCGTGTGCATCGGCGTCCACAGCCCGTCCTTCACCAAATGGGTCTTTTCATCGACCATCAAGGTAGCGCTGATGTTTTCGCGCTCTTCGGCCGAGAGCTTACGGTCGGGCATCGGCGTCAGCCAGATGTCGGCGTCGAGGCCGATCTGGTGCGAGGCATGGCCGGTCAGCATCGGACCGCCGCGCGGTTGCGAGATGTCGCCGATCAGCAAGCCCGGCCAGCCGTCGGCAGCGGCATCGCGCGACAGTTTCTCGATCAGCGCGATCATTGCGGGATGACCCCAGCGGCGGTTGCGCGACGGTCGCATCACCTCCCAGTGCCGGCCGTCCATGGGTAGGGCGACGCCGCCGGAAAAACAGCCTTTGGAATAAAAGCCGATCGATTGCGCTGCTGCGAGTGCCGGCAGCTTTTTGGCGCCGAACAGGTCCTTTGCCCGTTGCTCGGCGCTCCCTGGCTGCGTTGCAAGCGCCGCCAAGCCGGCGATGGCCAGTACTGCCGTCAGCAGCAGCGTTTTGCCCGGCAAGGCTCGCGCTAACGTCTTCCCCAAGCTGGACCCCTCCGCGATTTGAACCGCATCATACCATAGCCCGCGCAACGTATCGATCATGACCGTTTCATCGGGCTGCGCGCCTCGCCGTCGCGCCAGTCGCCGCTCGCCCACATGGCATCGAGCGCCGAGCGATAGTCGGGAAAGCGAAAACCATAACCGGCCGCCTTGATTGCCGCGTTGGCGACACGCTTGTTCTCGCCGTAGAAAGACCGCGCCATGGGCGAAAGTTGGGCGGTCTCGAACGGAATTTCGGGCGGCGGCTCGATGCCCATCAATTGGGCGGCATAGGCGACGACGTCCTGCGGCGGCGCCGGCAGGTCGTCGGTGACGTTGAAGATGCCGCCGCGATTGCCCTCGGCGAGATGCCAGAGCGCACCGGCAATATCGTCGCAATGGATGCGGTTGAACACCTGGCCCGGCTTGACCAGCCGCCGCGCAGTGCCGTTTTCCAGGTTGACCAGGGCGTTGCGGCCCGGCCCGTAAATGCCGGAAAGCCGCAGGATCGCCACCGGCCGGTGGATGTCATGGCCCAATTGTAGCCAATCCTGCTCGGCTGCGACACGCATCACCGACCGCTTCGACAACGGCCGGCATTCGGCGGCCTCGTCCACCCAATTGCCGCCACGGTCGCCATAGACGCCGACGGTGGAGAGATAGGCGATCCATTCGAGCTCCGGCATGTTGGCCGCGATCTCCTCGCGTGCCGCGCCCAGCATCGGGTCGCCGGCCTCGTCCGGCGCGACCGAGACGACGAGATGGGTTGTCTTCCCAAGGGCATCGCCGATTTCGGAGGTCAGCGTGCCATCGAAACGCAGCGGCACGATACCGGCTTGCCGCAGCGCCGCGAATTTTTCCAGCGACCGTGTTGTACCGAAGATCGTTGTGTCGGCATCCCTGTTGGCGCGGGCGAAGGCCTTGCCCGAATAACCGGCGCCGAAGATGAAAATCTGCTTTTTTGTCATGTATGCGCCTCGATCGGCTTTGGCAGGGCCAGAAGCCATTCGCCCCTCACCGCCTCGTCATGTTCTGCTTGCAAAGCGGCTGCGGCACGTTCGGCGAACTCCCGACCCGGCACCAGCCGCGACAGCGCCCATACCGCAGCTCCGCGAACCAGGGGCGAGGCGTCGTCGAGCAGCGCGCGAACGGCGCCGGCCAGCGACAAGTCCTGGGAATTGCCGGCCGCTATCAGCACGTTTCGGATAAAACGGTCGCGGCCGATGCGCTTGATCGGCGAGCCCGAAAAAAGCGTGCGGAAGGCAGTGTCGTCGAGACGCAGCAGCTCGGCGAGCGGCGGTTCGCGCAAGTCCGCGCGGGCGGCAAGCTTTGCCTCCGAAGCGGCTTGGGCGAACTTGTTCCACGGGCAGGCGGCCAGGCAGTCGTCGCAGCCATAGATGCGATTGCCGATCTTTTCCCGGAACTCATGCGGGATCGGTCCTTTGTTCTCGATGGTGAGGTATGAAATGCAGCGCCGCGCATCGAGCCGGTAAGGCGCCGGAAAGGCGTCCGTCGGGCAGGCGTCGAGGCAGGCCCGGCAGGAGCCGCAATGATCGTTCTCAGGCGCGTCCGGCACCAGCTCGGCCGTCGTGAAGATGGTGCCGAGGAACAGCCAGGAGCCATGCGCGCGGCTGACCAGGTTGGTGTGCTTGCCTTGCCAGCCGAGGCCGGCCGCCTCGGCCAGCGGCTTTTCCATCACCGGCGCGGTGTCGACAAACACTTTCACGTCCCCGCCGGCGCGCGCCACGATCTTGCCGGCGATCTCCTTCAGCCGGCCTTTCATCACGTCATGATAGTCGCGGTTCTGCGCATAGGCCGAGATCGCGCCACGGTCGCGCTTTGCCAGGATGTCGCGTGGGTCGTGGTCGGGGCCGTAATTCATCGCCAGCACGATGATCGAGCGGACCTCTGGCCAAAGCGTCGTCGGTTTGCCTCGCCGCTCGAGCGTTTCGGCAATCCAGCCCATCGAGCCGTGAAAGCCGTCGGCAACGAATTCGGCCAGCCGTTCCGGCGCCTGCGGAATCGCATCGGGCGTGGTGACGGCAACGGCGTCGAAGCCGGCATTCCGCGCCTCGCGGTCGATCAGCGCGCGCAGCTTTGCCGTATCAGAAATCGAGATCCGCATAATGTGACACCGGCGACAGGCCGCGCACCCGGTCGGACAGAAGCGGCCGGAACGAAGGCCGTGATTTCACCCTTGTATACCATTCGCGCGCGGCGCTGTGTTCGCGCCAGTCGATCTCGCCGAGATAGTCGAGCACCGACAGTGCCGCCGCCGCCGCGAGATCGGCATAGGTGACCTTGTTGCCGGCCAACCAATGACGGGTGCCGGCCAGCCAGTTGGTGTATTTCATGTGCTGGCGGATATTGGCGCGGGCGGCGCGGATCGCCGCCGAATCGGGCGAGCCGCCGCCTGCCGTTTCCGGCATGACCGGCTTAAGGACGCGCTCGCGCACTAGGTGCCGGGTAACCTCGCTTTCCGCCTTGTTGAGGTACCAGTCGGTCAGCCGTCGGATTTCGGCGCGCTCCATCGGATCCTCGGCGAACAGCCGCTTGTCGCGCTTGAGTACCCCGCGCGTCTCATCGAGATATTCGGCGATAACCATCGCGCCGACGATCGGCACGTCGCCTTCGGCGAGCAGGATCGGCAGCGTGCCGGCCGGGTTCAGCGCCAGGAACTCCTTGCGCCGCGTCCACGGCTTCTCTTCGATCAGCGCCAGTTCCTCGCCATACTCGCCAAAGGCAAGGCGGACGAAGCGGCAGCTGGCGAACATCGGATGGTGGAAAAGCGTCAGCATGGTCCCGCGATAATAGAGCGCACTGGCAAATCGCCGGCTGCGCCGGTAAGTCTTGGCCGCCCGATTCAGCGGGCTGTCAGGGTGCTGCGTCCTATAGGGGGAGTTCCGCGCCGTGACAAGCAAGCCCTTTTCTCACGCCCTCACTCCAACGCCGAGGTTGCCATGGAAAGCCAGACCGTCGTCGAAGCGCTGCTGCTCGGCATGCTCGAGGGCCTGACCGAGTTTATTCCGGTGTCTTCAACCGGTCATATCCTGCTTGCCGGCCATTTCCTCGGCTTTCATTCGACCGGCAAGGCCTTCGAGATCCTGATCCAGCTCGGCGCCATATTGGCGATTCTCAGCGTCTATTTCCGCCGTCTCTGGAAGATGCTGCTCGAGCTGCCCTACGATCGGCTGACGCGGCATTTCGTCCTTGGCATCCTCATCGCATTCCTGCCGGCGGCCATTATCGGCGCGCTGGCGCACGATTTCATCAAGACGGTGCTGTTCGAATCGCCGCGGCTGATCTGCATCATGCTGATCATCGGCGGTGTCATCCTGCTGCTGGTCGATCGCATGAAGCCGAAGCCCTATTACCACGATGTCGAGCGGTTTCCGACCAGGCTTTATCTGCAGATCGGGCTGTTTCAGTGCCTGTCGCTGATCCCCGGCACGTCGCGCTCGGGTTCGACCATCGTCGGCGCGCTGCTGCTCGGCGTCGACAAACGGGCGGCGGCGGAATTCTCCTTCTTCCTTGCCATCCCGACGATGGTCGGCGCCTTCGCCTTCGACCTGTTCAAGAACCGCAATGTGCTGAGCAGCGCCGACCTGCCCATCATCGCCGTCGGTTTCGTCGCCGCCTTCGTCACCGCGCTAATCGTCGTGCGCTTCCTGCTCGACTACGTCTCGCGCCACGGCTATGCGCTGTTCGGCTGGTGGCGTCTGGTCGTCGGCATCGTCGGCCTGGCGGGGCTGGCCATCTGGGGATGAGCCGGCGCGGATAGCGCAATCCCAGCCGGAACTCTATTCTTGCCCGAAGCCGAGCCACACGATCTTGTGGACGTATGGTTGGCAGGGGAATGCATGAGCGAAGTTCTTGATGCCCTCGTTATTGGCGCCGGTCCGGCGGGACTCGGCGTCAGCTACTTCTTGAAACGGCAGGGCCGCGACCACCGTGTGCTCGATCGAGGCCGGATTGGCGAAACGTGGCGAACGCAGCGGTGGAACTCGTTTCGACTGAATTCGCCGACCATTCGCTCCATCTTACCCGGTGATTCCTACGAGGGGCCCGAGCCGTGGGGCGCGATAACCCACCACGAATTTGTCGCGTATCTCGAAGGCTATGCCGAGCGGCACCGCCTGCCGGTAAGCACCCAAACTCCGGCGCAAGAGCTGACGAGAGACGACGGGATCTTTCGCATCACCACGACGGACGGGGCATTTCTGGCGCGCAATGTGGTGATCGCCACCGGCGACCAGAATCGGCAGGTCCGGCCAGCAGGGTCGGCGGATTTGCCAACCGCAATTCGTCAAGTCGATTCCTCGGCTTATCGCAACCCGGCCGAGTTAGAGAGTGGCGCGGTGCTGGTGGTCGGCAGCGGTCAGTCGGGCGGCCAGATCGCCGAGGATCTGGCGCTGGCCGGACGTGCGGTCTTTTTGGCGACCAGCCGCAACGGCCGTTGGGTGCGGCGCTACCGCGGGGGCAACATACTTAAATGGCTGACGCTGTCCGGTTTTCTCGACGTTCCGCGCAAGGAACTCGTCCTCCCCTCCGGCAAGCTGCAGGCCCGCGCGCTGGTCGGCGCGACCCATACGATCAGCCTGCAATCGCTGAGTGCACAGGGCGTGGTGCTGCTCGGCCGCTTCAGGGGTGTGGAGAACGGCAACCTCGTCTTCGGCGACGAGCTCGACGACCATATGCGGTTTGCCGACGAGGTCTCCGCGAATGCCAAGCGCCTGGTTGACGAGTACATCGAGCGCGCCGGCCTCGAAGCGCCACTGGCCGAGGATGATCCAGCCGAGACGATTGAACCGCGCTTGCCCGATCCTCCGATCCGCTCCCTCGACTGGACGGCGAGCGGCATCAGATCAGTGATCTGGTGCACCGGCTTCACCGGCGATTTCTCATGGGTTCGGCTTCCCGGCGCGCTCGATGCAGCCGGCCAGCCCGTCCACGAGGATGGCGTCGGCGTTGTTCCAGGTCTCTTTTTCGCCGGCCTCGATTTCGGATCGACGCGGAAGTCGGGCACCATACCGGCCATTCCAGAGGAGGCGGCCGCCGTCGTGGAGCGACTCGTCCAAGCGGGAGCCGACTTGCCACGGAACGACGTCTAAACGAGCCGTCGAACGCGGGTTCTTGAACGTGCAAGAACATGACAGCTCTGGCGCGATCAAGACGACGCACGCTGCCTTTTGTCGAAGCGCACCGACAATTTTCCGTAGTCCGATTGGTGCGACAGCCAGAAATCGCCGGCACCTTCGATACGGCGCTCCGATTCGTGGCCGACTGCATCCATTGCCTCCATCAACGTGCGGCGGCCTTGACCTCGGCGTCTTGACCTCGGCTGGTCGTCGTCGTGCTGACAGCACTGGCAATATGGGGTGAGCCGGCGCAGTCGTTCGGAATGGTCGACCCGGAGACGCCAAAGGAGGTGCATCAAGGCGCGCGATCGGTCAGCGCGTTCGCACCTTCCTCCGCGGCGCAATGTGCGCAGCAGTAGATGATGTCATCCTGTTCGACGCCATGTCCGATGATCCGGCATCCGCAATGCGGACATATCGGAGCAAGTTTCTGGACCGCGCATTCGAAGCTGTCGAACGTGTAGGTCTCCTCGGCCATCGTCACTTTGAAAGCCTTGTCGTAGTCATTCCCGCATTGATCGCATCTGGCCATAGTTCGTTTCCTTCTTTCACGGCTTCAAGCTCGACCAACCTGTCGCGCGGCGATAGGTTCCCGCCAGGATCAGGGGGCCGTCCTAAGGCGGAGACGAGCGCGAGCCTACGCCACGGCGCTGTTCGATCGCACGGATCACCTCGTCGATATCCCGCGGCTCGATGTCGAGTTCCTTCAGGCCAGGCGCGTCGATTGCTGCCACATTGTCCTGACGCATAAGATCGATCTGGTTGCGCGTTATGGGGGCAGCCGGGAGGAGTTCCGCGACGCCAGCCAAGGCGTTCCATACCGCAAACGGCACCGGCATCAGCTTGACGTGCGTATCGAGCTGTCGGGCGATCTCCCGAAGCAGTTCCTTATAGGTATAGATGCGCGGGCCACCGAATTCGAATATGGATGAACCCGTGTGGGTTCGCCCGTCGATCAGCCGGCTCACTGCTTCGGCGACGTCTGCCACATGGACCGGCTGAAGCCGTGTGCCACCATCGCCGAACAGCGGATAGACCGGCAGGAGGCGTATCATCCTCACAATGGTCGTGAGGAAAGCGTCGTCAGGTCCTGTCATGACGGCGGGACGCACAATGAAAGCGCCGGGAAATGCGCTTTCCACGGCACCTTCTCCGCGCCCACGCGCCCTTATGTAATTCGAATCCGATTGAGGATCGGAGCCGATCCCTGAAATCAGGACGAACTGGTCGATCGCGCGGTCGCGCGACGCGGCAGCGAGATCGGCCGCGGCTTTCACATGCACGCGTTCAAAGGTCTGGACGCCGTGCTCGACGTAAAGACTGACAGCATTCACGACCGCCTGTGATCCGGTAATGGCCGACCCGATCGAGGACGCATCCAATATATCCGCCTCGACTGCCTCGGGCATCCTTGTAATCGAGGAAAAGACCAGGGCCACGCGAGCTGGATGGCGAGATGCAGCGCGCACCGTGAAACCTCTTTCCAGGAGCCGCTTCACGATCCTGCGCCCGAGAAAGCCGGTTCCGCCGAACACGGTGACGATCCGTACCGGGTTGAGATCGTCGGGATCCATTTGCCTCGCCATCCCTTTGTCCTCGCATAGCTGCCACGAGGATTGCCCTGGCCGGCATTTGAACCAGCCCGTCGAACATCAGGACGATTGGGGAACAACGCAGGAACGCTTTTGTTCCAGTCAGCGCTGGGCGGATGCTTGACAGATCGGCAAACCATGATCTGAACCGCAGGCGCAGCAAAACGGCCCCACTTCGGGAATAGCCTAGTTCCGCCCGTAGAAAACGTTCTCGACATGCACCGGCCAGCGCCACGGCAGCACCGCCACCATGTCGAAGCGCACCGATAATTTTCCGTAGTCGGATTGGCGCGACAGCCAGAAATCGGCGGCGCCTTCGATGCGGCGCTCCGATTCACGGCCGACTGCTTCCATTGCCTCCATCAGCGTGCGGCGCGCCTTGACCTCGACGATCAGCACCAGATCGCCGCGCCGCGCGATCAGGTCGATCTCGCCGAACCTGGTGCGGTGGCGGCGGGCCAGAATTCGGTAGCCTTTCAGCATCAGCGCCGCCGCCGCCAGCCATTCGCCGTGATGGCCGCGCCGGTAGGCCTTTTGTCGGCTGGCGCTCGGCCGTTCAGCCATCGCCGTCTCCGCCGGTCCCGTCTCTTCCGGCATTCTTGAGGTCGAGGAGCCGACGATAGAGCGCCTGCTTCTGGCCACCCGTCATCTTGGCGGCTTCCGCCGCTGCCTTGGAGGCCGGCATCTCGGCGGCGAGCGAAAGCAGCAGCCGGTCGATGTCTTCTGGCTCATCAGCGACCGCATCGGCCGGGCCGACGCAGATGACGATTTCACCCTTGGGCGTATCGGCTCCCGCATAATGGCTGGCGAGCGATTGCAGGGTGTCGGTCCGCATCTCCTCGAAGGTCTTGGTCAGCTCGCGGCCGATCGCCGCCTTGCGGGCACCGCCCAGCACCTCGACCATGGCACTGAGCGTCTCGGCCAGCCGGCGCGGCGATTCGAAGAAGATCAACGTTGCCGGCACCGCCTTCAGCGCTTCCAGCCGCGTCAGCCGCTGCCCGGTCTTCACCGGCAGGAAGCCGGCAAACAGAAACGCGTCCGAGGGCAGGCCGGATGCCGTCAACGCGGCAAGTGGCGCCGACGGTCCGGGGATCGGCACGACACGAATGCCGCGATCCAGCGCCTCACCGACCAGCCGGTAGCCGGGGTCGGAGATGAGCGGCGTGCCGGCATCCCAGCTCAGCGCTACGCTTTGGCCGGCCTCGAGCGCCGCGATCAGCTTCGGTCCGGCCTCGCCGGCATTGTGCTCGTGGTAGGCGGTGGTGCGGCGGCGGATGCCGTAGCGGTCGAGCAGCACGCGGCTGACACGTGTGTCCTCGCAAGCGACGATATCGGCGGCGGCGAGCGTTTCCAGCGCGCGCAGCGTGATGTCGGCGAGATTGCCGATAGGCGTCGCCACCAGGTAGAGCGCCGGCTCGAGCGGCCGGGCGGCGATTTCGGTCTGCCCGACCACGTAACTGCGTTTGGCCGATTCGCCGGTCACCTGCACAACTCCGTTCGACCCTGTTTGGCACGGCTCACGCTTGGTTGCAAAAGCCTGGGTTGCAAAGGCCCTGGTTCCAAAAGGGATGCCGACGTGAACCAGCCGCCATGCCTTCGCCATAGTAGGGAACGAAACCGTTGCCGGCGAATTTTACACCTGATCTCGGGAGGAGCAGGATGAACAGCCTGACGATACAGGACGTTTTCGAACCCTACTATGCCGGCCGCAAACGCTTCGCCGCGCCATGCGACAAGAACCTGCCTGCCGAAGCCGCAGATGGCAGAGCCAAGAAGCCGCTTGCACGCCAGCGATCGGCAGAGAGCAAGCCCGCAAACGAAACCGCCCGCACGATGGAGCACTGACCGGACGATGCCCAATCGCTTCGACATTTTCATCACCCGCCTCGAAACAAAAAGCGCCCGCGATGGCGCAGCGTCACATTCCACAGACGACCAGCACCATGCCTCACGCGACAAAAGCGAGATCAAGCCGGCCCGTTCCGGAGAGACCAGCGAAAAAGATCGCGCCAAACACCGCCACAAGCACGAGGCTTGACCACCGCAGACCTTCGCGATTGGTCGAGACAGCTCTCGAAAGCGCGGTTGCGCATGCTCCGCGATGTATCATTCAACCCAGATACTTCGAGACACGCGCCTCCAGCAGGCCCACCAGAGCCGGGTCCATGAATGCATAGTCGTCGGGAATATCGAGGCAGATTACTCGAGCCTTTTTCAGGCTTGTCTTGAATTTCTGCTGCAGTTTGGCGCGGTGCGTTTTTTCCATCACGAAGATGATGTCGGCCCAGGCGACGAGTTCATGCGTCAACGGAATGTCGGCATCGTGATTAGTGCCGGCCGAAGCGACCTCGATGTCCCGCCGCTTGGAAAACACCTGCTCCGCCGTCGGGCTGCGCAAGCGATTCTGGCTGCAGATGAAGAGAACGTTCTTCAACGCGCTATCTGGCCAAATCCGCCACGACCGCATCGAGCACGATCATGCCGGCCGGCGTGGCACGCAGGCGGGCATTGCCGATCGGCGCCACCAGGCCTTCGTCCTGCAGCACCGACAGCCGTGCCGTCGACAGGCCGCGCCCTGAAAATGCCTCGTAGCGGGAAAGGTCGATGCCTTCCGCCAGCCTCAGCCCCATCAGCAGGAACTCGTCGGCCTCTTCCGACCGCGTCAGGATCTCGCCGCCGGTAACGCCATGGCCCTTGGCCTCGACCAGATTGGCCCAGGTCTCCGGCATTTTCTCGGCGATCGTCACCACGCGCCGGCCATTTTCGACGAACCGGCCATGCGCGCCGGGACCGACGCCGACATATTCGCCATAACGCCAGTAGGTGAGATTGTGCCGGCTTTCGGCGCCGGGCCTGGCATGATTGGAAATCTCGTAGGCCGGCAGTCCGCGCGCGGCGGTGATCTCCTGTGTCAACGCATAGAGATCGGCGGCAAGCTCATTGTCTGGAATGATGAACTTCCTTGCCGCATGCAGCGCATGGAACGGCGTGCCTTCCTCGATGGTCAGCTGATAGAGCGACAGATGGTCTGCGGCGTGGCCGATCGCCTGCTCGAGCTCCGCCTGCCACGCTTCCGGCGTCTGACCGGGCCGCGCGTAGATCAGGTCGAACGACAGCCGTGGGAATATCTCGCGCGCCAGGCCGATCGCATGCAGGGCCTCATCGACATTGTGCAAACGGCCGAGGAAGCGCAGATCCTTGTCGTGCAGCGCCTGCACGCCAAGCGATACCCGGTTGACGCCGGCCGCGCGATAGCCGCGAAAGCGCTCGGCCTCGACGGAGGAGGGATTGGCCTCCAGTGTCACCTCGATGCCATCAGGCACCGTCCAGTTCTTCGCCACTGCATCCAGCACCGCCGCCACGGTCTGCGGTTTCATCAGCGATGGCGTGCCGCCGCCAAGAAAGATACTGGTCACCTCGCGCGGCCCGGTGCGGCCGCGCATCGTCGCCAGCTCGGTCTCGAAGGCGCGGGCAAAACGCTCCTGGTCGACCGGCTGGTGGCGGACATGGCTGTTGAAGTCGCAATACGGGCATTTGGCCGCGCAGAACGGCCAGTGGACGTAGACGCCGAAACCAGGCCTGCGGTCGAGCAGCATGGTCATACGGCGGCCAATCGGGCTTGCGCGAATTTCTGGAAGGCGCGGGCACGGTGCGACAATGCGGTTGGCTGGCCGGGCTTCCAGCCATGCTTGTCCTTCGCGCTCATCTCGCCGAAGGTCTTCTCGAACCCATCGGGCAAGAACACCGGATCGTAGCCGAAGCCGAGCTCGCCGCGCGGCGGCCATACCAGCGTGCCCTCGACCTCACCGCGAAAATATTCCGCCTGGCCATCGGGGAAGGCCAGGCAGATGACCGCGACAAAGCGGCCCTTGCGCTGGGCAGGCGTGATCGCGCCAACTTCTTGCAAGGCCACTTCCGTGCGCTGCATGGCCATGCCGAAGTCGCGGGAGCCGTCCGGCGTCTCAGCCCAGTTGGCGGTGTAGACGCCGGGTGCGCCGTCGAGCGCATCGACACACAGGCCGGAATCGTCCGACAGCGCCGGCAATCCAGTGGCCTTGGCGGCGGCCAAGGCTTTTATGAGGGCGTTCTCCTCGAAAGTGGTGCCGGTCTCGTCCGGTTCCGGCAGGCCGTATTCCTTTGCGGACTTCGCTTCAATGCCGAATGGCGCCATCAGATCGGCGAATTCTCGCAATTTGCCGGCGTTGTGGCTTGCGACGATGATCTTATGCCCATCAAGCGAATGAATAGTTGGCGAATGCATCAGATGCCCCAAATTCGTGGCTCGGCGAATTCGATCGAATTGCCGGAGGGATCGCGAATATAGATCGAGCGGCCGCCTTGCGGCCACTCGAACTCGCTTTCGATGGCGATTTTCTTCGCCTCAAGATGCGCTTTCCAGCGTGGGATTTCATCCGCGCTTGCGGCGAAGCAAAGATGGCCCTGGCCGACCGCGCCATGCGGCGGCACGGGCAGCTTGGCGTCGGCCCGCGGCGGCACTTTGGTGGCCTCGGCATTGAAGATAAGCAGCACGCCGTCGCCGCAGCGGAAGAAGAGATGCCTGCCATCGACTTTACCGAGCAGATCGAGCCCGAGCACGCCCGAATAGAACCGTTCCGCGGCAGCAAGGTCGGTCACGTAGAGTGCTGATTCCAGGATTGCGGAAGGAGTCACAGGATCGCCAATCTCATCAATATTGGACCGCAGCTAAGCCACCGCCATTTGCTGCAAGCTGACCAGGCGCTGAATGCCTTTCTTGGCGAGCCCCATCAGCGCCGCGAACTGCTCTTCCGAGAACGGCTCGCCCTCGGCCGTGCCTTGGATCTCGACGATGCCGCCCTTGCCGGTCATGACGAAATTGGCGTCGGTGCCGGCCGAGGAATCCTCGATGTAGTCGAGGTCGATGACCGGCTGGCCATCATGGATTCCGCAGGAGATTGCCGCAACGTGATCCTTCAGCACCTTGCTCAGGCTCGCCATCTGGCGGGCTTCCATCCAGCGCAGGCAGTCGTAGAGCGCCACCCAGCCGCCGGTGATCGAAGCGGTGCGCGTGCCGCCGTCGGCCTGGATCACGTCGCAGTCGACGGTGATCTGCTGCTCGCCGAGCGCCTGCAGATCGACCACGGCGCGCAGGGAGCGGCCGATCAGCCGCTGGATTTCCAGCGTGCGGCCGCCTTGTTTGCCGGACGAAGCCTCGCGGCGCATGCGCTCGCCGGTCGAACGCGGCAGCATGCCGTATTCCGCCGTCACCCAGCCCTTGCCGGAGTTGCGCATCCAGCCCGGCACCTTTTCCTCCAAGCTGGCCGTACACAGCACATGCGTGTCGCCGAACTTCACCAGGCACGAGCCTTCCGCATGCTTGGAGACGCCGCGCTCGAAGGAGATGGGGCGCATTTCGTCGAATTGGCGTTTGGAAGGGCGCATTCAGGCTTCTTTCTTTCTTCGGAATCTTGGCCGGGGAATCTTGGCCGGCTTGTAGCCGCACGGGGCGTGAGGCGCAAAGGAAAATGGACCGGTTGCGCCGACACCGCGGAAGTCTATATCTTCGGGGCGGAGGTTTTTGGCTCGAAATGACAAAGGCAGTCGATCCCGGTTTGCAGTCGCACGTGCTCCCGTCGCACGCGCTGCAATCGCCCGCGCTTCAATCGCTCGACATGCGTTCGCGCGACATCTTCCGGCGTATCGTCGATTCCTATTTGAGGGATGGCGAGCCGGTCGGTTCGCGCAGCTTGTCGCGCATCCTGCCGTCGTCGCTGTCGCCGGCCACCATCCGCAACGTGATGAGCGACCTTGAGCATCTCGGCCTGATCTATGCGCCGCACATTTCGGCTGGCCGGCTGCCGACCCAGGCAGGCCTGCGCTTCTTCGTCGATGCTTTCATGGAACTTGGTGACCTCTCCGACGAGGAGCGCCGCACCATCGAGGCCCAGGTGCGCGCCTCCGGCTCGGGCGCAACTCTGGAGCATATGCTGACCGAGGCCAGCCAGATGCTGTCCGGGATGTCGCGCGGCGCCGGCCTCGTGCTCGCCGCCAAGAATGAGGCGGCGCTTAAGCACATCGAATTCATCCAGCTCGAGCCGACCAAGGCGCTGGCCGTGCTGGTCTCGCAGAACGGCGACGTCGAAAATCGCGTCATCGATCTGCCCGCCGGGATCACCATCTCGCAATTGCACGAAGCCTCTAACTTCCTCAACGCCCATATCCGCGGTCGCACCCTGGCCGAGGCGCGGGTCGAGATCGCCCGCATCAAGGAAGAGACCAGGGCGGCCCTCGACACGCTGTCGCAGGATCTGGTCGAGAAGGGCCTGGCGGTCTGGGCAGGCGCTGAAAGCGGCGTGCCTGGGCGGCTTATCGTGCGCGGTCGCGCCAATCTCCTGGAAAACGTCACTGCCCAGGCCGACATAGAATTGCTGCGGCATCTGTTTGAGGATCTGGAGACGCAGGATGGGCTGATCCAGCTTCTCGACCTCGCCGAGGCAGGCCCAGGCGTGCGCATATTCATCGGTTCGGAAAACAAGCTGTTTTCGCTGTCTGGCTCCTCGCTGGTGGTGGCACCCTATCGCGACAAGGACGCGCGTGTCGTCGGTGCGCTCGGCGTCATCGGGCCGACGCGGCTGAATTATGCGCGCATAGTACCGATGGTCGACTATACGGCGCAGCTGATTTCGCGCATGCTGAGCTAGGAGCCGCCGCGGGCCTGCCGCAAGGAGGAGAAAAGAATGGCGCTGGAATCGTTCAAGGCCCAGATCAGTCTGCTGCTCGAAGAAATGATCAACCAGCCAGAGGATCAGCACGAGGTACAAGAGCAGTTGCGCGAGAAGCTGCAAGAGATGCGGGCGATGGGTTTACCGCTGCCGGCCGATCTGGTCGCGCTGGAAAAGCGCCTCGACGACGACTTTTACGCCTCTGGCAACTGAACGGGTTCGGCTTCAAATCCTCGTGTGCTGGACGGCCGCTTGGAACGATCAATGCCTGATGCCGTTTGCCCCTGTTCGAGGCGAATCCCGGAGGACGTTGATGATCCGACCTGGCGGCTTTGCGGCCTTGGCCGCTGCCCTCCTTGTTGCGACACCGGCAGCCGCCCAGCAGGCGGACCAGAATGTGCTCAAAGGCGAAGCCGCGTTTGGCGATTGGCACGCCGACAGGCCTGGCGTCCGACGCCTGATTGGGCCGCGAGACATGCCGGCAGCCGACCCCGCCCAATCCGCTTCGAACGGCGCCGGCGTGGCGGAACGGCCCGAAAGCGCCAAGCCAGAATTGCCGTCGGGCTTTTCGGCTGAAATGATCGCATCCGGCATCGTCAATCCACGTGTCGTGCGCGTCGCTCCGAATGGCGACCTGTTTGTTGCCAACAGCCATGCCGACCAAATACGCGTCTATCGTCTCGCCGAGGGCAGCGCCAGGCCCATCGAGAAAGCGATCTTCGCCAAGGGGCTCAATTATCCCTACGGCATCGCCTTCTATCCGCCAGGAGACAAACCGCAATGGGTTTATGTCGCGAACAGCGACAGCATCGTCCGCTTCCCCTATCGCGATGGCGACCTGAAGACATCCGGCAAACCAGAAACCATTGTCGCCCAAATCCCGTCGGGTGGTCACACGACCCGCGACATCGCCTTCTCGCAGGACGGCAAAACGCTTTATTTGTCGGTTGGCTCCGCCTCGAACGTAGCCGAGGATATAGGCAAGGAGCCGGATAGCGGCCTCGACGCCTGGGCCAAATCAAAGCCGCTCGGGGCGGCCTGGGGCTCCGAGGACGGCCGTGCCGATGTGCTCGCCTTTGACCCGGATGGGAAAAATCCCCGAACTGTCGCCACTGGCCTGCGCAACTGTACGGGCATGACCGTGCAGCCCGCCACCGGCGCATTGTGGTGCGTCGTCAATGAGCGCGACGAACTCGGCGACAATGTGCCGTTCGAATTTGCAACGGCGGTCAAGGACGGCGGATTCTATGGTTGGCCTTGGTACTACATCGGCAATAACGAGGATCCGCGCCATCAGGGCGAGCGGCCAGACCTCGCCGGCAAGGCCACTGTCCCCGATGTATTGATGCAGGCGCATTCGGCGCCGATGAATATAGCCTTCTACGACGGCAAGAACTTCCCGGCGGATTATCAGGGTGACGCCTTCGTCGCCATGCATGGTTCGTGGAACCGTGGCGCCAGGACCGGCTACAAGGTGGTGAGGCTCAAATTCAGGGATGGCAAGCCGACAGGCGAATATGAGGACTTCATGACCGGCTTCGTCATCTCGAACGACGCCGTCTGGGGCCGCCCGGTCGGTGTCGCGATGGCCAAGGACGGCTCCCTGATCGTCACAGAGGACGGTAACGGCACCATCTGGCGCGTTACCTACGAAGACGGCCGCTCCTGAACGGCGGTGTCGCCTGCTGCGCTGGCGCAATCGAATCCGGCCCGAGGGAATTCACCCAACTTCAACATTGTGCGACAAGCGCCAATCATGACACTCACCGGGTTCCTCGCCTATAGTGCTGCCCTCGGCATCGCCGCGGCCATCCCCGGCCCAGGCGTCACCGCGCTTGTTGCGCGTGCTCTGGGTTCCGGCTTCCACTCGTCGCTGGCCATGTCGTTCGGGCTGATGCTCGGTGACCTGACCTATCTCACTGCCGTGGTGCTCGGCCTGGCTTTCGTCGCACAGACTTTCGGCATGGTCTTCCTGGCCATCAAATGGCTGGGCGTCGCCTACCTCGCCTTTCTTGGCTGGCGTTTCTGGACGAGCGGCATCACGCCCGAAACGGTGGAGGCGAAGAAAGGCAAGGGCGGCTTGGCATCCAGCTTTGTAGCCGGCCTTGCCGTCACGCTCGGCAATCCGAAGACGATGATCTTCTATCTTGCCATCACCCCGACCATCGTCGATCTGAAGACGATCACGCTGGCCGATTACGGCATCCTCGTCGCGCTCACCATCGTCGTCCTGCTCGTCGTGCTGGTGCCCTATCTGGCGCTGGCGGCCAAGGCGCGCTGGTTCCTGAAGTCGCCGCGGGCGCTGAGGGCACTCAACCGCACCGCCGCCGGCTTTATGGTCGGCGCGGCGGCGGCAATTGCCGCCCGCCAATAGATCTCTTTCGCCAATCCGCCCAAGGATTGCCACCCCTTGCAAAGGCGGGGGTACTCAGCACGAACTTCACTCGGATATTTTTCGATCGACAGCCTATCTTGCGCGGTGGATGGCTCTATCCTATGCCCGCGCGACTCTTGCCGCTTTACCTCTGGGAGGAAATCAATGAACAAGCCCGCCACCCCCACACACGTGCCCGGCCGCGGCCGCATCTACAATTCGATCACCGAGACGATCGGTGACACGCCGCTGGTGCGGCTTGATAAATTCGCCAGGGAGAAGGGTGTCGTCGCCAATCTGCTGGCCAAGCTCGAATTCTTCAACCCGATCGCCTCGGTCAAGGACCGCATCGGCGTGTCGATGATCGAGGCACTGGAGGCTTCCGGCAGGATTACGCCCGGCAAGACCACCCTGATCGAGCCGACCTCGGGCAATACCGGCATCGCGCTCGCCTTTGCCGCCGCTGCCAAGGGCTACAAGCTGATCCTGACCATGCCGGAAACCATGTCCGTCGAACGCCGCAAGATGCTGGCTCTGCTCGGTGCCGAACTGGTGCTGACCGAAGGGCCGAAAGGCATGAAGGGCGCCATCGCCAAGGCGGACGAGCTGGCGGCAACGCTGCCCGACGCTGTCATTCCGCAGCAATTCGAAAACCCGGCCAATCCGGAAATCCATCGCCGCACCACGGCCGAGGAAATCTGGAACGACACCCATGGCGAAGTCGATATCTTCGTTGCCGGCATCGGGACCGGCGGCACCATCACCGGCGTCGGCCAGGTGCTGAAGAAGCGCAAGCCCTCGGTGCATGTCGTCGCCGTCGAACCGGAAGCCTCGCCGGTGCTGTCGGGCGGCCAGCCAGGCCCGCACAAGATCCAGGGCATTGGCGCCGGCTTCGCGCCAAAAATCCTCGACACGACGATCTATGACGAGATCGTCAAGGTCTCGAACGAGGATTCGGTTGCCAATGCACGGCTCGTCGCTCGGCTCGAAGGTGTGCCGGTCGGCATCTCGTCGGGGGCCGCCCTGCAAGCGGCGATCGTCGTCGGCTCGCGGCCCGAGAACAAGGGCAAGAACCTCGTCGTCGTCATCCCCTCCTTCGCCGAGCGCTATCTCTCGACGATCCTGTTCGAGGGATTGGGCGCTTAGACACGAGCGTTTTTGACCGGTCAGTAGCGATCCTTCGCGATGCCCTCCGACATCAAATACTCAGTATCACGCGTCGGCGTGGACCGCTGAAAAACCACCTGTGGCGGGCGTCGTTCGCTTGAGCGGCGGGTCACTTCCGTATCAATCGTCGCTGCCCGGCAGGTGGAGGACTTTATGTACAAGCTCTATACGCGTGCCAATACCGGCGGCTTTGTCGTCGAGGCGGCGCTCGCTTTGGCGGGCGTGCCTTTCGACCAGATCGACGTTCCGAAGGGCCGACCCGACCAGGCCTTTTTAGATATCAGCCCCTTGAACCAGGTGCCGGTCCTGATCTTGCCGGACGGACGCTCGATGACCGAATCGGCGGCGATCTGCATCCTGCTGGCCGAGCGCCACCCCGAAGCAGGACTGGCGCCCGCAGCAAGTTCGGCTGACCGCGCCGACTTCCTGCGCTGGATGTTTTTCATGTCCTCCGTCATCTATTCGGCTGACCTGCGGTTCTTCTACGCTCATCGCTACACGACCGATCCCCGGGGCGTGGACGCTGTCAAACAGGCGGCGGTCTCGGAAATGGATCGCAGCCTCGCCATTCTCGATGCCGCCCTCGACGGCCGCGACTGGCTGGCCGGCGACCAACTCTCGCTGGCCGACATCTATCTCGTCATGCTGGTGGCCTGGCATCCGGAGGTCGCGAAGGTTCCAACCGCTTGGCCGAACATCGAACGCCTGTGGGCCAATTTGCGGGAACATCGGGTGATGAAGAGGCTGAATGCTTCCCACGACATGTGGCCGGCCTAAGCACTCCGCCTTGTCTCAGTGTCTTTCCGCGCGGCCGAGCCCTGCCCGTCGTTCCTGCAGGAACCGGCGCACGGCCGGATCTCGTTCGAGGCCGATAGCCCGGTCATAGGCCTCGCTCGCTTGTGGAACTTTGCCGAGTCTGGCCAGCAGGCCCGCGCGGGCGGCCCAGTAAGGTTGATAGTCATACAGCCGCTTGTCGCCGCTGAGTTGATCAAGCGCGCCCAATCCTTCTGAAGCACCTTCGGCCTCGGCAATCGCCACCGCACGGTTGATCGACACCACCGGCGAGCCGGCAATCACCGACAGCGCGTCGTAGAGCTCCTTGATCGCGACCCAGTCGGTACAACCGGTCAGCCGCCGTGTCGTATGGGCGGATTGCACGGCGGCCTCGAGCTGGTAGCGGCCGACAACACCCTCGGCGGCCGCGCGCCCGAGCAGCGCCTCCGCTTCATCGATCAGGGTATCGTCCCACAATGCAAGATCCTGCTCGGCCAGCGGCACATAGTCACCCGCCGCATTGCGCCGGGCTGCACGCCGCGCCTCGGCGAACAGCATCAGCGCCAGCAGGCCGAGTGCTTCCGGCTCATCCGGCATCAGCGAGGCGATCAAACGGCCGAGCCAGATGCCTTCGGTCGCGAGATTGCGGCGCCGCGTTTCGGTGCCGGCCGGGTCGGACCAACCTTCGGCAAACGCCGCGTAGATCGCTTCCAGAACGGTGCCCAGCCGCTCGCCGAGTTCGGCCCGCTCCGGCACGCGGAACGGAATGCCTGTCTCGCGAATTCGCGTCTTGGCGCGCACCAGGCGCTGGCTCATCGTGGCTGGCGAGACAAGAAAAGCCGAGGCGATGGTCGCTGCGTCGAAGCCCAGGACCGTCTGCAGGATCAGCGGTGCTCGCACGCCGGCCTCAATCGCGGGATGGGCGCAGGCAAACATGAGCCTGAGCCGCTCGTCCGGCAGGTCTTCCTCGGCCATGCGCGCCTCCATCTCCTCGGCGATCAGTCTGAGGTGGTCGCGGCCCGCCTCGCGTGTCAGCCGCCGTCTGACCGCGTCGACGCGGCGCTTGCGTGCCACCGCCAGCAGCCAGGCTTCCGGCTTGTCGGGCACGCCCGCCTGTGGCCAACGCTCGAGCGCCGCTGCAAAGGCATCGGCCAATGCGTCCTCGGCAGCGGCCACGTCGCGCGTGCGTGCGGCGAGATAAGCGACCAGCTTGCCGTAGCTTTGCCGGGCGGCCGCTTCCGCCGCCGCCCGCGCAGTATCGGGCAATTCCGGCATCACATGGTGAGTTCCCAGATCGGCCGCACCTCTACCGTGCCGGTGCCGGCGCCCGGGCAGCGCGCCGCCCAGGCGATGGCGGCGTCGACGTCCTCCGCTTCGATCATATAGAAGCCGGCAAGCTGCTCCTTGGTGTCGGCATAGGGGCCGTCGAGCACGTTGGTCTTGCCATTGGCCATCCGCACCGAGGTAGCGGATTGCGTCGGCTTCAGCCGGTCGCCGGCGAGCCAGGCGCCGGATTTCTTCAGCGCTTCGGTGTAGGCGACGTACGCGCTCGACATCTGTGTCACCGCATCTGCTGGCGCGGCTGCCATCCCCGCTTCGTTTCCATAGATCAAAAGCATGTATCGCATGGTCTTCTCCCGTTTCTCGAAGGCCGCATCGTTGCGA
This sequence comes from Mesorhizobium sp. M1227, assembly GCF_040318315.1. Classification (NCBI taxonomy): domain Bacteria; kingdom Pseudomonadati; phylum Pseudomonadota; class Alphaproteobacteria; order Hyphomicrobiales; family Phyllobacteriaceae; genus Mesorhizobium; species Mesorhizobium sp. M1227. The sequence goes on from NZ_JAMYLZ010000019.1 coordinate 83,821, forward strand.
GCCGGACTTATGTCGCGCGGCCCTGCCGGATTTCGACAAGCGCTGGAAAAATCTTTCTGCCGCGATGCGACCTCGCGCAAGCGCCAACGTGTTGCGGCACTGCTTAGCCGTTCGTCTAATCGCTGCTATTGCGGGTTGGCATTTCCCGCCCGCTGTCTAAACTCGCTTCGTGCCGCCGAGGAGGGCACGGCGGCGAATTTTCAGGGAGGAAATCGCATGCTCAATTTCAGAACGAAATTTGTTGCAGCCGGCGTGCTGGCGCTGTCGCTTGGCCTTGGCGCGGTATCGGTCAAGGCACAGGAATTCATCAACGTGCTGACCGGCGGCACGTCCGGCGTCTACTATCCGCTCGGCGTCGCGCTGTCGGAAATCTACGGCAAGGGCATCGAAGGCGCGCGTACTCAGGTGCAGGCGACGAAAGCGTCGGTCGAAAACCTCAACCTGCTTCAGCAGGGCAAGGGCGAGATCGCCTTTGCGCTCGGCGATTCCGTCAAGCTGGCCGCCGAAGGCAATACTGAAGCAGGCTTCCCAGGCAAGCTCGACAAGCTGCGCGGCATTGCCGCCATCTATCCCAACTACATCCAGATCGTCGCCAGCAAGGAATCCGGCATCAAGACGCTCGCCGATCTCAAGGGCAAGAGCCTTTCGGTCGGCGCGCCGGCCTCAGGCACCGAGCTCAACGCCCGCACGATATTTGCCGCTGCCGGGCTGAAATACGAAGACCTCGGGCGGATCGAATATCTGCCCTTCGCCGAATCGGTGGAGCTGATCAAGAACCGACAGCTCGACGCCACGCTTCAGTCGGCTGGCCTTGGGGTCGCGTCGATCCGTGACCTCGCCACCTCATTGCCGGTAAACATCGTTGCCGTGCCGGCGGAGGACGTCGCCAAGATCGGCTTGCCCTATCTTTCCGTGGTCATCCCCAAGGGCACCTACGAGGGCCAGACCGAGGATGTTGCGACCGCCGCCGTCGGCAATTTCCTGATCACCAGCGCCGATGTCTCCGACGAGACCGCCTACCAGATGACAAAACTGCTGTTCGAGCATCTCGACCAGCTCACCGCTGCCCACGCCGCCGCCAAGGCGATCGACCCGGCCAAGGCGCTCGACGGCATGCCAGTGCCGCTGCATCCAGGCGCCGAGAGGTATTACAAGGAAAAGGGATTGGTGAAGTAAGGAGCCATCCCTCCCCCTTGAGGAAAAGGTGAACAGCTGCCGAAGGCGAATGGACCGGTAGGGTCGGTTGAGGCCGTACACTGCCGCACCGACCCCACCCGCCTAGCTTCGCTCGCACCTCCCTCGGGGAGGGGAGCGCCCCGCCAGGAACCCCGCTAATGACCGCAACCCCGACCGTTCTTTCCCCCACAGCGGAAGCTCCTGTCGAAGGATTGCCGCCTGGCTTCGGCGAAGGCATCGCTGGCAAGGCGGCTTTTTTTATCGCCATCGCCTTCTCCATCTTCCAAATCTACATCGCCGCCTACGGCAGCCTACCGAGCCAGGTCATACGCGCCATGCATGTCGGCTTCCTGCTGCTGCTCGGCTTTGCCCTAATCGCCAATCTGCGCGCCAAAAGCGTCCCGGCGAAAGCAGTGTTCTGGACGCTCGGCCTGCTTGGTTTCGCCACCGGTCTGTACAATTGGGTGTTCTATGCCGACCTCATCCGCCGCTCCGGCTTTCTCACCACGCCTGACCTGATCGTCGGCGCGGTGCTGGTCGTGCTGGTCTTCGAGGCGGCGCGGCGGTTGATGGGGCTGCCGCTTGCCGTCATTGCCTTCATCTTTCTCGCCTACGCATTCGCCGGCAATCATCTGCCACCGCCGTTCATCCATCGCGGCTATGATTTCGCCCAGCTCGTCGACACCTTCGCCTACGGTACCGAAGGCATCTACGGCACGCCGATCTATGTCTCGGCCGCCTACATCTTCATCTTCGTCGTTTTCGCCGCCTTTCTTGAGCGCGCCGGCATGATCGCGCTGTTCAACGATTTTGCGCTTGGCCTGGTCGGCTCATGGCGCGGCGGCCCGGCGCAAGTCTGCGTGCTGTCCTCGGCGCTGATGGGCACCATTTCCGGCTCCGGCGTCGCCAATGTGGTGGCCAGCGGCCAGTTCACCATCCCGCTGATGAAGCGCTTCGGTTTCCGCTCGGCTTTCGCCGGCGCCGTCGAGGCGACCTCGTCGATGGGCGGTCAGATCATGCCGCCGGTGATGGGAGCGGTTGCCTTTATCATGGCCGAGACCCTGAACATCCCCTATGCCGCTGTGGTCAAGGCGGCGATCATTCCGGCGCTGCTCTATTTCGGCGCCTGTTTCTGGCAGGTGCACCTGGAAGCCGGCAAGGCCGGCCTGCACGGCATGGCCAATGCCGACCTGCCCAATCCGTGGGATGCGGTGAGACAACATTGGCCGCTGGTACTGCCTCTCGCAGCACTGATCTACCTGCTGTTTGCCGGCTACACACCGGTGTTCGCCGGCACCATGGGTCTGGCGTTGACCATTGTGCTTATCCTCGGCACGCCGCTGGCAGCATCGATCGGGCCTCTCGCCTTCCGCATCGTCTTCTGGCTGGCGCTCGGACTTGCCGCGGCTTCCTTCATGAAATTCGGCGTCAACATCCTCAGCCTGGTCATCGCAGTGCTGGTCGCCGCCTGCCTCACCTTCAAGGGCGGGCGCGAGACGCTGCGCATATGCGTGGATTCCCTTGCCGAAGGAGCAAAGAACGCGCTGCCGGTCGGCATTGCCTGCGCCATTGTCGGCATCGTCATCGGTACGTTGACGCTTACCGGCATCGGCTCGACCTTCATCGGCTGGATCATCTCGATCGGCGAGAACAATCTGTTCCTGTCGCTGCTTTTGACCATGCTCACCTGCCTGGTGCTCGGCATGGGCATACCGACCATTCCCAACTACATCATCACTTCGTCGCTGGCCGGGCCAGCGCTGCTGTCGCTCGGCGTGCCGTTGGTGGTCAGCCATATGTTCGTCTTCTATTTCGGCATCATGGCTGATCTCACCCCGCCTGTGGCGCTGGCCGCCTTCGCCGCCGCACCCATGGCCAAGGAAAGCGGCCTCAAGATCGGCGTCCAGGCCACCAAGCTTGCCATTGCCGGCTTCGTTGTGCCGTTCATGGCGGTCTATACCCCGGCGCTGATGCTGCAGGACCCCGGCCCGATCGCCGCCCAGTTCGGCTATCCCGTCGAGGTCGCCTATATCGTCATCAAAGCCTGCATGGGTATCGTCCTGTGGGGCGCCGCGGCCGTCGGATTTCTCGCCCGGCGCATGGCCTGGTGGGAACGCCTCGTCGCCTTCGCCGCCGGCGTGCTGCTGGTTGCGGCGCTGCCGCTCACCGACGAGGCGGGCTGGGCGCTATCCCTTGCCTGGATCGGCTGGCACTGCTGGCGCGCGCGGCAGGCTTCGCTGGCTAATTCAGCATGAGCCTCTGCATCGTCGCGGCCGGCAAGACGGTGACGCTCGCGGTCGCTGCCTTCACGCTCTCCTGGGTGCATTCGGTGGAGAAGACCCAGTGGCAGGAAGACTGGAAGGTGCTGCCGTCCGGCCTGCAATTGGTCGAGGCCCGCATCAAGGGATCGGGCGCCGGGATGGAGCCGCCGCAAGGCTCGGTGCTGAGAAACGGCTGGTGGGTCTATGCGCCCAAGGTCGGGCCACAGCGGCGCCTCGCGCTCGCCGCCTCGGGCGCAACGGGTCAGGGCTGGACGCTGTGCACGGCGCAGGACTGTCGCGAATTGGCCAAGCTGGCAGGCGGCACGATCTCGCTGGAGCCGTGCGGGCCGGAGGGCTCCAGCCAGCCGCGGTAGCGGACGATCATGCCGGCAAGCGGATGCGAGATCTCAACATGGAAGCGGAAGCGGCCATCCTTCACCGTTTCGTAGGAAGTCGAGCGTGGACCGAGCCACATCGGAAGCGGCAGGCCAAAAAAACTCCAGCGGCGCAAGACCAGCGCCAGCCGGCCGTCTGCTGCAACCAGCGCCATCGCGAAGGTCAGCGGGCCGAAGCGTTCGCACAGCAAGCGCTGCGATCGACCCCGGCCTGCGGACTGTAGGCTCGAAAAACTGTGCTTGCCGAATGTCCGGGTCCAGGTCTCGCCGTCCTTGTCGGTGTCGAAGCGGACATGAACCGGGATGTCCTCGCTTGCCCCGGGGGAGCCGACCGTCCAGGCCATTAGCCGGCCAAGAACATTGCGCCCGCGTTCGACGCGCGCGCGGCCTGCGGCCGTGATCGTACGGTCATGCATTGACCGAATTGCCTCGGGAAGGCCTTGCCAGGCGGCACCGAGCAGCTCGGCATAAAGCGGCTTGTCCTCGTCCGCCGCCCCGTTCCTGAAGCCGGTGTAGATTGTCCGCCCGGCGAACAGGGCTTCATAATCCCGGAGCTCCAAATCGCGCATCGCCGCCCGTGCGCCCGGCGCGGGCTGATGTCCGGCCAGCGCTTTGCGGACCAGCGCTTCGACCGCCATCGACGGGATCAGCGGCCCATCATTGCCCTCGGCCACGAGATGCCACGAGCGCTTGACGATGGCGCCCGCCCGGTCCGATCCCTCCACCTCGACGAACATGCCGCCGCGATGCTCGCCCCAGCGCAGCCGGTTCGTTGCCTGATGCATCAGCGGCGCCAGTGGCGAAAGCGAACCGATCAATCCGGCGCGTACAAGCCAGGCGAGGCCGATCAGGGCGCGGTGCAGCGTCTCGGGAACCGGCCCGGCGCCCATCCAGATGGTCTTCGCCTCCGGCCAAAGCTTGGCCAGAGCGCGCAGGTCCGGAACGTCGACCAGCGAGAACAGCGTGTTTCGAAGCGGCAGCCGGCCCGGCGGCGCGACGGAGTAGCGCAATTGCTCTGTGAACGGATGGCCTTGTTCGGGACGGCCATTACGAACAAGCCGCACCGGCTGACCGGCGTAACCGGCGATAGCCCGAATGACGTTCTCGCCGACTCCGGCAAAGGGCGACGGCGCGATGCCGCCGCGAATGCCGTCGACCCGCGTCAGGTCCGAAGACAGGCGACGCACCACTGCCGCCGTCAGCACCGGAAAGCTCGACACGCCGGACAGCACGAAGACGCCGGCGTTTCGCGCCGCCTCGTCGAACGCAGAGACACCGGCGACGAAATCCGAGCCGTCGGCTAGATCGAGATAGTTGATGCGCCGGGCGATGCAGCCCTCGATCAGGCGATAGCGTCCCTCGCCATAGGCCTGGAACGGACCGCTCGCGTCGACTACAATATCAGGCTCTAATGCAGCGAGTTGCGCGGCGAGATCGCCGTCACGGTCGAACAGTGCCGGCACCAGCTGGGCTGCTGTCGGGGCGCGCTTCTTGCAATACGCGTCAGCCTTGGCGAGCGAGCGCCCGGCGACAAAGAGGATCAGATGCGGCTCGCCCTCCAAAAGCTCGACAGTGCGACCGCCAAAGGTGCCATAGCCGCCGACGACAAGAACCTTCATCCGCAGTTCCCCCAACAGTTCCCCCAAAATGCCCCGCCCGCTCCCGGCCACGGCAACGAATCTAGCCGATCAATCTTGCCCTCACCTCGGCGGAAGGGATTTCGCAATTGTCTTTCTTGCCGAACAGGGCGTAGCGGTTCTTTGCGATGCGGCCGTAGAGCCAGTCGCGAAGCGGGCGCGGCAACAGCAGCAGGATCCGCGCCGACCGACACGGCCAGCCGAGTTCGGCCATGACGGCAACGAAACTGTCCAGGCGGGTGAAAGCCGCGCCATCGACGATGACGAGATTGGTCTCGTAGCGATCCGTCCGCAGCCCGTATTTCTTGAACAGCACCTCGCCGAACGGTGACTGCGCCGTTACGAAATGGAAGTGGCCCTTGCGGTCGAGCTTCACCACCATGCGCACAAAGCCCGAGCACAACACGCAGACGCCGTCGAACACGATCAACGGGCGACTTGCATCGAATTCCGGCGGTTCAGGAGAATGGTTCGGCTTGACGGTCACGTGGCGCCTGACAGCTGGTGTCAGATGAAACTAGGCCTGCCGGCGGCTGGATCAAAGCCCGGAATGTCAGGGCCTTGGCGTTGTCGCACGCCGTCTGTCGGTCAGCGCAGGGCGCTCGGCGCGATAGGTCGTTGACCGGTTGTCGGCGTCGGGCCGGCAGATCCGGCTGTCGTGACGGCTTTCCGTGGTCATCATCAGTGCACGCTGATCCCAAGCGTGTTGCCACGGCGCGCGCAGGCGGGGCCTGGGCCGCGCATATAATAGCGCTCAGGCCGATAGGTCGGAGCGACGAATTCGCGGATGGCGGCGGCATAGCCGGCGATTTGATTCCAGAAGCTCATTTTACTCGGTCCCTGTCCCGCTTCGGATGTCCCTTCCGAATTGCGGGGATCATAGCGTCCAGGCGTGAATAGTCGGTGAACGCGATGTTAATCTCTGGTCGAAAATGCCTTTGTTCATGGCTGGAATGCGGCTGATTCGCGGTGTTTCCATGCAGTCCGTCGGCATTTCGTCCAGTGTGACTTTTGCATCACATATGTTTCGCCTGAATGTCGCAGAGGCGCGGTTTTGTTTCAGGTTTTGCCGGACCGCGAAATTTCCGTGCACGCGGCCGGAAAACCAGGAACCGGCCCGTCAGCCGCACGTTGATTTCCCAGTGCCGGGACGAACCGGCTCCGCAGGCTGTGGTGCTCGGGTGGGCCGCAGCCAAAAAATCCGAAACCGCAAGAGCAATGGAAAGGCAAAGGCCATGGGTTTCTTTTCGAAGGATATCAAAACCCTCGACGACCTCTTCGTGCACACGCTGCGCGACATCTATTACGCTGAAAAACAGATCGAGAAATCGCTGCCGAAGATGATCGACAAGGCGAGTGATCCGCAGCTGAAAGCCGGCTTTGAGAAACATCTCGCTCAGACCAAGGGTCATATCCAGCGTGTCGAGCAGGTGTTCGAACTGCACGGCGTGAAGGCCAAGCAGGTCGACTGCCCAGCCATCGACGGCATTCTCGAAGAAGCCGACGACGTCAGCGGCGACATCGCCGACAAGGAGGTCCTCGACGCTGCGCTGATCGCCTCCGCCCAGGCGGTCGAGCATTATGAGATGACCCGTTACGGCACCCTGATTGCTTGGGCCAAGCAACTGGGCCGCAGCGACTGCGCCAATGTGTTGGCCAACAACCTCAAGGAGGAGCAGGCAACCGACCGCAAGCTTACCGAGATAGCGGAAAGCAAGGTCAACCTGCAAGCCGCCGAGTAGCGCAGTGAGCGAGAACAAGGCAAGGCTGGGTTGAAAGCCCGGACTTGCCTTTTGCGCCGCCGGAACCGGAACGGACTTTGCCCGTTCTCGGTTGAACATTGTCGTGCAGGGAGTTTGTCATGGCGCCGCGCCCGGCCTGGAGAGGGTATCTCAAGCTTTCGCTGGTCACTTGCGCCGTCGAACTGACCAATGTCGTCACCCACGCGGAGAAAGTCTCATTCCGCGTGCTCAACCGCAAGACCGGCAATACCGTCAAGCGCGTCTATGTCGATTCGGCAAGCGGCAAGCCGCTCGATGAAGGCGACGAGATCAAGGGCTACGAAATCGGCGACGGCGACTTCGTCCAAATCGAGGAGGAGGAGATCGAAGCCGTGCAGATCGAATCCTCGCACACGATGAGCCTCGATGGTTTCATCGAAAAATCCTCGATCCAACAGATCTATCTCGACGCGCCCTATTATGTGACGCCTGCGGACGAGGTCTCGGAAGAGGCCTTCGCCGTCATCCGCGACGCCATGGCCGCCAAGAAGACGGCGGGGCTAGCCCGCATTGTGCTCTATCGCCGCGAACGTCCGGTGGTCATCGAGCCGTTGGGCAAGGGTCTGCTGCTGACGACCTTGCGCTATGGCGATACGGTTCGCAGGCCCGAGATAGTGTTCGGCGACATCAAGACGGTGAAGACCGACGCCGAGATGATCAGGCTGGCCGAACACATCGTCGATGAGAAACAGGCGGCATTCGATCCTTCCGAATTCGAGGACAAATACGAAAATGCCCTGATCGAGCTGGTCCGCGCCAAGAAGGCCGGCAAGAAGGCACCGAAGGCCAAGGCGGAACCACGGCCCTCCAACGTCGTCAACCTCTTCGATGCGCTGAAGAAGAGCCTTTCGTCGGAAGCCGGTGCGCCGGCAAAGACCGGACGCCCGGGAAAAGGCGCCAAGTCCAAAGCCGCCCGGCGCAAATCTGCTTAGGATCCGCCCATGGCCAGCCTCGAGCAGTATCACGCCAAGCGCAATTTCAAGAAGACGGCCGAACCAGCCGGCAAGGTTTCGCGCGGCAAGAAAGCCGTGGCGGGTGGCATCTTCGTCATCCACAAGCATGCCGCCACCAGGCTCCACTACGACCTTCGTCTCGAGCATGGTGGCGTGCTGTGGAGCTGGGCCGTGACGCGAGGCCCGAGCCTCGACCCGCACGAAAAGCGGCTCGCCGTGCACGTCGAGGACCACCCGATCGACTATGCGCCGTTTGAAGGCACTATCCCGAAGGACCAATATGGCGGCGGCTCGGTCATTGTCTGGGACGAGGGAACTTGGGTCCCCGATGGCGAACCGGCAAGGGCGATGAAGAAAGGCCATATCAGTTTCGAACTGTATGGCCACAAATTGCATGGCGCCTGGCATCTGGTGCGGCTGAAGCCGCGTCGGGGCGAAAAGCGTGACAACTGGTTGCTGATCAAATCCGACGATGCCGCCGCGCGTCCGGGCGAGGACATTTTGCAGGAGGCGCCGCAATCGGTGAAATCCGGCCTGACCATCGAAGAGGTCGGCGAAGGCAAGACCGCCGACGGCAAGAAGCCAAGCGTCTGGCAGTCCGACAGGCCGGCCGCCAGCAAAGCGAAGGCCGTCGCGGCAAGGCGGCTGGAATTCATCGAACCGGCGCTCGCAACGCTGGAGCGGGACGCCCCGCCTGGCAAGGACTGGCTACATGAGGTGAAGTTCGACGGCTATCGCATGCAGGCGCAGCTTGCCGGCACCGAGGTGCGGCTTTTGACACGCGCCGGCCTCGACTGGACCGACAAATTCGGTGGCGCAATTGTCGCGGCACTTGGCGGCCTGAAATGCACCGATGCTATCATCGACGGCGAAATCGTCGTGCTGGCGCATAATGGCGTGTCGTCATTCTCGCTGCTGCAGCAAGATCTGTCGGCGGGCCGTACGGATCGTTTCATCTACTACGTTTTCGACCTGTTGCGTCTCAACGGTGAGGATATCCGTTCAGAGCCGCTGGTCGAGCGCAAGGAAAGGCTGCGCACTTTGCTCGCCGGACAGGCCGAGGATCAGGCCGTGCGCTTCAGCGACCACTTTGCCGAGCCCGGCAAGATCATGCTGGAGCATGCTTGCCGGCTGGGGCTCGAAGGCGTCGTCTCCAAGCGCGCCGATGCGCCCTATCGCAGCGGCCGTGTCCCGTCCTGGGTGAAGTCGAAATGTACGGCGCGCCAGGAATTCGTCATCGGCGGCTACATGCCGTCGGACAAGACCGGGCGGGGCCTGCGCTCGCTGCTGGTCGGCTATCACGAGGGCGGCAAGCTGCGCTATGCCGGCCGCGTCGGCACCGGCTTCACGGCCAAAAGCACCAACGAGCTGAAGAGGAGGCTTGATGCGCTGAAGACGACAACCTCGCCCTTCGACAGGGCGGTGCCAAGGGGCAAGGGGCTGGTCTGGGTCAAGCCCGAACTTGTTGGCGAAGTGGAGTTTCGCAGTTGGACGTCGGACCGTATAATACGCCACGCGTCGTTCCAGGGATTGCGCGAGGACAAGCCGGCGGAGGAAGTCGTGCAGGAGAAACCGAAAGCACGCTCAGCTCCGGCAGAGTCGACGCCAAAGCCCGCCAAACCCGCGGCCACGGCGAAAACCTCGGTTACGCTGTCCCGCCCCGACAAGCTTCTGTGGCCGCAGGAGAACGTATCGAAGCAGGATCTGGTCGATCACTACGCGCTGGTCTGGCCGCGCATGAAGCAATTCGTCATCAACCGGCCGCTCAGCCTCGTGCGGGCGCCGGACGGTGTTGGCGGCCAACGGTTCTTCCAGAAGCATGCCTCGGCCGGCATGCACGACAAGATCGCCGTGATGAAGGACCCCACCGACGGCGAGGAGATATTGTTCATCCGCGATTTCGACGGTGTCGTGGCCCTCGTTCAACTCGGCGTCGTCGAGATCCACATCTGGGGCTCGACCACGGACGAGCTGGAAAAACCAGACCAGATCATCTTCGATCTCGATCCCGACGAGGGTGTCGACGTGAAGGCGGTGCGTGCCGCGGCGCTCGATATCCGCAGCCGGCTCGACGAACTGTCCCTGCCTAATTTCGTCAAGACCTCGGGCGGCAAGGGCTATCATGTCCTCGTCCCGCTGAAGCCGTCGGCGGACTGGGACGAGGTCAAAGGCTTCGCCCATGAGTTCGCCCGAGCGCTCGAGCAAGCCGCACCCGACCGCTACACGGCGACGCTGTCTAAGAAGGCGCGCACCGGCAGGATATTCGTCGATTATCTGCGCAATGGCCGTGGCGCGACCACGGTCGCGCCCTATTCGTCGCGCGCCAAAAAAGGCGCCACGGTATCAATGCCGGTGACCTGGGCGGAAATCGAGGCCGGATTGCCGCCGAACGCCTTTCCGATCGGCGACAAGACGACGCTGAAGCGGCTTGGGCAAGCCGATCCCTGGGAGGATTTTTTCAAGCAGGCCAAGCCGCTCAAGCGCGGCTAGAGCAATTCCAGGAAAAGTGTGGAACGGTTTTCCGTCTGGGATTGCGTCAAAACAAAAAAGATAGAGCGGTTCGGTGTTTCCGTGAAACGACGAGCCGTTCTAGTGCGTCGAAGCGAGCCGTCAGGCGAGAAACGTCTTCTCGAACGCCTGCTTGCCTGTCGGCGAGAAAATCACCGCACGGCTGTCCTTCTCGCGCCGCGCCCATTTCTCGGCGAGGATCTTGTCGAGAATGGCGGCGCCCAGCGTGCCGGCGAGGTGCGAACGCCGCACGCTCCAGTCGAGGCAGGCCCGGCACACCGGTCGCCGCGCCTTGCCCTCGACATCGATGCCGATCGCGGCGAAATGCGAGGCGGCCGACGGCCCAAGCTGAATCTCCTCATCATCTCGCAGGAGCACTTGTCGAGCGACGAGACGGTCCAGCATCGCCACCGCCTGCTCGCCGGCGAGGTGGTCGTAGCAGACCCGCGCCACGCGCATGGCCGCGTCGCGTGGGCCAGGCCGCACTCGTTGCGGCCCGGCCGCAGCGGCAACACCTGTGATCGCCTCGATCATGCCTGCTACCTGCGGGCCGGCGAGGCCGTAGTAGCGATGCCGTCCCTGGCTTGCCAGCGTCAGCAGCCCGCCTTCCATCAGCTTCGACAGATGGGAGCTCGCTGTCGGAAGCGACACCCCGGCCTCGAGTGCCAGTTCACTCGCCGTCAGTGCCGTGCCGCCCATCAGTGCGGACAGCATGTTTGCCCGCGCTGGATCGCCCACCAGGCTGGCAATGCGGGCTATGTCAGGTCCTTCGCGCATGGTTCGTTCCTCATCGAAGCATCCTCGTCAGAAAAGCATTAGTCTCGATGCAAATCAAGGAGACAACGATGCCTGCAAGGACCATTCTCGGCGCCGCGCCTGCTCGCCGGCCGTTCCCGTTCATTGTCTTGCGGCGCTTGCGGCTGCGGCTCCTGAAGCGGTGGTACGACCGTCATCTGCAGCGTCTCGACCTCGCCGAGATCGACGATCATCTGCTGCGGGACCTTGGCCTGACACCTGAAGACGTCCGCCGCGAATGCGCGAAATCGTTCTGGCAGGCATGATCAGCGAAGGATTTGCCTAGCATATCGATCTTCGGAACGTTTCGATCCGGCTCGAACTGTGACCGCAAGAAAACATCCACCGCCAAGGAGGCGAAAATGACCATCACCTGCTTCATCCGCTACGAGATCGATCCGTTCGGCAAGGCGGCGTTCGAGGAATATGCACGCAATTGGGGGCAGGCGATCCCGCGCTGCGGCGCCGATCTGATCGGCTATTTCGCGCCGCACGAAGGCTCGGCCACCACGGCTTATGCCGCCTACAACATCGACAGTCTTGCGGCCTACGAAGCCTACCGCGCCCGGCTCGCCGCCGATCCCGCCGGTAAGGCGAATTACGAGTTCGCCCGGCGGGAAAAATTCATCCTGAAGGAGGACCGCACCTTCCTCAAGCTGGCCTCCGGGCCACATGCTCCTTTGGTGAAGCCATGATCGCCGTCATCTTCGAGGTCGAGCCGGCGGCGGGCATGCGCGATGCCTATCTCGGCATCGCCGCCGATCTGCGCCCACTGCTCGACGGCATCGACGGTTTCCTGTCGATCGAGCGCTTCCAGAGCCTTGCCGATCCGAACCGCATCCTGTCGCTGTCCTTCTGGCGCGACGAGGATGCGGTGAAGGCCTGGCGCAACACGCAGGAACATCGGCAGGCGCAGAAGGCCGGGCGCGGCGGTATCTTTGCGGACTATCGTTTGCGCATCGCTCATGTCGTGCGCGATTACGGCCTGACCGAACGCGCCGAGGCGCCTCAGGACAGCCAGGCGATGAATGGTTAAGGACTGTTAAGCATTCCCGATCAGCACCCCTGCCGCAAACACCAGCGCGCCACCTAGCACCACCTGGAAGGCGGCGCGCCAGAATGGTGTCTGCATGTAGCGGTTCTGCACGAAGGCGATCGCCCACAGCTCGAAGAAAACCACCACGGCGGCGACAATGGTCGCCGTCCAAAAAAGCGGGATGAGATAGGGCAGTGCATGGCCGAGCCCGCCCAGCGTCGTCATGACGCCGACAGTCAGCCCGCGTTTTGCCGGCGAGCCGCGGCCAGATAATTTGCCGTCGTCGGAAGCCACCTCGGTGAAACCCATCGAGATGCCAGCGCCGATCGAGGCGGCAAGCCCGACCAGAAAGGTCTGGAACGTATCATGCGTGGCAAAGGCGGCGGCAAAGATCGGCGCCAGCGTCGACACCGAGCCATCCATCAGCCCGGCCAGCCCCGGTTGCACATAGGTCAGGATGAACTGGCGCTGCTCGGCCGCCGCCTCTTCGTCCTTGACCGCGCCCGGCACATGCTTTTGCTCCAGCCGCTGCGCCAGTGTCTCGTGGCCCTGTTCTGCGATCGCCAGGTCGTCGAGCAGCTTTCGCGTCGACGCATCGCCTGTGCGTTTGGCCGCCTCGATATAGAACAGGTAGGCTTGGCGCTCCATGGCCTCGGCCTGGCTGCGCACATGATCGATGCCGAGCGGCCTCACCAGCCAGTCCGGCTTGCGCTCGTAATAGCCCTTCACATGTTCGCGCCGGATCAGCGGTATGCGCTCGCCGAAGCGCTTGCGGTAAAGCTCGATCAGCGAATCGCGATGGCCGTCCTCCTCCTCCGCCATCTCCTCGAACACCTTGGCCGATTGCGGAAAGCTCTCCGCCAGCCCGTCGGCATAGGCGCGATAGATGCGCCCGTCATCCTCCTCGGAGGAGATGGCGAGCGCCAGGATCTCCTGTTCCGAGAGCGATTCGAAGGGACGGCGGCCGAAGCCGAAAACGCGGGAAAGCATGAGAAATTCACCCTAGTTTAGAATAGTTCTAACTATGGCTTCGCGCGTCGCCGGTCAATCGTGTGCGCTCCACTCATCTGCTCAAAAGTATCGACTTCGAAACCGAACGAGGCATCGTTGCTATCGGCAAACGTTCACCTATATAATCGAATCTGAACCAAGAGAAAGGAACCCGCAGATGCTGGAAAAACAGCAGCCGTTTGACCCCAAGCCGGTTCTCGACCTGATCGCTAACATCGAGGCGGACTTGCAGCGCCTGAAAGGGCTGGTCGAGCAGCAGGTCGAAAAATTTGATCCCGCCAATCCGCATAACAAGGCTCCCGACGGCAAGTTGACCGAGGAGGGCGTCGAGTGCTGCTATCGCCTGTTCGACGAGGGCAAGTCGCGCTATTCGGTCGCCCAACAGATGAAGATCTCCTTCGCCGCTGCCACCCATCGCTTCAACACCTGGCGCAAGATCGGCGGCCCCAAACGGCAAAAGACGCTGTTGGGGTAGGGGCGGCCGGCAATGCCGGTAAATCGGCAGCGATTTGTCGAAATGACGAATGCATGGCGGAGGGCGGAGGAGAGGTGGGTGACAGTCACGCCCCACTCCTGCCTCCAAGTCGAATTGTAACGGTCACATTTTTCATTGGTGCGCGGCCTCCCTTTCCGTGCACCATAGGCAGTCTCATCTCTTGCAGGACCCAGCCATGATCAGCCCTCCCGGCATCGCCGATATTCACAGTGCAGCAGCGCGATTGTCCGGACTGATCGTCGAAACGCCGCTGATCGAATCGCCGGAGTTGAACAATCGCTTCGGCGCCAGGATCCTGTTCAAGCCGGAGACGTTGCAGCGCACCGGCTCGTTCAAGTTCCGCGGTGCATACAACAAGCTCTCCTCGCTCTCGGCGGAAGAACGCGCCCGCGGCGTCGTCGCCTTCTCGTCGGGTAATCACGCGCAAGGCGTTGCCGCCGCAGCGGCGATGTTCGGCGTCAGGGCCGTCATCGCCATGCCCGCCGATGCGCCGGCGATGAAAGTCGGCAATGTCAGGAAGATGGGCGCGGAAGTGATCATCTTTGACCGGGTCCGCGACGATCGCACTGCCGTCGTCCGTTCTTACGTGGAAAAGGGCATGGTCCTGGTGCCGCCCTACGACGATCCGGCCATCATCGCCGGCCAGGGCACGATCGGCCTCGAATTGATGCGCCAAGCAAGAGCGCTTGGCGTCAGCCTCGATGCGGTAGTGGTTCCCTGCGGCGGCGGCGGGTTGAGCAGCGGCATTTCGATCGCGGTCAAGGATGTCCCGCCGGGCACCGCCGTCTGGGCCGTGGAACCCGAGTATTTCGACGACACACGCCGCTCGCTTATCAAAGGCGCCAGGGTGTCGAACGCGCCCGGCCACACCTCGATCTGCGATGCCCTTCTCGTCGCCGAGCCGGGCGCCATCACTTTCGAGATTAACCGCAAGAATCTCGCGGGCGCCATCGCCGTTTCCGACAAGGCGGTGGCACAGGCGATGCGCGATGCGATGGCTTGTCTGAAGCTGGTGGTCGAACCCGGCGGTTGCGTCGGCTTGGCCGCGCTGTCGTCAGGCGAGATCGACCTTGCCGGGAAATGCATTGCCGTGGTGCTCTCCGGCGGCAATGTCGATCTCAGCACCTATGCCGAGATCATTGCTGCCAGCTAAGATAGCAACCAATTCCAGGTCATGTGCCGGTTCGAGGCGCTCGAGCCTCCGTTGCGCCCAGCCGAACCGGTACCCTTCAAAGACTGAGATCAATGAAACTGTTCTTCAGCCGCAATCCCAATCCTCGCCTCGCGGTCGCGGTGGCACGGTATCTCAACGTCAAGGTCGAGTTTGAATTCGCCTCTCCCTTCGCTCCGGGCCAGGCCGAGCGATTTCGGCCGCTCAATCCAAATCTTTCATTGCCCATCCTTATAGGTTCGGGAAAAAGCCTATGGGAGGCCGACGCCATAGCCTGTCGGCTTTCGCGCGATATGCATTCGGATTTCTGGCGCGCTGGCGACGACGAGCCCGAGATGATCCGATGGCTGAGTTGGGGGAAAGAGAACTTCGCAAGAGCCTGCGATGTCGTGCATTTCGAACGCGGGACCAAACAGCGCTATGGGCTCGGCCCGATCGATCAGGCGCGGGTTGAGGAGGGCCTGAGCGACTTCCGCACGGCCGCTGCCATACTTGATGCCGAGCTTTCCCAGCGAGAATGGCTGGTCGGCGCTTCGGTTTCCTATGCCGACTTTCGAATGGCGACGTTTCTGCCCTTCAACGATGTCGCCCGATTGCCGCTCGATGACTATCCCTCTGTCAGTCGCTGGTATCTTAAACTCGAAGAAATCGACGCCTGGCGCGATCCCTTCGAAGGGCTCAATGCGCCTGAATTGACACCGGTCCCGGGCCAGGCCAAGTCCGTGTAAATCTCGATCATTTGCACAAGCGGATCGAGTTCGACCCTAATCCAGCGTCCGGCGGAACCGCACCAGCGCAATACCGGCGAACAGCGCCACGAACACCACCAGCCAGCCGATTTCCGTTGCCACCGCCGGCAGCTCGGCGCCCTTCAGCATCACCGCGCGGATGATGCGCAGGAAATGCGTCAGCGGCAGCACCTCGCCGAAAATCTGCGCCCAGTCCGGCATGCCGCGATAGGGAAACATGAAGCCGGACAGCATGATCGACGGCAAGAAGAAGAAGAAAGTGAGCTGCAGGGCCTGCATTTGCGTGCGGGCGATCGTCGAGATCGTGTAGCCGAGCAGCACCAGCGCCAAGACGAAGATAAGGACCGCCGTCAACAGCAGCGACATCGACCCGGTGAAGGGGATGGCAAACAGAAGCTTCGAGGCTGCCAGCACCACCAGTACCTGCACGGCGCCGACCGCCAGATAGGGCAGCACCTTGCCCAGCATTATCTCGAGCGGGCTGGACGGCATCGCCAGAAGGTTCTCCATCGTGCCGCGCTCGGTCTCGCGCGTCAGCGCGATCGAGGTCATCATCACCATCGTCATCTGCAGGATGACGCCGAGCAGGCCGGGCACGATGTTGTATTGTGAGACGGCTTCCGGATTGTAGCGCCGGTGCACCACCACCTGGAGCTGGCCCCGGGCAGCTTCGGCCGCCGTCTCCTGCATACCGCGTGCCCTGAGCAGCGCCTGATTGGCGACGGTGCCGAGCGTCGAGATGGCGCCGCTGGCGACGGCCGGGTCGGTCGCATCCGCCTCGATCAGGATCTGCGGGCTGTCGCCGCGCTCGACCCGTCGGGCAAAATCGGCGGGAATGGTGACGACGAAGGCGACGTCGCCGCGCGCCATCAGGAATTCGGCTTCGGCGGCACTTTGCGCAACATGGTCGAAGCGGTAATAGCCGGTGGTCTGCAGCGCCGAAACCATGGCCCGCGTGTAAGGATCGCTGCTCATCGTCACCAGCGCTGCCGGCAGGCTCTTCGGATCGTTGTTGATAGCATAGCCGAACAGCACCAGCTGCATCAGCGGTACGCCGAGCATCATGGCGAAGGTGATGCGGTCGCGCCGCATCTGGATGAACTCCTTGATCAGCAGCGCGCCTAGCCTGGCGAACGAAAAGATGCTGTCTATCCCATTTTTCATCCCATGTTGTCCTTCGAACCGGACATGAACTGGATGAACACATCTTCCAGGCTGGTCTCGCCGGGCGTCACCGTAACGCCCTCGTGCTCTTTCTCGACATCGGCGAGCGCTGCCTGAAGTGCCGTCCTGTCGGAGCCGACGACATGCAGCGTCGCGCCGAACGGCGCCACCTGGTCGACGCCGGGGCGGCCATGAAGTGCGGCAGCGACCTGATCGAGCCGCGGCCCTTGCAGGACGAAGGTGGTCAGCCCGGCATTCCTCACCACGTCCTCGACCGTGCCGGTGGCCAGCATCTTGCCGTAGGAGATGTAGCTGATGCGGTGGCAGCGCTCGGCTTCGTCCATGTAGTGGGTGGAGACCAGCACGGTCAGGCCGCCGCTCGCCAGCCGGTGGATCTCGTCCCAGAATTCGCGTCGCGCTTTCGGGTCGACGCCCGCCGTCGGTTCATCGAGCAGCAGCAGTTTCGGCTTGTGCATGATGCAGGCGGCCAGCGCCAGCCGCTGCTTCCAGCCGCCGGACAGGGTGCCGGCCAACTGGTTCCTGCGCGATGTCAGGCCGAGCTCCTCAAGCGTCTTAGCAACGTGCTCGTCGAGCGGCTTCAGCCGGTAGAGCCGTGCCACGAATTCGAGATTCTCGCCGATCGTGAGATCTTCGTAGAACGAGAATCTCTGCGTCATGTAGCCGACTTCGCGTTTGATCCGCAGGCTGTCGGTGCGGATGTCGAAGCCCAGAACGGTGCCTTCGCCCTCATCCGGCGTCAGCAAGCCGCACATGATGCGGATGGTCGTCGTCTTGCCCGAGCCGTTCGGCCCGAGGAAGCCGACGATCTCGCCCTCGGCCACAGCCATAGTCACATGATCGACGACGGTCTTGTCGCCGAAGCGTTTGACCAGGCCGTGCACGTCGATGACGTTCATTTTCCGATGTCCGCCAGATCGACGTCGACGATCTGCCCGGGCTGCAATGCGCTGGCGTCGCCCTCCGGCCGCGCTTCGACCAGATAGACCAGCTTTTGCCGGGTCTCGAGCGAGTAGATCACCGGCGGCGTGAATTCCGGATCCGGCGACACGTAGCTGACGCGAGCCTTCACGCCCGATCCGCAGCCGTCGCAATGGACGTTGAGCAGCGTGCCGACGTCGACCGAGGAGAACGCGCTTTCCGGCACATAGACGCTGAGCTTCACCGCGCCATCCGGCAGCATGGAGATGACCGGCGCGGTCGGCCCGGCCGTGTCGCCAGGATAGCGGATGACATCGTTGACCCGGCCGGGCGAGGGCGCCGTCAGCACGCGCTTCGACAGCCGCCATTGCGCTTGCTCCAGCGCCGACTGCGCCTGCCTGACCTGATTGTCGGCGGCCTTGATCGTCTCCGGCCGTGCCGGCAGGCCGCCGACGGCGAGATTGGCCTCCGCCTGGCCGACCTGCGCGTTGGCCGTCTCCAGCGTCGCGGAAGCCGTGTCGTAGTCGGCCTGTGTGCCGGTGCCGCGTTTGAACAGATCGCTGGCGCGGATGTAACGGCGTTTGGCGTCGGCGGCTTGCGCCTTGGCCATGTCGAGCTGCGCCTTGAGCACCGCAATCTCTTCAGGCCGCTTGCCGACCTGCAGGTCGGCAAGTTGCGCCTGGGCCTGCGCAAGGGCCGCCTCGGCTTGTGCGATGGCGATCTTGGCGTCGGCGTTTTCCAGCGTCACCACCGGCGTGCCGGGCGCGACGCGGTCGCCGCGCTTGACCGCAATCGTCTCGACCTGCGCCACCTCGATCGGCGCGAGCAGGACGTAGTCGCCCTCGACGTAGCCGACGGCGAGCGGTGCTCCCGGCGCGCAGGCGCTGAAAAGCTGGGCGGCAAGCGGCAAAGAACAGAGCAGGCTCATGATCCACGATCCTTCCGGACAGCCAAATCGCGCCGAGCCAAAATCGCGCTGAGATTATCCGTCACCACCGCCGCGATCTTTCCGGCCTCGTCATTGCCGATCTCGCGCCAGCCCATGCGGCGCATAACCGCCTCGCGGCCGATGCGGAAATAGACGACCTGGCCAATCAGCGTGAACACGGTGAGTTTTGTGCGCTCGCTCTCGGCCGGCTCGCCCGTCGCCTGTTCCCAGATCAGGCAGAGCCGGTTATGCGCCGGTTCGAACACGCCGTCATAGATACGGTCGAGCGCCGCGGTAGGATGCGACAGCTCGCGCAGGACGAACTGTACAATCTCGCCGGCTTCCGGCCTTGCCGCGATGAAGGCGACCATCCGCTCCAGTGCGACGGCTAAATGTGCCCGCGCGGCCTCGGTGTCGGCCAATGCCGCGACCGGCGCCTGCAGATTGCCGATCGCCTGGCCGGCAACGGTCTGGATGGTGTCGACGATGTAGTCGGCCGCCGCGTTGCGGAGCCCTTCCTTGCCGCCGAAATGATAGGCGATCGAGCCGATATTGGCCTTGGCCTCCGCCGCGATCTGGCGCGTCGAGGTGCCGTCGAAACCTTGCCGTCCGAACAGTTTCAACGCCGCGCGGACAAGTGCCGCCCGCGTCATATCGGCGGCGGTCTTGGGCGCCTCATGAGGAAGGCCGCTGGCGCTGGGCGATTTGATCATGGCCAACAATTTAATCAATCGAATGATTAAAGTCAAGTGCGGTCAAGCGGCTTGCCAACTCTGGCCGTGCGCGCTTTAGTGCCTGGCCATGGGCAAGGAAATCGAGCGTAAATTCCTGGTCTCAGGTGAGGAATGGCGGGCAATGGTCGAGGCGGACATTCATATCCGTCAATTCTATCTTGTCGCCGAACCCAGCCGTACGGTTCGTGTTCGCATCAGCAACGATGCGGCCGCCAAGCTGACGCTCAAGTTCGGCAGCCAGGCACGCGAGCGCGATGAATTCGAATATCCGGTACCTTTGGCGGAGGCGCAGGAGATGCAGGCCTTTGCCATCGGACATGTCATCGAGAAGACACGCCACCATGTTAAACATCGCGGCTATCGCTACGAAGTCGATGTCTTCGGCGGGACGCTTGCGGGGTTGGTGATCGCCGAGCTCGAGACGCCGGATGATATACAGGACGAAATGCTGCCACATTGGCTCGGCCGTGAAGTCACCGGCGAGCCGAGATTTTACAACGCGTCGCTCGCCCTTGGGGGGATTCCGGAGATCGTCGCATGAGCTTTCGTATCGATCCGCGCATGTCGCTGACCGGAGAGGTCAGGCGCATCCTCGCCGAGGAGATCGGCAAGGTGATCGACCATCTGAACGCGGCGCGTGACAGGCCCGAACCGGGGCTGCACAAATGCCGCAAACGGCTGAAGAACGTCCGCGCCTTGCTGCGCCTTGTCCGTTCCGGAGACGAAACATTCTGCGTGACGGAGAATCAGTGCTACCGCCAGGTGGCGGCCCTGCTTGCCGGCCCGCGCGAGGCGACCGCGCTGGTCGAAACAATCGACCGGCTGGCGGCAAGCTTTCCCGAGCAAAGTGCCGGCGATGGCCTCGGTGCCGTCCGTGACAGGCTCGTCGCGCGCCAGCATGAACTGCATGGCGGAGCAGGCCTCGATGCTGCGATAGGCGCGGCGATTTCCGCTTGCGAGGAAGGTGTCGCCCGGATCGACAAGCTCGCTCTGCCCGACAAGCCGGAGCAGGCTGCCGACGTGCTCGCCGAAGGCGCGCGCACCACTTTGCGCCGTGCCAGGAAAGCGCTGGACAAGGCGGCTTCGCGCGGCGAAGCCGATGACTTTCACGACCTGCGCAAGGCGGCCAAGACGCATGGCATGCACCTGTCGCTGCTCGGCCGGCTGTGGCCGACGCCGATCAAAACGCGGCGCAGGGCCGTCGACGAATTGGGCGAGCGGCTCGGCGAGCTGCACGATGTGTTCGTCATGCGCGCGCTTCTCGATGCCGAGGACCAGCCACTCGGTCCTGCTGAAGAGACGCGGTTGCTTGCCAAGCTGCTGAAGCGTTCGGAAAAGAGCCTGAAAAAGACCTGTCTCGCCGAGGCGGCCGAGCTTTTCGGCGACAGCCCGAAGCGCTCGACGAGGAAGTTCGCCCGTAAGGCGCGCGAAGATCTCACAGTTGCGCACGAAGACGCCGGCACGCCTGGCGTGGGCTGATCATGGTCTAACTTGCCGCCCTGTGGTAATCGCCGTCTGGCATGACCGAGCCCGGCGACACGCTTCTGGACCGACTTGGCCGCTGGCTTGCCGGCCGGCTGCAGGAGGAATCGTCCGGCTACGAGCCTTACACGCCGTCGGACGCCGAAACGTTGCGCCGCACGCTCGAGCCCGGCGACATCCTGCTCATCGAAGGCAACCAGAAGATCTCGGCGGCGATCAAATACCTCACCCAGTCGACCTGGTCGCATGCCGCCTTCTATGTCGGCGATGCATTACCGGAGCCGGAGGACGGATCGGAGCGGCGGCGCCTGATCGAGGTCACGCTCGGCGATGGCTGCATCGCCGTGCCGCTGTCGCGCTATCGCAGCTACAACACCCGCATCTGCCGTGCGAGTGGCCTGGCTCCAGATGACCGCGAAGCGGTCGTCGCGTTCATGATCGGCAGGCTCGGTCTCAGATACGATCTCAGGAACATATTCGACATGCTGCGCTACTTCTTGCCGACGCCGCCGGTGCCGGTGCGCTGGCGCCGCCGCATGCTGGCTTTCGGTTCCGGCGACCCGACGCGCGCCATCTGCTCGTCGCTGATCGCCGAGGCGTATGGCCTGATCCGCTACCCGATCCTGCCGGAGATTACCCGGGCGCCTGGCCGTGCCTCGGCCCAGTCGAGCTATTCGCGCAGGGAAATCCTGCACATCCGCCATCACTCGCTCTACACGCCGCGCGATTTCGACCTGTCGCCCTATTTCCGTATTGTCAAGCCGACGCTGGAATACGGCTTCGACTACCGGCAGATGGTCTGGGATGACAAGGTGGCGAACAAGACCGCCGAATAGCGGCTCGATCTTGTGTTGCGGCCGATACTCAGGGGTAAGAAGCTCAGTCAGACTGGCTGCCGCCAACAGCCCGGACTCGGTCGTTCTGCATTTTGACCTAGAGCGGTTCCTGATTTGACGGAATCGAAGGGGATTCCGGATCAGTCGGTTTTGTGATTCAAGATGCTGGCTGGAGTGGAGGCCAGCATCGGATGACGCG
>NZ_JAMYLZ010000020.1:0-104908 GCF_040318315.1 Mesorhizobium sp. M1227
GGCAGTAGGGCAATATGTTTAAAGGGCGCTCGAACCTCTGCCCTACTGCCCTACTGCCTTACTGCCCTACTGCCCTACTGCCCTACTGCCCTACTGCCCTACTGCCCTACTGCCCTACTGCCCTACTGCCCTACTGCCTGCCATTTTAGGGGCTTACATCCGGCAAAACTCTTCCCTATAAGGCCCTCCTAGCCTGATACCAGAATCGCGAGCACAACCGGCCGGGTCATCCCGTCCGGCTTTTTGTGCAAGCCGCCCGCCGAACGGACCCTCGACATGCCAAGACGCACCGACATCAAGTCGATCCTGATCATCGGGGCCGGCCCCATTGTCATTGGCCAGGCCTGCGAATTCGACTATTCCGGCACCCAGGCCTGCAAGGCGCTGAAGGAAGAGGGTTTTCGCGTTATCCTGGTCAACTCCAATCCGGCCACCATCATGACCGATCCGGAACTGGCCGACGCCACGTACATCGAGCCGATCACGCCCGAAGTGGTGGCCAAGATCATCGCCAAGGAGCGGCCGGACGCGCTGCTGCCGACCATGGGCGGCCAGACCGCGCTCAACACCGCTCTGTCGCTGCGCCGCATGGGCGTGCTCGACCGCTATCAGGTCGAGATGATCGGTGCCGACGCCACCGCAATCGACAAGGCCGAGGACCGCGCGCTGTTTCGCGAGGCGATGAACAAGATCGGCCTGGAAACGCCGAAGTCGATGCTGGCCAACGCAACCGACGTCAAGAACGCCGACCGCAAGACGCACGAGGCCGAGCGCGCCGCGCTGAAGGCCGAGAAGCCGGAAAATCTCGACGCCGCGCTCGATGCTCTGGAAACGCGCTGGAACCTCGGTGAGGGCGACCGCAAGCAGCGCTATATCAGCTATGCCATGGCGATTGCAGCACAAGCGCTCGACCATGTCGGCCTGCCCGCAATTATCCGCCCCTCCTTCACTATGGGCGGCACCGGCGGCGGCATCGCCTACAACCGCGCCGAATTCTTCGAGATCGTCCAGTCCGGCCTCGACGCCTCGCCGACCACCGAAGTGCTGATCGAGGAGAGCGTGCTCGGCTGGAAGGAGTATGAGATGGAGGTTGTCCGCGACAAAGCCGACAACTGCATCATCGTCTGCTCGATCGAGAACATCGACCCGATGGGCGTGCATACGGGCGACTCGATCACCGTCGCCCCAGCGCTCACGCTGACCGACAAGGAATACCAGATGATGCGCAACGCCTCGATCGCGGTGCTGCGCGAGATCGGCGTCGAGACCGGCGGCTCCAACGTCCAGTTCGCCGTCAACCCGGCCGACGGCCGCCTGGTGGTGATCGAGATGAACCCGCGCGTCTCGCGCTCGTCGGCGCTGGCCTCCAAGGCGACCGGTTTTCCGATCGCCAAGATCGCCGCCAAGCTCGCCGTCGGCTACACGCTGGACGAGCTCGAGAACGACATCACCGGCGGAGCAACGCCGGCCTCGTTCGAGCCGAGCATCGACTATGTCGTGACCAAGATTCCGCGCTTTGCCTTCGAGAAGTTTCCCGGCGCCGAGCCGGTGCTGACCACCTCGATGAAGTCGGTCGGCGAGGTCATGGCCATCGGCCGCACCTTTCAGGAATCGCTGCAGAAGGCGCTGCGCGGGCTGGAGACCGGCCTGACTGGTCTGGACGAGATCGAGATCCCCGGCATCGGCCATGGGACGACAGCTGCCAGCCATGTCGATGACCGCAACGCCATTCGCGCCGCGCTGGGCACGCCGACGCCGGACCGGCTGCGCATGGTGGCGCAAGCGATCCGCATGGGCACCTCGCTGGGAGACGTGCACGCCATGTGCAAGATCGACCCGTGGTTCCTCGAACAGATCGCCGGCATTCTCGACATGGAGGCGCGCATCCGCGAGCACGGCATCCCCGAGGACGCCGCCAATCTGCGCATGCTGAAGGCGATGGGTTTCTCCGATGCCCGCCTCGCCTCCCTGGTCAGGAAGGATGTCGAAGAGATCCAGAAGATACGCGACAAGCTCGACGTTCATCCCGTCTACAAGCGTATCGACACCTGTGCCGCCGAATTCGCCTCGCCCACCGCCTACATGTATTCGACCTATGAGGTGCCGTTTGCCGGCGCGCTCGCCAACGAGGCGCAGGTCTCATCCCGGAAAAAGGTCATCATCCTCGGCGGCGGCCCCAACCGCATCGGCCAGGGCATCGAGTTCGACTATTGCTGCTGCCATGCCGCCTTTGCGCTGCGCGACGCCGGCTTCGAGGCGATCATGATCAACTGCAATCCCGAAACCGTCTCGACCGACTACGACACCTCCGACCGGCTCTATTTCGAGCCGCTGACGCCGGAGGACGTGCTGGAGATCCTGCGCGCCGAGCAGGCGTCCGGCGAGCTGGTCGGCGTCATCGTCCAGTTCGGTGGCCAGACGCCGCTGAAGCTCGCCGATGCGCTGGAGAAGGCCGGCATCCCGATCCTCGGCACCTCGCCCGACATGATCGATCTCGCCGAGGACCGCGACCGTTTCCAGAAGCTGTTGCACAAGCTTGGCCTCAGCCAGCCGAAGAACGGCATTGCCTATTCGGTCGAGCAGGCCCGCCTCGTCGCCGGCGAGCTCGGCTTCCCACTGGTGGTGCGCCCGTCCTATGTGCTCGGCGGCCGCGCCATGCAGATCATCCACGACGAGAGCATGCTGCAATCCTATCTGCTCGACACCGTGCCCGGGCTGGTGCCGGAGGACATCAAGCAGAAATACCCCAACGACAAGACCGGCCAGATCAACACGCTGCTCGGCAAGAACCCGCTTCTGTTCGATACCTATCTGTCGGGCGCCATCGAGGTCGACGTCGATTGCCTTTGCGACGGCAGGTCGACCTACGTCTCCGGCATATTGGAGCACATCGAGGAGGCCGGCATCCATTCCGGCGACTCGGCCTGTTCGCTGCCGGTGCATTCGCTGCCCTCCGAGCTGGTCGACGAGTTGGAGCGCCAGACGGCAGCACTTGCCCGCGCGCTCAATGTCGGCGGGCTGATGAACGTGCAGTACGCGATCAAGGACGGCACCGTCTATGTGCTGGAGGTCAACCCGCGGGCGTCGCGCACCGTGCCCTTCGTCGCCAAGACCATCGGCCGGCCGATCGCGAAGATTGCTGCCCGCATCATGGCCGGCGAAAGCCTGGAAGACGCCTTCGCCCATTACGGCGCCATGCCCGACCCGCGCAATCCCGGCCACATCGCGGTCAAGGAAGCGGTGTTCCCGTTCGCCCGCTTCCCCGGCGTCGACATATTACTCGGCCCGGAAATGCGCTCGACCGGCGAGGTCATGGGCCTCGACCGCGACTTCGCGCTGGCCTTCGCCAAGAGCCAGCTCGGGGCGGGTGTTGATCTCCCCCGCGCGGGCACGCTGTTCGTCTCGGTGCGCGACGAGGACAAGAAGGGCATATTGCCGGCAGTGAAGCGCCTTGCCGGCCAGGGTTTTAAAGTGCTCGCCACCTCCGGCACCGCCCGCTTCCTCGCCGAAAACGGCGTCGCCGCCGAAAAGATAAACAAGGTGCTGGAAGGCCGCCCGCACATCGAGGACGCCATCCGCAACCGCCAGGTGCAGATCGTCTTCAACACCACGGACGGCCAGAAGGCGGTGTCGGACTCAAAATCGCTGCGCCGCGCGACGCTGATGCAGAAGGTGCCGTATTACACCACGCTCTCGGGGGCCGCCGCGGTGGCCGAGGCGATTGCCGCGCTGAAGGCGGGGAGTTTGGAAGTGCGCCCCTTGCAGGAGTATTTTGCCTGAGGAACGCATTCGTCCCCATTTCAATGGGGAGACGATGCCGGCGGGTACTAGGGCGGCGCGGGTTTTGACAATCGTAGCCTTAACGTCTCTAAATGGGCAACAGGCAACCACGCTGCGCGATTGAGAAGCCCGATGTCTTGGACCACCTGAAGCGACGAGTGTTATCGGAGCTGAACGGCAACCCAGCGACATAACTTACGTTTTTGCACAACATTCCTGTTGATTATCCAACGGAAATCGATCGCCCTGCGGGCTAACCACTAGCGGTATATGCCAATTGGTATGAGAGTCTCGCATCTTGAGAGGTGGGATTTTAATGCGCATAAGGCGAGTACATATTCAAAACTTCCGAGGCGTCCGGCTCACGGAACTGCCCAATCTAGATGACCTAGTCGTTCTCGCAGGCCAGAATGGTTCAGGAAAATCATGTGTACTGGACGCCATACGTCTCATTAAGTCAGTATATGGCGGATACCAGCAAAACGAAGCTCATCAATGGTTTGGTGAGTTTCAGATCAACTTCTCAAACGACCCTGCCGCATTCATATCTCTCTTTAACGATCCGAATAAACCGCTCATTATTCAGATTGATATCGAAATCCACGAAGCTGAGAGAATCTATCTTAAACAGAATTCTGAGGCGCTAATCAGAGATCAAGCGTGGCGAGCTGTCGTGCCTGAACTATATGGATGGCGATCATTAAATGCAGCGCCTTTTACCGCTCAATTCCGCAGTCGAGAGCCCGAGGTAAAGATACAGGCCGATCAAGATTTTAAATTGTTTGAAGAGGAGATAGATCTTGAATTTATAACCGCAAGTATAGTTATTGAACCTAACAAACAGCCTGAATTCAATCCATCAAAGGTGCTTGAGCTTGTATTTAGCACCTTTGATATTAAGCATTTTGGCATCATTGACTATCACGGGCCTCACCGAATATACGGCAGAGAGGTTTTGAATTCAATCAACGTAAACTTGGATGCGATAGAAGCACAAAAAAAACAGAGCACGCTGTACAACTACAATGCAAAATACGGCAACGTCAAAAGCGAAATGGCGGCCCTGTATGTCAGAGAGGCTCTGTCAGAAAAGTCTGGATCTTTCGTAGAAAAAACACAATCTACGACCGATGTTCTGAAAGAGCTATTTGCAACTTTTTTCCCAGACAAAGAATTTTTGGGCCCTCAACCAACCTCTAATGGTAGTTTGCGCTTTCCTGTAAAGGTTGGAGGACGAGAGACACACGATTTAGATGAGCTAAGCTCAGGCGAAAAGGAAATCTTATATGGATATCTTCGCCTTCGCACCTCGACTCCGAAAAATTCTGTTATATTGCTTGATGAACCCGAACTCCATCTGAACCCAAGGCTGACCAGAAATCTCCCGGATTTCTATCATCGCCACCTTGCAAAAGCTCTGGGAAATCAGGTGTGGTTAATCACACATTCCGACGCGATCCTCCGTGAGAGCGTAGGAAGGCCTGGCGTCTCAGTTTTTCACATCACCCCAAGCGCATACGCAGTTGAACACTCTAGCCAGGCAACGTTGATCCGAGCGGATCAGGACCTTGAACGAGCAGTAATCGATCTAGTTGGAGATCTGGCAGCCTATAACCCCGGCGGTAAGATTGTTATTTTTGAAGGGGAAGAGTCTGACTTTGACATTCAGATGGCTTCTGAGCTGTTCCCTGAGTTGCCGAGCAGGGCCAATCTCATCTCTGGCTCGAATAAACATCGAGTGCGGGGACTACACATTTTGTTGGAGAAAATAACTATTTCGGGAAAACTTCCAACCTCTCACATTTTCTCCATCACTGATAGAGATTCTGATGATTCAGAGAATAGATCAATAGAAAATAGGCTTTGCTGGGATGCATACCATATCGAAAACTACCTCATTGAACCGAAATATTTGCGACTTGTCATGAACGACTTACTTGGGCATGAAACACCCCTCTCCGAGCAGGACATAGAGGAAGATCTAAAACTTTGCGCTGCCGAGACGGTGACGTCCTTGGTGGCCCATGAGGTATCTAACTCTGCCAATAGTAAGATCATTTCCGCTCTCAAGTTACGGGTTGACCCCCAAACTTCCAATGTCGCAGCGGCCGTAGCGAACGCAATTAGGAGCTATCGCAAAAGGATTGATGAACTTGTTTCAGACTCTCTTTCAGATACCGCGCTGATTGAGTTAGCGAGATCCGTCTCCGACTCTCTTCATGATGATATCCAAACCGGAAAATGGAAGCGGTCATTTCGCGGGCGCGATATTCTGAAGCGTTTTGTCGGGAAACATGGGAATGGAGCTAGATACAACCATTTCAGGAACTTGATAATCTCTAGGATGAGGGATCACGGACATCGACCGCCGGGAATGGCAGCGATCCTCAACCAACTGATTGCCCCAAAGCCGCTTATGTAGGCATTGCGGGTGACGGTCGTGCCACTCAGGCCGAGAAGCGCCGCTATCTCGTCTCACCCACCGCGACATACTCGATCTCATGTCAAACTCCATGCCCGCCTCGGCGGGCCAGTGCCGACGCTCGCCTCAGTCAAAGAAACCAATAAACCGTCCGGCGAACAGCACGGCCGTCCACAGCACCAGCGAAAGCACCGCCAGCACGGTGACGGTTCCGCCGGCCGGCTCGTCACCTGCGCGGCGCATGAAGACGAGGAAGTTGACCCCGGCAAGCAGGATGAGTGTCATCTTGGCGAGGAAGATCGGCATCGCCGCATACTCGCTCGCCCGGACTGAAAACAGCAGCGACCCCGTGACAAGCGCGCCGCCGAACGCGGCCAATGCGGTACGGCGCAGCAGCGCGACGAACGCCGTCTGCGGCAGCGAGCGGAAGGCGCCGAGGATCCTGAGATCCATGAGCCAGACGCTGGTGAGCAGCGCGCCGATCGACATAATGTGCAGTGCATTGATGATGGGGTAGGCGACGAACGAGGCCTTCAGTCCCCGCACCATAGCAAGCTGCTCGATGCCGGCAAAAAACCCGTCCATTCAGGCCGGCGGCACGCGGTCGGGATAGACATCATAGGTTTTGCCGCCGACGATGACGCGCACTGCCTTCATGCGTTTTTCGTTTTCGTCGCGCGAGCGGTTGCCGATCGCGGTCACCTCGTCGCCGATCTTGGCGACCTCCTCGGTAAAGCCGGCGGCGATCGTGCGGGACGGCGTCGCCATCTCCACCCGCCAGGCCTCTCCCTCGGCATCGACGTCCAGCGTGGCGTGCGGATTGCCGATATAGATGGCCGTGATCTTGCCCTTGAGTTCGAAAAATCCGTCCTGCGTCCACGACCAGCCGTGATGGGCATAGGCTGCGGTGGCGGCGGCAAGGATCACCGCCGCTGCCAGCATGACGCTTCGGTTGAAAGGTGACTGCATCGCTCGTCTCCTCGGTTCGGCATTAGAGGGTAGGTCAGCGCGCGGCAGCGTCAAATCACATGAGGTGTGCGCTGCCCCTCATTGCCCTGCCGGGCATTTCTCCCCGTATAGTGACGGGGAGAAAGGTGCCTTCGCCAAGGATTTCGCCAATCTCCAGAGTTGAAGAAAGGGAGCTGAGTTTGCCGCCAGCCCCCTTCTCCCCGTCCCTCTACGGGGAGAAGATGCCGGCAGGCAGATGAGGGGCGGCGCCGACTTCTACGATCGAGCGCCCGCTTGCCCCGACCCCTCACGCCGCCCAGTCGACTTCGGACATCCCCAGCCGTTCGTAGAGCCGGACCGCGGCGGCGTTCTCGACAGTGTTGGTCTTGAGATCGACATGCGCAGCACCCCTTGCCTGAAACACGGCGAAAGCGTGCCGCATCAGCGCCTCGGCGATGCCCTTGCCGCGCGCCTCGGGATGCACGGCAAGGTCTTTGACGAACGCCCGTGTCCAGCAGAGCGCCGCGCCCGTCAGCCGGCCCTTGCCGTCGATGACCAGGAAACACAAAGCTGGGTCGAATTCCGCGTCGGCCGAAATGCGCGGCCACCATTCGTCGAACGGCCCGTCGGCGCCGTCGTCGAACACCGCGGTCAACAGCGTATGCAAAGCGAGTGCATCCGCGGCTTCGAAGGCGCGCATGAAAAAACCTTCGGGCCAGCGCGGCGCCAGAAGCGTGTCGTCGAGGATCTTGCGCAGGCGGATGTCGTTTGGCGCCGGCGGACCCGGCTCAGGCATCGGGCTGCATGCGGCGGCGCAGGCTGTCGCTGCCGAGGCCGGTTTCGCCCAGCATCCCCTTGCGCTTGGCGTCGTAATAATAGCCGCTCTGGTAGAGCCGGTCGGCCCGCTTGGGGTTGCCTCCGCTGACCAGCCAGGCGCCGCGCAGATATTTCACCGCATATTTCAAATTGGTCTCGGCATCGAACAGGCCGCTTGCCGGCCCGTCATAGCCCATGCCGCGCGCCGTCGCGTGCTTGATCTGCATCAGCCCCCAATGGCCGTGATTGTAGGCTTTCGGGTTGAACGTGCTCTCGCGGTTGACGACATGGCGCACCAGATCGACCGGCACCTGGTAAAGCGCGGAATATTTCTCGATCAGTCGCTCGATCTCGCTGCGGCCGCCGGCGTTCGACTGACGCTCGGTGGGGTCGGTCGCGGCCAGAACGGCCGGGTCCTGCGGCAGCGTGTAGGAAACCGGCTGAACGCCGGGCATGGCCTCGGTCTGTTGGCTGACCGGCATGGCGACGGCTGGCGTCGCGGTAACAGGCAGGGCATTGGCGGTCATGACGGCGGGGGTAGTTGCCGCCAGCGGCGTCGGCCCGGCAAAGGCGGCGGCCGGCTCGATCGGCAGCGCCGCTGTCTGGGCGACGCCGGACGGCTCCGGCAGCACCGAAACCGTGTCAGGCAGCGCCAGCGTAAAGCCGGCATCGGTATTGGCCGTATTTTCGGTGAAGGCCGGCGTCGGGGTCACCGGCGAAGTCGAGGTGCAACCGCTGAGAGCGGCCACGGCCAACACCGCCGCAAGGACGGGAAAGAGGAATTTTGCTGGCAAGCGGCGCTCGGGTCCGGTTCGTCGGGTGTTAAGAAGTCCTTACACCAGCATCTTTCCTCGGGCAATCCGCGGTAGCCGGTGGTTTTCGGGTGGCGAGCCGGGCCGCGAAATGCGATATTGTTCTGGATTTGTACTTCGAAGGATTCCGGAAAGGAGCACGCCATGCACGCCTCTCATGCCACCGCCGGCCACGCGGTCTTCGAAACCGTGCTCGGCTTCATGGGCATCGCCTGGAGCGATGCCGGACTGACCCGGCTCTGCCTGCCGCAGCGCAATCGCGACGCGGTCGAGCGCCGGCTGCTGCGCCATGCCGCCGCCGACCAGCCTGCGAAGCCCGAGCCGCAATGGGTTGCCGAGCTGATCGCGTCGATCAAGGCCTATGCCGCCGGCGAGGATATAGATTTCTCCAACGTGCCGGTCGATCTCAGCGGCGTCGACGAGTTCCGCCTGGCGATCTATGACGCGGCACGAAAACTCGCCTTCGGCGAAACCACCACCTATGGCGAACTGGCCAAACGCGCCGGCCATGCCGGGCTGGCGCGTGAGACGGGCGCCGCACTCGGCGCCAACCCGGTGCCGCTGGTCATCCCCTGTCACCGCATCCTTGCCGCCGGCGGCAAGATCGGCGGATTTTCCGCGGCCGGCGGCTCGGCCACCAAAGAAAAGATGCTGGCAATGGAAGGCGTACGCGTCGGCCCGCCGCCCCCGGCGCAGGTGTCGTTCGGGTTTTAGTGGTGCTGATATTCAGGCGAGGCCGGCACCCGGCGCACCATTTCGTCCCACTCTAATCCGGAAGCAGGCGCCGGCGAAAACGCCGGTCGATCTCCACCCGCTTGCATTTGTAGACGGTGCAGGAATTCGTGTCGGCGCTCGGCACCGAGGCCCGCGCCCTGACCTCGCCGATGTCGCAGAATTGCTGGCTCCGCACATAGCGGTCATAGAGCGCCAGCCCCGGCACGCGCGCCGATCTGTAGCGCAGGATGACCGCGCCCTCGCGCGCGATCGTCGCCTGCACCCTGCCGCAGCTCATGCGGGTCGGGTCGTAGCGTGAGACCGCCTGCGCCTCGGCGGCCACCAGGGTCAGGCAAGCGGCAAGCAGAACGATTTTCATGTCCCTCCCCCCAAAACCCGTGCCCGAAGCTGTCGCGATCCTCCCGCGTCAGGCGCGCAACGACGACGCTCTCACGTGATTGGGGCGGCCGTTGGGCAGCGTTGCCGTCGCGCCATTTTCCGCCCCGTCTTGTTTTTTGCGCGAAGGCATATTATATGCGGTCCATTGATATTTCGGCCGATCGATCCGGGCCTCGCGATCTTCGCGTTTGCTGACGTTCTATCTCCAAAATCTCGATACAAACCGGCTGGGTTTCGGCCCAGTCAAACTAAAGCAAACGTAAAGGACTATCGAAATGGCAACAGGTACGGTCAAGTGGTTTAATTCCACCAAGGGTTTCGGCTTCATTCAGCCTGACAGCGGCGGCGCGGACGTTTTCGTCCACATCTCCGCAGTCGAGCGTGCTGGACTGTCGACCCTGGTTGAAGGCCAGAAGATCAACTTCGAGATCGAGCAGGACCGCCGCACTGGCAAGTCGTCCGCTGGATCTCTGAGCAAGGCAGCCTGATTTTGCGAATGGCGCGCGCCGGGCGATAGCCCGGGGCGCGCGGCAAGTCACGGATGTACTGGCGGTCGCGCGAGAAGCGCGCCGGAGCGAAAGACCCCGACAAGCCGAAGCAGCAGATTGCTGCCGGCCCGGCCAAAACGCTCCCGATCAGGCTACCAAGCATGGGAAGGCGGGATTTTGTCCCGCCTTTTTGCTGTCTGGATTTTAAACGCCGACAATTGGCGAAACCGGCGATACAGCTCCTTCTCCCCGTATAGTGACG
Organism: Mesorhizobium sp. M1227; assembly: GCF_040318315.1. Lineage (NCBI taxonomy): Bacteria > Pseudomonadati > Pseudomonadota > Alphaproteobacteria > Hyphomicrobiales > Phyllobacteriaceae > Mesorhizobium > Mesorhizobium sp. M1227. Next base: position 10,642 of record NZ_JAMYLZ010000020.1, read on the forward strand.
GGGAGAAGGACGCTTTCGCCAAAGCTTTCGCCAATTGTCAACGTTGCTCAGCAAAGTCGGCGAGCTGCGCTCAACCCACCCACTCCAGCGGCACATGCCCCGGATCGGCCTCGACCCTTTTCAGCCAGGCGGCAACCGCCGGATAGGCGTCGAGCTGAAACCCGCCCGTCTCGGCCGTATGCGTATAGGCATAGAGCGCGATGTCGGCGACGCTGAGCGCATTGCCGGCAAAGAACGTGCTCCCGGCCAGGTGCTTGTCCATGACGCCGAGCGCCTTGTTGCCGCGCTCCAGCGTCAGCGCCAGCCGCTCGGGCGTTGCGTCCTTGGCTCTTTCAGGGAAGGTCAGCAGCGCCCTGCGCACGGCGATATAAGGCTCGTGGCTGTATTGCTCGAAGAACAGCCACTGATAGGCCAGCGCGCGTTCGTATCTGTCCGCTGGCAGAAACCGCGTGCCTTCGGCGAGATAGAGCAGGATGGCATTGGATTCGGCCAGCCGCCGGCCGTCGTCGAGTTCGAGCAGCGGCACCATGGCGTTCGCGTTTTTCGCGACATAGTCGGGCTTGCGCGTGTCGCCGGTGTGCGAGCTGACCTCGACATTGGTGAAAGCGATGCCGAGCTTGGCCATCAACAGGCGCGGCTTGTAGCAATTGCCGCTGTCGATCATTCCATAGAGTATCATCGGTGCTCCCCCTTGCTCGCAACCACCCCTCTCAGGGCTTGATCCAGCCTCTATCGCGGCAGCGGCGGCTTCATCCAGTGATTTGTTTTGGCGTAAGCATCAGCGCCGCTGATGCATTTCAGGATATGTCGAGATTCAAGTCAGGCCGAGCCGAGAAGAGCGGGTTCCGAGAACCGGAGCGGAGCGTACTTTTTGGGTACGTGAGCACCGGAAGCGCAGGACCCCCCGTTCGCAGGCCGGCATCACTTGAATATCGGCATATCCTAGCCGAACAAGGGGATGACGTTGCTATCCCTGCCAAGCAGCCTGTCGATCGACAGAGGCTCCTCGTCGAACAGCGTACCGGCCAGCGCCGGCCGGGCAAGGTAAAAGCCCTGCAGCAGGTCGACGCCGCCATCCAGCGCGACGCGCAGATGCGTGGCGTTCTCGACGCCTTCGACCAGCACCTTGGCGCCACGGTCGTGCAGCGTCGAAACCAGCGGCCGGAAAAACCGCTCGGCGGCGGCATGGCGGCAGAATTCTGCGAACCAGGTGCCGTCGATCTTGACGATGTCGGGCTGCACCGGCGCTACCCTTTCTTCGGTCGAATGCCCGGTGCCGAAATCGTCGATGGCGATGCGGACGCCGTCGCGCCGCATCTCGCGCGCCAGGCTGACAAGCACCTTGTCGCCGGCCGCCTGTTCGGTGATCTCGCAGACCAGCATGCCGGGATGCAGGCCGAAATCCGCCAGATGCCTGGTCATCAGCCTGATTTCGGCCAGCGCCCGTGCGGGGTCATCGTTGATCAGCGGATTGTAGTTGAAGAAGAGGTCGAGCCCGTCGACGCCGATGTTGCGGAAGTTGCGCAAATGCAGCACCCGGCACATGGTTTCGACAAACAGCCGATCCGCTGCCGGCACGCCTTCGAAGAAGATTTGCGGCGCCACCGGCCTGCCTGCACGGTGCGGCTCGATCAGTCCCTCGACCGCAACGGCGGCGAGAAACCTGCCGCGCGGCGCGAAGACCGGCTGATAGGCGCTCCTCAGCCGGAATGCGCCGTAGACGCCATATTCGATGCCGACCTCGTCGGCAAAGATCGCTTCGCCGACCTTGCGCCGCATGTCGGCCCGCCCGGTCACGATGCCACCCTGCGCCCGAAAGCCCGCATCGGTCGCCGCGAGGTCGAAACGGCCGTGGGCACTTTGTCCTTATCGGGCGACACCGCTGATGCCTGCCCGGCCTTGTCGAAGACGTGAAAGCTGGTCGGTGCAAGCTCCGGGCGTGCCAGCACGAAGCCTTGCACCATCGAGGCGCCCGACTTTTCGGCGAGCTCGAGCTGCCAGCCCGTCTCGATGCCCTCGAATACCGTACGGATGCCTTGCTCTTCGAAGCTGGTCACCATAGCGGTCAGCAAGGCGAAGCCGGCACCGGATTCCATCAGCGTCATGATCCAGTCGGCGTCGAACTTGACGATGTCTGGCCTGAGTTCCTTGATGCGATTGATGTCGGATTCGTCCGCGCCGTAATCGTCGACGGCAATGCGCAAACCATTGCCCCTGAGCGCCTCGACGAAATTGTAGAGCGTTTCCTGCGACGCCGATTTCTGTTCGGTGACCTCGCAGACGACGCGGTGCGGATCGATGTCGGCCTCGTGCAGCACCAGCCGCATTTCGCGCAGCGCCTTGTCGGCGATGCTGCGGTCGGTGAACACCGATGGATCGAAATTAATGAAGATGGAGGCGTCTCGCGGCAGGCAGGCGCCGGCGTTCAGAAGGTGCAGCGTCCGTGTCAGCGCCTCGATATGCAGGCGGTCGACCGCCGGACAGCTGTTGAAGAAACTCATCGGCGGCTGCGGCTCGCCTTCGCGGAACGGCCGGATCAGCCCCTCGAACGCGACGACGGAAAGCTTGCCCTTGTTGAAGGCGAAGATCGGCTGGAACGCGCTTTGCAGCGTATAGACCCCCCAGACACCGCTGGCGGTGCCGTCATCATGGCGGATGATATGGGCAAGCCCGATGCTGCGCGTCACGGTTCCTCGCTGTGCGAGACTGGCGGACCGGCTACGGTCCTGCCGTTCTAGCTTTTACCGATCGTTGGTGAATTTATTGTTGCCAGCATTGCGCGCTGGCTCATTCGACAATGCCTGCGCTGGGCTTGCGCTTGACCAGATGATGCGACATGAGAGGCGCCGCGGCGCTTTCGCCCGCCGGTCTTTTCTGGAGATATCTGTCATGGCCTTTCTTGCCGACGTCCTTTCCCGCGTAAAGCCTTCCGCGACCATCGCGGTGACGCAGAAGGCGCGCGAGCTGAAAAACGCCGGCCGCGACGTGATCGGGCTGGGCGCCGGCGAGCCGGACTTCGACACCCCCGACAACATCAAGCACGCCGCGATCGAGGCGATCCGCCGCGGCGAGACGAAGTATCCGCCGGTATCCGGCATTGTGCCGCTGCGCGATGCGATCGCAAAAAAATTCAAGCGCGAGAACAATCTCGACTACCCGCCGGAGCAGACCATCGTCGGCACCGGCGGCAAGCAGATCCTGTTCAACGCCTTCATGGCGACGCTGAACCCCGGCGACGAAGTGATCATCCCGCGGCCCTACTGGGTCAGTTATCCCGAAATGGTGGCGATCTGCGGCGGCACCTCGGCCTTTGCCGACACCTCCATCGACAACGGCTTCAAGCTGACGGCGGCCGTGCTGGAAAAGGCGATCACGCCGCGCACCAAATGGCTGTTGATGAACTCGCCGTCCAACCCCTCGGGCGCCGCCTATACCGAAGCGGAGCTCAAGGGCCTGGCCGACGTGCTGTTGAAGCACCCGCATGTCTGGGTGCTGACCGACGACATGTACGAGCACCTGACTTATGGCGACTTCGTCTTCAAGACCATCGCCGAGGTCGAGCCGAAGCTCTATGAGCGCACGCTGACGATGAACGGCGTGTCAAAGGCCTATGCCATGACCGGCTGGCGCATCGGCTACGCGGCAGGCCCGGTGCCGCTGATCAAGGCGATGGACATGATCCAGGGCCAGCAGACCTCCGGCGCCTGCACCATCGCCCAATGGGCGGCGGTCGAAGCGCTGAACGGCCCGCAGGATTTCATCCCGAAGAACAAGGCGATCTTCCAGGGCCGGCGCGATCTCGTCGTCTCGATGCTCAACCAGGCGCGCGGCATCACCTGCCCGTCGCCGGAGGGTGCGTTCTACGTCTATCCCTCCTGTGCCCAGCTGATCGGCAGGAGGACCAAGAACGGCAAGGTGATCGACAGCGACGAAACCTTCTGCTCCGAACTGCTCGAGGCCGAGGGCGTGGCGGTTGTTTTCGGCTCGGCCTTTGGCCTCGGCCCGAACTTCCGCATCTCCTACGCCACGTCGGAGGCTCTGCTCGAAGAGGCCTGCACGCGCATCCAGCGCTTTACCGCCGCGCTGGTCTGAGACGTTTCAGCCGCCATACTGCTCGTCGTTCACCTTCTCCAGCCAGTCGACATGCACACCCTCAAGCGCCTCCTGCATGGCGATGTGGGTCATCGCCGATTTGGGCGCGGCGCCGTGCCAGTGCTTTTCGCCGGCCGCAAAGGAGATGACGTCGCCGGCCCTGATCTCCTGCGGCGGCCCGCCCCAGCTTTGCACGAGACCGGCACCGGATGTGACATAGAGCGTCTGGCCAAGCGGATGCGTGTGCCAGTGGGTGCGGGCGCCGGGCTCGAAGCTGACCAGCGTGGCTCTGAGCCGCGCCGGCGCCTCTTTCTCGATGATCGGCGTCTGCAAAACCCGGCCAGTGAAGTATTTTTCCGGCGCAACAATCGTCGGCACGCTGCCGCAGGCAATGATCTTCATCGTCGCAAATCCTCGATTCAATCCAGTGTCTTAGACCCTACCACTTTCGTCCGATGCCGGCTGCATCTCCTGCCGGCTGCGGGCAAAACGCGGCCAGAACAGACCGGTCCGCGTGCGGTAAGCGTCGTAGGCATCGGCCAACCTTGTCCGCGAAAATTTTCGCTCTTCGTCCAAGGCCGCGATCACGTAGATCGTAACGATGCCGGCGACCGGCACCACCGCCCAGACCGACCAGGTCGCGATACCCCATCCGACCCAGAAGATGATGTAGGACGTGTAGAACGGATGCCGGACATGGAGATAAGGGCCTTCGGTCACCAGGCTGTCAGGATTGTCAGGATCGAATGCGAACCGCAGCCCCGCCTTGCGGGAGACCGAGATCGCCCACCAGAACAGCGCCGAGCTTGCCAGTTCGATGGCGAGCCCGCCGATCTTCGCCGCCAATGGCTGCCGCTCGATCCACAGCAGCGCAAGAAAGAACAGCGCCGTGCCGACCACGACGGCCGAAATGATCATCGCGCCTGGAGACATGCTCGGCGACTGGAAATGCGCGCGCATCGACCAGGCATATTGGCCGAGCGTCGCGATGCTGCTGATCGAGACGAGAAGGTCGAGTGTGGACTCCATCATCAGGCTCCGGGGGTTAGCTGTGGTGGATTCGTTCATCATACCCGGCGCAAGCCGAGAAATCATTTCTTAACCACCGTTCTAAACAACATGGTGACCTCGGCATGCGATGTTGACCTGGAGACAATCCCAAGGTCCAAACCAGATATGGCCGTTTCCCACCGCACGATCCGTACGCCGCAAGCGGATTTGCGCCTCAGCCAGTCGTCGGGACCCGGCATCCCGCTTGTCCTGATCCACGGCTCAGGCAGTTCGCGCGCCGTATTCGCCCGCCAGTTCGACAGCCCGTTGGCCGCTGCCCATCGGTTGATTGCTTTCGACCTGCCCGGCCATGGCGAATCGTCGGACGCCCGCGATCCGGCGACGGACTACACAATCGCCGGCCTTGCCCAATCGGCGGCCCAGCTCCTCGATGCCTTGGGCATCGGCCGCGCGGTCGTCTTCGGCTGGTCGCTTGGCGGGCACGTGGCAATCGAACTCGCGAGTTTTCACCGCGCCGTCGGCGGGCTGATGCTGACCGGCGCGCCGCCGGTATCGAAGGGTCCTTTCGGCATGCTGCGCGGCTTCCACGCGCATTGGGACATGCTGCTGGCGTCCAAAAAGACGTATTCCGAACGCGATGCCGAGCGCTTCGAGACGCTGTGTTTCGGCGACACCGCCGATCCGTCCTTTCGCCAAGCCATCCTGCGCACCGACGGCCGGCTGCGCGCCGCGGTGACGCGCGGCATGCTCACCGGCAAGGGTGCCGACCAGAGACAGGTGGTCGAGCAAGCCGCGTTTCCGGTCGCTATCGTCAATGGCGAGAACGATCCGTTCGTCCGGCTCGGCTATTTTGAGACGCTCGCCTACGGCTCGCTGTGGGAGCATTGCCACATCGTCTCCGGCGCCGGGCATGCGCCTTTCTGGGAGCGTGCGGACCTGTTCAATCCGTTGCTCGCGCGCTTTGCCGAGACGGTGGCGGTGCAGCGCGTGGACGCACCCCCGCTGGCGTCGCGCCTGACCGGCACCGGCTGAACCGGCCCCAACTTCAAATCCCTTCAACTTCAAATCCCTTGCCCTCCCGGCCTGCCCGTGGGACGATGCCCTTTGGGTAGGTGGCAAATTGAAAAAAGCCTCGCCCGCGACGGCCGACAGGCCGGCCGCCGCTCACAGGGAAACGCCTGAGTGGAGGTCAGCCATGGGTACTCGCGCCGGAGGACGACGCACGGGACCGAAATGCATTGCCATAGTCGGTCCCTTCGCAAGCGGTAAGACGACACTTCTCGAAGCCATACTCGCCCGTACAGGCGCCATTCCCCGCCAGAATCCCGTTTCGTCCGGAAATACCGTTTCCGATCATTCGCCCGAGGCGCGCGCTCACGGCATGAGCGTCGAGGCGACCTTCGCCACCACCGATTTCATGGGCGAGCCGTTCACCTTCGTCGATTGTCCCGGCTCGATCGAATTCTCCTTCGAAGCCGAGCCGGTGCTGGCCGCCTGCGACGTCGCCGTGGTCGTTGCCGAGGCCGACGAGAAGAAGATCCCTGCCCTGCAGCTGATCATGCGCAAGCTCGACGAGCTCGGCGTGCCGCGCATGCTGTTCCTGAACAAGGTCGACAAGGCGATAGCAGGTGTGCGCGACACGCTGAAGATGCTGCAGCCGGCAAGCTCGGTGCCATTGCTGCTGCGCCAGATCCCGCTGCGCAAGGACGGCGTCGTCATCGGCTCGATCGACCTCGCTCTGGAGCGTGCCTACATCTACCGCGAATATGCCGAGAGCGAGGTCGCCCAGATCCCGAGCGACGACAAGGCGCGCGAGCTCGAGGCGCGCTTTTCCATGCTGGAGACACTCGCCGACCATGACGACCGGCTGATGGAGCAATTGCTTGACGAGATCGAACCGCCGAAGGACGCGATCTTCGACGACCTCGCCGCAGATCTGCGCGACGGCACGGTGACGCCGGTGCTGATCGGCACCGCCGAGAAGGGCAACGGCGTGCTGCGCCTGTTGAAGGCGATCCGTCACGACGCACCCGACATCGCGGCGACGCGCCAGCGTCTCGGCGCCCCCGATGGCAATGCCACCGTGGTCCAAGTGATGAAGACCATCCACACCGCGCATGGCGGCAAGCTGTCGGTGTCGCGCATCCTGTCCGGCCAGGTCGCCGACGCCGCCGAGCTGTTCCTTCCCAGCGGCGAGACGGCAAAGGTCTCCGGCATCTACAAGATGCTCGGCAAGGACCAGGTCAAGCTGACTTCGGCCAAGGCCGGCGACACTGTGGCGCTCGGCAAGCTGGACGCCGTCAGGACCGGCCAGACGCTGAGCTCGACCAAGGGCGGCATCAAGCCGCTGGTCACGCTGGCGCCGCCGCAACCGGTCTTCGCCTTCGCGCTGCGGCCGAAAGAGCGCAAGGACGAGGTCAAGATGTCGGCGGCCATCCAGCGCCTGGCCGAGGAAGATCCCTCGCTCAACCTGCATCACAACCAGGATTCCGCCGAAACCGTGCTGTCCGGTCATGGCGAGATGCATCTGCGCGTCGTGCGCGAGCGGCTGGAAGGCAAGAACCAGATCCCGGTCGAAGGCCATGTGCCGGCCGTGCCCTATCGCGAGACGATCCGCAAAGCGACGCAGCAGCGCGGCCGCCACAAGAAACAGTCGGGCGGCCACGGCCAGTTCGGCGATGTGGTGCTGGAGATCAAACCGCTGCCGCGCGGTTCAGGCTTCCAGTTCACCGATACGATCACCGGCGGCGTCGTGCCGAAGACCTACATCCAGTCGGTCGAGACCGGCGTGCGCGATTACCTGAAATCGGGCCCGCTCGGCTTCCCGGTCGTCGATGTTGCCGTCAACCTTTCCGACGGCTCCTACCATGCGGTCGATTCCTCCGACATGGCCTTCCAGATGGCGGCGAAGCTGGCGATGAAGGAAGGCATGGCCGCGTGCTCGCCGGTGCTGCTGGAGCCGGTGATGAAGGTCGAGATCGTCACGCCGTCGGATGCGACGTCGAAGATCATCGCTCTGATCCCGCAGCGGCGCGGCCAGATCCTCGGCTACGACGCGCGGCCCGACTGGCCGGGATGGGACGTGGTCGAGGCGACCATGCCGCAGGCTGAGATCGGCGACCTCATCATCGAGCTGCGCTCGGCCACTGCGGGTGTCGCCAGCTACCGGGCCGTCTTCGACCACATGGCCGAACTCACCGGCCGGTTGGCCGACGAAGCGCTGAACGCCAACGGCAAGGCCGCCTGAGCTGCCCTTGCGGCCCAACAGGAAACGGCCCCCGCCCTAACCGGGCGCCGTTTCTTGCGGACCGTCTTCGTGGGAGGCGAAACGGCAGGTCCGCCGCATGCTTGCCGCCGGTGTTTTGGCGGAGGAAGGTTCGGACGCGGTAGCTGCCTGAGCCCGGGTCGTCCGAGTGATGCCCCCATCCCCCGGACGAGCCACACCGCGTCCTATGCTCTGCTTAATCGATTTGGCGCGCCCGCGGCATGTTACCCGAGGTTACATGTCACTGTTACGCGACCGTTCCGGCCGATTTTCTGGCGATGTGTTGGTTTCGGGCAACAAAAAAGCCGGATCAATGAAGACCCGGCTGAGTTTGATTGGAAGTGCCTGTTAAGGCTAACCTCCAGAGGGGAACACTCGAGAGCGCTAATGGGAGGAGAACGCGCTCAGGAGATGATCTATATATGTGCTCTTCATGCCCAAGAAACAAGCATCTATTTTGCAACACTCACATGCAAAAAGGCGCCGGCTGTGGTCTAATCCGTCCCGAAGCGCAATAGGACCAGTTGAATCGCTGAAATACAGCCTGCGGCAAGGCAAAAATCTGATCCGCGGCCGCGAATCAGCAGCGATTCCTGCTCGGAAAGTCGAAAAACGCAGGATGACGTGGAATCGTGCAGCACGCGTTTGTTTTTTCGGCAGGCAGACCTTGCTGGTGCATGCCGCCCAAAAGCCCGCCATCGAGCTTGACCTGAGGTGCGGCGGCTTGGGTTACGTGCCGGACAAGACCTGAAGCGCGTTGCAGGAGACCGTTCAAGGCCGCGCCCGTAAGGAGAGCTATATGCGAGCCACTTCGGCGATCGCCGGCAGCGTCATCTTTCTTGCTGTAGCGCCCGGCGTGGTCGCCGGACTGTTGCCTTGGCTGCTGACCGATCGCTATCGCCTGCCCTGGTCGAGACTGCCCGGTTTCGTTCCTGTGGGCTGGCTGCTGGTTGTCGCCGGCACAGCCATACTGCTGCACGCCTTTGCCCGGTTTGCCCTGGAGGGTCGGGGTACGCCCGCCCCGGTCGCGCCGACCGAGAGGCTGGTCGTCGGCGGCATCTACCGCCATGTCCGCAATCCGATGTACGTCGCCGTGCTGTCGATCGTCCTCGGCCAGGCACTGCTGTTTTCGAGCTGGACGGTCGCCGCCTATCTAGTCATCGCCGCGGCCGCCATGATCTCCTTCGTGAGACTATACGAGGAACCGACGCTTGCCCGCCGCTACGGTGACGAATACGAGGCCTACCGCCGTGCCGTACCAGGCTGGCTGCCCCGCCTGACACCTTGGCGCGGCTGAAGCAGGCTCCAGCGCTGCGTCACCACGGCAGCGGGCCGTCCTCGTTCGAGAACGTGCCCGTCGGACCGTTCGCGTCGAGAAGCGCGAGGCGCACGGGCTCCCGCGCGGCCTGTTCGACTGTGCGCGGACCTTCGAAGTTGTTGAGCTCCGTCGCGGTGTAGCCCGGGCACGCAGCGTTGACCTTGATGCCGGTCTCCTCGAGCTCGATGGCGAAGGCGAGCGTCATCGCGTTGACGGCCGTCTTCGACGGGTTGTAGACGGCGCCAAACGACGTGCGGTACGGAAAGGCCGGATCCGCGTTCAATGTCAGCGAGCCGGCGCCGCTCGATACGTTGACGATACGCGCCGCCGGCGCCTCACGAAGGAGCCGCAGCATCGCTTGCGTGACGGCGACGATGCCAAACACGTTCGTCTCGAATACCGCGCGTACGTCGTCGAGGGAGGCAATGCTCGGGCGGCCCGAATTGATGATCTCCTCAAGCGGCCTGCCCGGCTTTCCCGCATGGGAGATGCCGGCATTGTTCACCAGCACGTCGAGGCGGCCGAGTTCGATGCGGATGCGCTCTGCCGCGGCGGCGATCGACGCCTGATCGGTGACGTCGAGCTGCAGGGCGTGGGCATCCTCTCCGATGCTATTTGCGGCTGCCTCGGCATGCTCGAGCCTGCGCGATCCTACGAGCACGGTAAGGCCGTTCGCCGCGAGGTCCTTGGCGATCTGAAGACCGATGCCCTTGTTGGCCCCGGTGACCAGGGCGACGGGTTTGTCCTGCATGGTAATCTCCTTTTGTGCACCGATGTGTGGCCAACACCGCTTTGCCGTGCTAGATACAAGTCAAACGGAACCACGTTCCACATATATCCGGAACAAGGTTCCGTTTGCAAGAGGTAATTTGATGGGCGAAAAAACGCCGAACGGCAAAACGGATCAAGGCGATGGTCTGGAACCCCGCGACCGCGCGGATCGCCACGTGCGCGCCGACGCACGGCGCAACATCGACGCGTTGCTCCGGGCGGCCATGGCGGTGTTCGCGACCTCCGGCGTGGAGGCTCCGGTGCGAGAGATCGCGGAAAAGGCTGGCGTCGGCGTCGGCACCGTCTACCGCCATTTTCCACAGCGCTCGGACTTGATCGTGGCCGTCTTCCGCAACGAGGTCGACGCCTGTGCTGACGCCGCGCCGATCCTGGCCAGAAAGCATGAGCCCGGTGAAGCGCTGGCCCTGTGGATGCAGCGCTATGTGGATTTCATCACGGCAAAACGCGGCCTCGCGGCAGCCTTGTACTCAGGCAATCCGGCATTCGACACTTTGCCTGCCTATTTCAACCAACGGCTCCGGCCCGCGCTTCAAACATTGCTGGAGGCGGCGGCGGCGGCCGGCGAGGTGCGCGCCGATATCGAGCCGGGCGACCTGTTGGGGGCGGCCGCCAGCCTTGCCATGCCGGCACATGGCGGCGGCCCTGCCCAGGCGCGGCGCATGGTTGCCCTGCTGGTCGACGGTTTGCGCTACGGCGCCAGCACGCTGGCGGATACGCGTTCCTAAAGCGCGTTGCGTTCGACCGAGCTGATGCGACGTGCTTTAGGTTCTTGTTTGATGCATGTCGTTATCGCAAAACCGCTGCGCACTTTTGCGCGACATGCATTAAATCAGAACGACCAGCTGCGCGCCTTGGCGATGATGAAATCGCGGAAGACATGCAGCTTCGCCTGGTTCTTCATCGCGTCGGGATAGGCGAAATAGGTATCGAAGGACGGCACTTCGGTCTCGGGCAGCAACTGCACCAGCCCGGAATCCTTGCTGACCACGTAATCCGGCAGCATGGCGATGCCGGCGCCGCCCTGCACCGCCCGCTTGATCGACAATATGTCGTTGATCTGCAGCGTCGGCACCCTTTGCCCGCCTTCGAAATCGCCGACCGTCTCCAGCCAGTTCAGTTCCGACAGATGCGCCGGCACCGGCACGCCGAAGGTGACGATGCGATGGGTTTTCAGCTCGGCGATCGAATTCGGCTTGCCGTATTTGTTTACATAGGATGGCGCCGCGTAGAGATGGAAATGCACGGTGAACAGGCGGCGCTGGATGAGGTCCGGCTGCTGCGGCTGGCGCAGCCGGATGGCGCAGTCGGCCTGGCGCATCGTGAGATCGAGCTCCTCATTGGCCAGGATGAGCTGCAGGCTGACCTCGGGATAGAGCTCGATGAATTCCTGCACGCGCTCGGTCAGCCAGCCGGCGCCGAGGCCGACCGTGGTCGTCACCCTGAGCACGCCGGAGGGCCGGTCCTTGGTTTCGGTCAGTCGCGACTTGATGGTTTCGAGCTTCATCAGCACGTCGTGCGCCGTGCGGAACAGCATCTCGCCCTGCTCGGTCAGCACCAGGCCGCGGGCATGGCGATTGAACAGCGGCACGCCGACGTCATGCTCGAGCGCGCTGACCTGCCGCGAGATCGCCGATTGCGACAAATGCAGTGTTTCCGCGGCATGGGTGAACGACCCCGCTTCCGCCGCGGCGTGAAACACGCGTAGCTTGTCCCAATCCAACGCCATGATTTCCCCTCGTCCTGTTTTCTGGCGTCCGCCTGTTTTCGGCGTCTGAATGAAAAATCAGGCTTTTGCGCGGCTTTTCTCAGCCGCTTATCGAACAATCACTCCGCCGCTTCGCGGTGAACCTCGATCCCCGCCAGATATTTTTCCGCCTCGAGCGCGGCCATGCAGCCGAGCCCGGCCGCCGTCACCGCCTGGCGGTAGATGTCGTCGGTCACGTCGCCGGCGGCGAACACGCCCGGCATGTCGGTGCGGGTCGAATCCGGCGCCGTCCACAGATAGCCGTTCGGCTTCTGCTTCAGCTTGCCGGCAAACAGCTCGACCGCCGGCGCGTGGCCGATCGCCACGAACACGCCGTCGACCACCAGATGCATCTCCTGCCCGGTCACCACGTTGCGCAGCTTCAGCCCTTCGACCGACGGCGGCAGCGGCGCCTTGCCGGGCCTGCCGGTGATCTCGTCGACCACCGTGTCCCAGATGATGCGGACATTGTCTTTCCGCAGCAGCCGCTCGCGCAGGATGCGCTCGGCGCGGAAATCGCTGCGCCTGTGGATGACGGTGACGCTCTTGGCCAGGTTGGAGAGATAGAGCGCTTCCTCCACCGCCGAATTGCCGCCGCCGATCACCGCGACATCCTTGCCGCGATAGAAGAAGCCGTCGCAGGTGGCGCAGGCCGAAACGCCAAATCCCATGAAGGTGTGTTCGCTCGGGATGCCCAGCCATTTGGCCTGCGCGCCGGTGGCGATGATCAGCGCGTCGGCGGTATAGATCGCGCCGGAATCGCCCTTGGCGCGGAACGGCCGCACGTTGAGGTCGACCTCGGTGATGATGTCGTTGACGATGTCGGTGCCGACATGCTCGGCCTGCCTGAGCATCTCGCTCATCAGCCATGGACCCTGGATCGGTTCGGCGAAGCCCGGATAGTTTTCGACATCGGTGGTGATCATCAGTTGCCCGCCCTGCTGCAGGCCGGCGACCAGCATCGGCTTGAGCATGGCGCGGGCGGCATAGATCGCCGCCGTATAGCCGGCGGGGCCGGAGCCGATGATGAGAACAGGCGCGTGCTTGGTGATCATGAAAAACCTCTGCGGGGAGCAGCCATGGATTGTGGCATGAACTCTCGTCGATTGTTGCGCGTAATGTAAGTGTTGCCTGCGACGCCAGCAAGGCAAGTTGCCGTTCGTCCCCGGAAAGCTTCGGCGCCGGCGACAGCGACAAGCAACCCGCAGCAAGATGATGCGAAAATCCTCGATCCAGCGGATGGAATAGACAGCAAAGTCGTTTAATTACAAAGTCGCGAAAGATTCTTTCGCGTCACCACGGAAGCCACCATGCCGATCAAGGCCGATCTCGATGCCATCGACTGGAAGATCCTGCGCGAGCTTCAGCAGGACGGACGCATGACCAATGTCGAACTGTCGGGCCGCGTCGGCATTTCGGCGCCGCCGTGCCTGCGCCGCGTCAGGCGGCTGGAAGAGGCCGGCATCATTCGCGGCTACCGCGCTTTGCTCAACGCTCCGGCGCTCGGCCTCGACGTCGTCGCCTTCTGTCTGATCGGCCTGCATCACCAGGCCGACGCCGAACTCAAGACCTTCGCCGAGCGCACTCGTGGCTGGCCGATCGTGCGCGACGCCTGGATGGTGTCGGGCGAGTCCGATTTCCTGCTGCATTGCGTGGCGAGCGATCTCGGCACCTTCCAGACCTTCGTCATCGAGGAACTGGCCTCGGCCCCCAATGTCGACACGGTGCGAACCGCGCTGACCATCCGCCGGGTCAAGGATGAAGGGCTGGTGGCGTTTTCGGCTTAAGAAAGCAGGCAACGCGGCTGCGAAACAAAAAACCGGAAACAAAAAACCCGCCTCGGCGGGCGGGATCGTCGGTGGAAATCATCACCATACCCAAATTAATAGCATAGCTGCCGGCACAAAGCAAGAACAAAATTGCCTTCAGCGTTGAAGATTGGCTTCATTCCAGCTTGGGTTCCTCGCCCCACGAAAGTGAGGAGAGGTGTCTCGGCGAAGCCGAGACGGCGAGGGGAACCGCGCCCTACGAAGCGCCCTCTCCGGCCGCTTCGCGGCCACCTCTCCCCCGCTTCGCGGAGGGCGAGGAACCCAGGTCCTGAGAGTTCGAGGATCACCCTGCGTCGCAGAGGCGCGTTTCGACCATTTCGCACAAATGGTGGTAGAGGCACAAATGCCCCTGCTGGATGATCGGCGTCGAGGTCGAGGGTACGTTGAGCAGGATGTCGGAGAGCGGCTTCAGCTTGCCGCCGGTGTCGCCGGTCAGGCTGATCACCGTCATGCCCATCATGCGCGCCTGTTGGGCGGCGGCGAGGATGCTTGGCGAATTGCCGCTGGTCGAGATGGCGAGCAGCACGGCGCCCGCCGAACCATGCGCCTCGACCTGGCGCGCAAACACCGTGTCGAAGCCGTAATCATTGCCCCAGGCGGTCAGCACCGCCGCGTTGGCCGGCAGCGCGATGACGTTGTAGGCCTTGCGCTCCCTGAGGAAGCGGCCGACCAGCTCGCCGGCGATATGGATGGCGTCGCTGGCCGAACCGCCATTGCCTGCTATCAGCAGCGCCTTGCCCTGCGAAAGCGCGGCGACGACGGCGCTGACCGCCCGCTCCATCTCGCTGGTCAGGTCGCGCTCGACCATCGCCGAAATCGCGGCCGCCGAGCGGGCCAGGTAATCGTTCAGTTCGGACATGAAACCCTCAGTTCCCGGCGCGCAATCTGCCGATAGTGCCGGTCGTGCTCTTGCCGGCGACGAGGTCGACCAGCACGACGCGCCCGCCGGCCTTCTGCACGACATCGGCGCCAACCACCTGATCGACCGTATAGTCAGCACCTTTGACCAGTATGTCGGGGCTCAGCGCCTCGATCAGCGAAAGCGGCGTATCCTCTTCGAAGATGACGACGGCGTCGACCGAGGCAAGTGCTGCCAGCACGCAGGCCCGGTCATGCTGGTCGTTGACCGGGCGCCCCGGCCCTTTCAGCCGGCGCACCGAGGCATCGCTGTTGAGGCCGAGCACCAGCCGGTCGCACTGGCTGCGCGCCGCATGCAACAGGCTGACATGGCCGGCATGCAGGATATCGAAACAGCCATTGGTGAAGCCGACGCTCAAGCCCTCGTCTTTCCAGCCCGCCACCAGCCGCGCGGCGGCGGCGGCATCGAGGATCGCATCCAGGTGGGCGACCGGACCGTGCGAGCGAAACAGCGCACCGGTGAGTTCCTCGATCGTCAGCCGCGCCGTGCCGCGCTTGCCGACGACAACACCGCCGGCGGCGTTGGCGATCGATCCGGCCATGGCACGATCAGCCCCTGCTGCAAGAGCCAGCGCGAAGGTCGCGATTACCGTGTCGCCGGCACCCGAAACGTCGAACACTTCGCGCGCCTGCGTGGCGATATGGCGGGCGTCATCCGCACCGACGACGCTCATGCCCTTTTCGCTGCGCGTCGCGACGACGAAATCGAAACCGTGCGCCGAAATCAGCTGGCGCGCCGCCGCCTCGATTTCGTCGTCGGCAAACACTGCGCGGCCGACCGCCTCGCCGAGTTCCTTGCGGTTGGGCGTGATTGCCGTCGCGCCGGCATAACGCGCATAGTCGCGGCCCTTCGGGTCGACCAGCACCGGCTTGCCCGCTTGCCGGCAGATCGAGATCAGCTCGCCGGCGACGCCGTCGAGCAGCACGCCCTTGCCATAGTCGGACAGGATGACGATGTCGGCGCCCGCCAGCGCTTGGCGAAAATGCCCGATCAATGTCGCGCGCTCGGCATCGCCCAGCGGCTTGATTTCCTCTTCGTCGAAACGCAGCACCTGCTGGTTGAGCGCGCTGAAGCGGCTTTTCGACGACGTCATGCGATCGGCATCCTGCGCCAGCCCGCCGGTGTCGACGCCAAATTCGCCGAGCATGCGCATGAGGTTCTTGCCGGCCTCGTCAGCGCCGATCACGGAGACCGGCATGACGGCAGCGCCGAGCGAAACGATATTGGCGACGACATTGCCGGCGCCACCCATCGCCAGCGTTTCGCCGCGCCCGTGCAGCACGGGGATCGGCGCTTCCGGCGAAATGCGCTCGATCACGCCGTTGACGAAACGGTCGAGGATGAAATCGCCGACCACCAGCACGGTGGCGCCGCCGAAGCGCGAAATGGCGCGGTGAAGGGGTTCGGGAGAGGGCAGCTTGATCATGTCAACGCGTGGGAGGGCCGATTTTCGGTGACGGGAAATTCGATTGGCAGGGCCGGCCGTTCATGGCGATGCCGATATACCGCAATTTCAGCCGACGCAACGGCAGGCCTTCGACCGATCGCCGCGGCGCGACAATGCGTCAGCTTTTCTGCAACGCGACATGCACGCCCAGTCCGACAAGCACCGCACCGCCGGCGCCCCGCATCAGGCGCTGCGCCCGGCTCGACTGCCGCAGCCTGGCGATCACCGCGCCGGCCAGTATCACGCAAACAATGTCGGCCGACGAGAACATCAAATTGACGATCGTTCCAAGCACGACGAACTGCAGCCAGACCGGAAACGCTGCCGAGGCATCGATGAATTGCGGCAGGAACGCCATGAAGAAAATCGCCGTTTTCGGGTTGAGCACCTCGACGGCAATGCTCTCGAAAAAGGCGCGGCGGGCGGATTTCGGCTGAATTCCCGGCAAGACAACCTCGCCTTGCGCCTTGGCGCGAAACAAAGAAACACCGAGCCAGACCAGATACAGCGCACCGACCAGCTTGACCGCCATGTAAAGCACCGGCACGGCATGGAAAAGCACCGACAGGCCGACGGCGGCGGCGAAGACATGAATGTAGCCGCCGAGATGAATGCCGAGCGCCGCCATCAGGCCGGACCAGCGGCCGCGCGCCATGGTTTGCGCGGCGGCATAGAGCATGGCGGGACCGGGGATATAGGCGAAGATCGCCGTGGTGGCGAAAAAGGCGACAAGCAGTTCGGTTGACGGCATTCTTTGTCCCTGACGATCTCACCGGGTAGCGAATCGACTGAAGCGGCAACTTTGCGGCCTCACTGTGGCGCAGGGCAATCGCCCCCTTGCCCTTCTTGCAGGCGTCGGCGCCGCCCCTCATCCGCCTGCCGGCACCTTCTCCCCGTGTAGTGACGGGGAGAAGGGGGGCTTGCCCGCGATTTCAGCGCTCGTCTGTAATGTTGGCGATCGGCGAAACCGTCGACGAGAGCGCCCCTCTCCCCGTCACCATACGGGGAGAGGATGCCGGCAGGCAGGTGAGGGGCGGCGCCGACTAGATAACCGATGTCTCCGCCAGAAGTTGGAACTGCATCCACCCGAAGCAATTGCTCTCTGCTGCTTTATCGACAGCCCTATCGACCTCCCCTATAAGGGCCGGAATCGACAAGCGAGACCAGAGGCTTTCATGATCATCGTCACGGGCGGCGCCGGCATGATCGGTTCCAACATCGTCGCCGCGCTCAACGCCGACGGTTTCAGCGACATCCTCGTCGTCGACGACCTCACCGACGGCCACAAGATCGCCAACCTCGCCGATCTCGAGATCGCCGATTATCTCGACAAGGACGATTTTCTGGCGCGGATGGAGGCCGGTGACCTCGGCCGCATCGAGGCGGTCTTCCACCAGGGCGCCTGCTCGACCACCACCGAATGGAACGGCAAGTTCATGATGGAGGTCAACTACGCCTATTCGAAGCGCCTGCTGCACGCCTGCCTGGCCCAGCGCTTGCCCTTCCTCTATGCCTCGTCCGCTTCGGTCTATGGCAGCGGCGCCGAGTTCCGCGAGGAGCCGCAATGCGAACGGCCGCTCAACGTCTATGCCTATTCGAAAAAACTGTTCGACGACTATGTCCGCCGCACCGTTTTCGATACCGATCACTCGCCGGTCGCGGGCCTGCGTTATTTCAACGTCTATGGACCGCGCGAGGCGCATAAGGGCGCCATGGCCTCTGTCGCCTTCCATCTGTTCAACCAGGTCGAGCAAGGCCAGAACCCGAAACTGTTCGGCGCCTATGGTGGTTTCGGGCCCGGCGAGCAGAGCCGCGACTTCATCCATGTCGGCGATGTCGCCGACGTCAATCTGTGGCTGTGGAAACGCGGCTCGAGCGGCATCTTCAACTGCGGCACCGGCAAGGCCCAGCCGTTCCGCGCCATTGCCGAAACGGTGATCGATACGCTCGGCCAAGGCCAGATCGAATTCATCGAGTTTCCCGACCACCTCAAGGGCAGCTACCAGAGCTTTACGCAAGCTGATATGTCCCGCTTGCGCGCAGCCGGTTACAATGGCCAGTTCCGCACAGTGGAAACCGGCGTCAGAGACTATGTCGAATGGCTGAAAGCCCAACGATCCTCGTGATCGGCCCACGCTGGGTGGGCGACATGGTGATGGCGCAGTGCCTGTTCCAGGCGCTGAGGGAGCTTCATCCGGATGCCGCCATCGACGTGCTGGCGCCGGCCTGGGCAGCACCCCTGGTCAAGCGCATGCCGGAAATCCGCCAGCAGATCGACCTGCCGCTGCAATCCGGCGCGTTCGAATTCCGCGTCCGAAGGCGCTTCGGCCGCCTGTTGCGCGGCCGCTACGACATGGCCTTTGTCCTGCCGGGAAGCTGGAAATCGGCGCTGATCCCGTTCTTTGCCGGCATTCCGCGCCGCGTCGGCCATCTCAAGGAGATGCGCTATGGGCTGCTGACCGACATCGTGCCCTTGCCCGATCGCCTGAAACGGCGCACCGCGCAGGCCTATTTCAGCCTTGCCCGGGGTGGCGCCTTCCAGGCGCCGAAGCTCGCCGTCGATCAAGCCAGCCAGGCGGCACTGCTCAGCCGTTTCGGGCTGACGGGGGGGAAATTCGTGGCACTCATGCCCGGCGCCGAATTCGGCCCGGCCAAGCGCTGGCCGAGCGAACACTATGCCGGGCTCGCCCGCGAGATGATGGCGAAAGGGTTTGGCGTGGCACTGTTCGGATCGAAGAACGACGCTGGGGTGACGGCGGAAATCGCCGCGCTGGCTCCGGGCGCCGTCGATCTTGCCGGCCAGACGCGGCTCGAGGATGCCATCGACCTGATCGCCGCGGCGAGGCTTGCCGTCTCCAACGACAGCGGGCTGATGCATGTCGCCGCCGCCGTCGGCACGCCGGTCGTCGCCGTCTACGGCTCGACCTCGCCGCAGAACACGCCGCCGCTCGCCGAGCGCCGCGAACTGGTCTGGCTCGGCCTGTCCTGTTCGCCCTGCCACAAGAAGACCTGCCCACTCGGTCATCTCAACTGCCTGAAGACGCTGGAGGTCGAACGCGTCGTGGCGGCAGCGGAGCGGCTGCTGGAAATGCCGACCGCCGCATGAAAGTGCTGATCGTCAAGACATCGTCCATGGGCGACGTCATTCACACTTTCCCGGCGATCGAGGACGCGCGCCGCGCTCGGCCGGATATCTCCTTCGACTGGTGTGTCGAAGAGGCCTTTGCCGGCATCGTGGCGCTGCATCCAGCCATCCAAACCATCCACAGCGTGGCGATCCGGCGCTGGCGCAGGAAGCTGCTCGAGCCCGGCACATGGCGGGAAGTGGTCGGCTTGCGCCGCGCCTTGCGCGATTGCCGCTACGACCTCGTTCTCGATGCGCAAGGCTTGCTGAAATCGGCGCTGGTGGCGCGGCTGGCGGCAGCCCCGATCGCCGGCTTCGATCGGTCGAGCGCCCGCGAGCCGTCGGCGATCTTGTTCTACGACCACCGGTATCCCGTGCCGCGCGGCCTGCATGCCATCGAGCGCACGAGACGGCTGTTCGGGCTGGCGCTCGGCTACGAGCCGGATTTTTCCCGGCTTGACTCGGGCATCGCGCCGCCGGCCGGAAGATCCATTCTTGTCGGTGAAAAGACCGCCTTCCTGCTGCATGGCACCAGCCGCGAGGACAAGAAATGGCCGGTCGCGGACTGGATCGAAACCGCCCGTCTGCTGGTGGACAAGGGGATGACGCCGGTCACCACCTGGTCGAACGATCGGGAACAGGCGGCTGCCGAAGCGATCGCCGGCGCCGTTTCGCAAACCGTGGTGGTCGCCAGGTCGCCGCTAGCCGAGATCGCCGCTGTCATCGGCGGCTCGACGCTGGTCATCGGCGCCGACACCGGCCTGACCCATCTCGCCAGCGCTTTCGGCCTGCCGACGGTGGCGATATTCCTCGCTACCGAGCCCGGCCTGACCGGCCCGCGCGGACCATTCTCATCGACGCTGCTGGCCAGGCCCGGTCACAGTGTCACGCCGCCGGAGGTGATGGCGGAAGCCGAGAGGCTTGTGGAGCGCCAGACGCTTGGTCAGGCCGGTGACCGCTGATTTGCTCAATCAATTCAATCGGAAAGGTCAGCGCTGCCCCTTCCCTTCTCCCCTTGTGGGAGAAGGTGGATCGGCGCGAAGCGCCGAGACGGATGAGGGGTGTTGGACGGAGTGCGGAGGGAGCCAAGCTGGAACACCCCTCATCCGACCTCGCTTCGCGAGGCCACCTTCTCCCACAGGGGGAGAAGGCAGAGCAGCGCCAATCCCCTAGATAAATTGCACCTGGACGATCTCGTAGCCCCTGGCGCCGCCCGGTGCGTTGACCTCGATGGCGTCGCCGACTTCCTTGCCAATCAGGGCGCGCGCGATCGGCGAGGAGATCGAGATGCGGCCGGATTTCACGTCCGCTTCCTGGTCGCCGACGATCTGGTAGGTCTTTTTCTCCTCGGTATCCTCGTCGACCAGCACCACGGTGGCGCCGAATTTGACCTTGTCGCCGCTGAGCTTGGTGACATCGATCACCTCGGCCCGCGCGATCAGGTCCTCGAGCTCGTTGACCCGGCCCTCATTGAGGCTCTGTGCCTCTTTTGCCGCGTGATATTCGGCATTTTCGGAGAGGTCGCCATGCGAGCGCGCTTCGGAAATCGCCTCGATGATACGCGGCCGCTCCTGTTGCTGGCGCCAGCGCAGTTCTTCCTTCAATGACGCGAACCCCTCGCCTGTCATCGGGACCTTGTTCATAATGCCTGACCTTTCCTGCCGCCGCCCCCGCAATCGGGAGCGACCTTGTCGATGGTACAAAAAGAAAACGGTCCGGCAGCCTCGCTAACGGAACCGTCTCACCACAATCTTGCAAGATATAGCAATCTTCGCGGGTTTTTCACGTCCAAAAAGTCGGTTTTTGAAAAATCATCCACCGATTGCGCGGCTGACCTAACGTCAAGGAGCGCATCACGTGTACCGTGATGCCAAATTCCAGTTCCGAGCAGCATGTGAGCACAGCAAAAAACCGGCTGCGATCGCTCGCAGCCGGTTATGAGCAGCGTTCCGGAAGGCGGATCAGCTCCTCATGAAGTGATCGATCTGCTCCGACAGCATGCCGTATTCGCGAGACCCCTTGCCCGTGCGCTTCTCGATCTCGCGGAGCTGTTCCTGGGCGCCGGCAAGATCGCCGATCTGCAGGTGCGCCTCGCCGAGATATTCGCGCACCAGCGTGTAATTCGGGTCGATGCGCAGCGCTTCCTCGTAATAGCCGAGGCCGACGGTGACGCGGCCGGAATGGCGGTGCGAATAGCCGAGATAGTTGAGGATGCGCGGGTCCTGCTTGTTGGCGGCGAGGCTGAGCACGGCGATCGCCTCGTCGTAGCGTCCATCCATCGCCAGCGCGCGACCGGCATCATAGATGCTGTCGTCATCCAGCATGCCTTGCTTCGGCGAGACACATTTCTTCTGCTTCTTGTCCCAGGCCTGCCCCTTCTTGCACTGGCTCTGGCCGCCGCCGCCATTGCCGCCGCCGCCGCCACCACCTCCCCCGCCTTCACCAGCCGAAAACGCCGGAGCCGCAATCAGCGGCAGGGCGGCAATGGCCATGGCGTAAATCAGCAATCGTCTGCGCATTACACTCTCCTTTGAACCTGACAATGCAACACTAACGCCGGGCCGAAGCCGTTTCGTCCCCGGAAAATGCCATCCTATCTCAAAACCGCGATCTCTCCCAGCAAGGCCATCTTATCCCGGGAAGAGAGGGCATCGGAAATCATGCTCACGATCAACGCCGCCGCGCAAGATAACGTGACGAGCGCTGCAAATCCGCTATCATCGGGCCGACCGAGCACGAAGCAGGGAGACGGCCGGTGCAGCAACGCGTTGAACGAGACTGGGAGCTTTCGATCGGTCCCGACACCGTGCGCCTGTTCATCCTGAAGGCGAAGGCGCTCAGCGCCGCCGTCAACGAAGACTATGCCGACGGCGCCGAGCACGAGGTAGAGCTCGACGGCAACGCGCACGACAACCACCATCATGACGGCCTTGCCGAGGAAAGCTCCGAAGATCTCACCGAAGAAGAATTGCGCGAGCTGATCGACGATCTCAATGTCGACGAAGCGGCCGAACTGATTGCGTTGGCCTGGGTCGGCCGCGGCGACTATGACGCGACGGAATGGACGGACGCGCTGTCCGCCGCCCGCGAGCGCGCCAACAAGCGCACGGCAAAATATCTGCTCGGCATGCCGCTGCTGGCGGACTGGCTCGAGGAAGGCCTGGAGGCGATCGGCGCGTGACGGCGCGGTTACCGATTGTGATCGCCTCGAACCTTCGTCCAAGGCAACTTCCCTGCATTCTGGCCGTTGCGACGTAATGGCGGCGTTTGGCTTTTTCAGATTGGGCAGATTGCTGCTGGCCGTTGCGGCTACGCCGCTGGCGGGACCCGTTTTAGCCAAGGCACCCGACCTACCGCAAACTGCACCGGTTCCGCAGCTCAACCAGCAAGTCACTCCGCCGCCACCAACCGAGATCCCGGTCCCCGAACCGCGCCCGGAGGATGCTCCGGAGCCGCCGACGATTGCACCGCAGCCGCCCGAAAAGCCGGCGCGGGCTGAGCCGCCGGCAAGCCCACCAGGCGCGCCACCAAACCCGGCCGAGGCAGACGAGAAGGCGGAGCAAAAAATCCTTCCTGATCCTCGATCGGTCGCCATTGCCGGGAAAGAAATGCCGGCCGAGGAATTGGCCTGCCGCAGGCGGCTGAAGTCGATGGGCGTCGATTTCGAGGAGCGCAAGCCCGAGCATGATACGGCGGTCGGTTGCTCGATCCCCTACCCGATCGTGCTGAAGACGCTCGGCAAATCCATCGCCATCGGCCCGGACCCAGAGCTCAATTGCCAGATGGCGGAAGCGGCCGCACGCTTTGCTGCTTCGGTCATCCAGCCTGCCGCAAAGGCCGAGTTCGGTATGGATATCAAATCGATCGGCCAGGCCTCCGCCTTCGTCTGCCGGCCGCGCCACGCCGGCGGCAAACTGTCCGAGCACGCCTTCGGCAACGCGCTCGACATCGCCAGCTTCACGCTTTCCGACGGCAAGGAGATCGATGTCGGGCCAACGCCGCCAGACAAGGACGCGAAATTCCTGGACACAGTGCGCAAGGCGGCCTGCGGGCCGTTCAAGACCGTGCTTGGCCCCGGCAGCGATGCGGATCATTCGCTGCATCTCCATTTCGATCTTGAACCGCGCCGCAATGGCGGCACGTTTTGCCAATGACGCCGGCCGCCGGGGCGCCGCAATTTGGCCGCAGGCGTGAACGGCGCCGCTGATTTTTCCTTTACTCTTCAGGTTTAGAGTCTGTGCCATCTGGGGACAGGAACCCTTCCGATGGCCGGGCTACTTCGCGCTGCGCTTGCCGCTGCGCGGCACATAGAATGCGCGCGCATAGCCGGCAGGCTTGCCGCCCTGCTTGCCGTGGCGGCGGTCTCAGCCTGCAATACCGGCAGCGTGCTGTCGCTGCAGCCGGCCGTCGATGTCGGCAGCCAGACCGCTGCCGTCCCGCCCAATTCCGGCGCGCAATATTCCGGCGCACAAGATTCCGGGCCGCAATATTCGGGTATGCAGCGCCTCGTCCCGTCCAATCCCTTTATGACGGCCGCCTATCCGCGCCTGGACAACCCGATGTCGCCGGCCGAACAGATGCCGGCCACCGAGATCGATTGCCGCAAGGAACTGAAACGCCTCGGCGTCGTCTACACCGATGTTGCGCCGATCCATGAAGGCCAGTGCGGCATCGATTATCCTGTCAAGATGTCGGCCATCGGCAGCGTCGAGATGAAGCCGGCCGCGACGCTGACCTGCGACATGGCCGCCAGCTTTGCCGGCTGGACCAGGAACGAACTCGTGCCGTCGGCCCGCTGGCGCTATTTTTCAGGCGTCAAGACCATCCACCAGGGCTCGAGCTATTCCTGCCGCAGGATTGCCGGCGAAGGTGTTTTGTCGGAACACGGCAAGGGCAATGCGCTCGACGTGATGAGCATCGAGCTTAACAATGGCGACGACATCGACGTCCGCAAGCCCGGCCTGTTCGCCTTCCGCACGCGCGGCTTCCTCAACAATGTGCGCGCCGACGGCTGCCAGTATTTCACCACCGTGCTCGGCCCCGGCTATAACTACGACCACCGCAATCATTTCCATTTCGACATCAAGAACCGCAAGAACGGCTATCGCGCCTGCCGCTGATTGCAGCCCCTGCCCAAGACTTGCTGCGCCGGTTAAGATGGTGCGCAGACGCTTGGGTGGTGCCTCTTGAGCCAACGGAGCCTTCGACGACGTGCAACGACCTGGCTGGTGGCATGCTGTGCCGCCTATCTTTCGCTCGCCTATTTCGCCGCGCCTGAGTTCTGGACGTTACGGGACCGCAATTTTCGCAATCAGCAATTCGAGATGGTGACGCACACGCCGCAAGGCATTCCGGGCGATCCGATCAATGTCGGCCTTGTCGGCACCAAGAAGGAGGTTGTCCATGCTTTTGCCGTCGCCGGCTGGGATACGGCAGACGCCATCACGCTGAAGACCGCCATCGAGATCGGCGAAAGCGTGCTGTTCAACCGCCCCTATCCCGACGCGCCGGTCAGCCGGCTTTTGTTCGAAGGCCGCTCCCAGGACCTAGCCTTCGAAAAGCCGGTCGGCGACAGCGCCGACCGGCGCCACCACGTCCGCTTCTGGCAGACCCATGCGACCGGAGACGACGGCCGGCCGCTCTGGCTCGGCTCGGCAAGCTTCGACCGGGGCGTCGGCCTCAGCCATGACACCGGCGCGATCACCCATCATATCGGCCCCGACGTCG
Organism: Mesorhizobium sp. M1227; assembly: GCF_040318315.1. NCBI lineage: Bacteria > Pseudomonadati > Pseudomonadota > Alphaproteobacteria > Hyphomicrobiales > Phyllobacteriaceae > Mesorhizobium > Mesorhizobium sp. M1227. The sequence goes on from NZ_JAMYLZ010000020.1 coordinate 35,910, forward strand.
ACGCCGAGCGCGACGGGCTGATGCACGACCTCTCCGCCGCCGGCATGCTGATCTCGACCAGCGAGATACCAGGCGTCGGCGCCACAAAGACCGGGCGCAACGGCGAAGGCGATCCCTATTTCACCGACGGCAGGGCCATCATCGGGGTCCTGCTGCAACTGCCGTAGGCGCGCAATCGGCCTTCCCGTCTGACAGCCATTTCGTCCCGACGGGCTCAGGGCACGGTGATCACGATCTTGCCGAACGGTCCTGTCTCCAGACGCTCAAATGCCTGCGGCACCTCGTCGAAGCCAAACACCTTGTCGATCACCGGCTTGATCGCGAGCGTCTCGATCGCCTGGTTCATTCGCTCGAAGGCGCGGCGGTGGCCGATCGATATGCCTTGTACGACGATCCGGTTGCGTATGAACGGCAGGACCGGAAAATTGAGTTCCATGCTGCCGAGAAGGCCGATCACCGAAAGCCGGCCGTCGGCGCCCAGCGCGTTGAGCGAGCGTCGCGCATTGTCGCCGCCGACCATTTCCAGCACGTGGCTGACGCCGGCGCCGTTTGTCAGCTCACGCGCGGCCTCGTCCCACGCCGGCCGGCTGCGATAGTTTATCCCTTGCCAGGCGCCGAGCGCCTTCGCCCGTTCGAGCTTCTCGTCGCTGCTCGAGGTGACGATGGCGCGCAGGCCGAAGGCGGCGGCAAATTGCAGCGCAAACAGCGACACGCCGCCGGTGCCCTGGATGAGAACGGTTTCGCCCGGGATCGGCTTGGCCGCCTCGACCAGCGCGAACCACGCCGTCAGCGCCGCAATCGGCAGCGTCGATGCCTCGACGTCGCTGAGCGACGGCGGCGCCGCCACGGCGGCATCCTCATGAAAAAGCACATGCTCGGACAGCATGCCGGGCAGTGACGAACCAAGCGTATGCTTGTGCAGCACCGGCGGGGCGTCGCCGTCCGGCCAGTCGGCGATCACCTGGCCGAGCACGCGCTGCCCAATGCCGAAGCGGCTGACTTCGCTGCCGATGGCGACTACTTCGCCTACCGCGTCCGATGTCGGCACGAACGGAAAGCTGAGGTCCGGTATCAGCACGCCATCGACGATCATCCTGTCCTTATAATTCAGCGATACCGCTGTGACGCGTACCAGAAGATCATGCGGCCCGGCTTGGGGCAGCTTTCCATCAGCCGGCTTCAACCTGGACAGGCCGAAACCGTTCATCTGCCAGGATCTGTTTTCGGTGCTCATTTGGTTCGCGCTCCGTGGTTGATGATTGCGCGAGACATTTACGCCGTTTCACTATGGAGAAAAGTGCTTCCATGTGGCATGTTCTGCAACAGATTAAGGAGCAAAACTCTACAATAGGAGCGCTTCATTGGAATCGGCCAATTTGCAAGGCATCGTCGCATTCGTTCACGCGGTGGAGGCCGGAAGCTTCACCGGCGCCGGCGCGCGGCTGCATGTCACGAAATCGGCGGTCGGCAAGTCGATCGCGCAGCTGGAACAGCGATTGGGCGTTCGCCTGCTCAACCGCACCACCCGTAGCCTCAGCCCGACCAGCGAGGGCCTGAGCTATTACGAAGCCTGCGTCAGGGCATTGGCCGAGATCGATGCCGCCCAGTCGCTGCTCGCTTCCCGCAAGCAGGTGCCTTCCGGCCGGCTTCGTGTCGACCTGCCTCTGGCCTTCGGCCGCCGGTGCGTCGCCCCAGTGCTGTTCGAGATTTCCAAAAGATATCCGGATCTGACGATGGAAATCTCCTTCAACGACCGGCGCGTCGACCTGATCGAGGAAGGCATCGACCTGACGGTGCGTATGGGCGACCTCGACGACAGCTTGTCGCTCGCCGCGCGCCGCATCTATGCCCAGCGTTCGGGCGTCTGCGCCGCCCCCGCCTATCTCGACGCCCATGGCAGGCCGCAATCGATCGAGGACCTGGCCAGGCACAGCCTCATCGGCTACGGCCGCGACGGCACGGTCCATCCCTGGACCGTCAGGCATGCCGACGGCCGTCTCGAAAAATTCGCGCCCAAGGCGCGGCTGGTGCTCGGTCACGGCGAACCGATGCTCGATGCGGTACTGGCCGGCTGCGGCATCGTCTATCTGCCGACATGGCTGACGGCCGACAGCATCAGGCGCGGCGAGCTCGAAATGGTTCTGTCGGACTGTCTTGTCGAAAACACCGTGGTGCATGCCATCTGGCCGGTAACACGCAATCTCGCGCCAAAGGTGCGCGTCGTCGTCGACGCCCTGATCGAGCATTTTGCCGCGCCGTCCTGGGATGCGGCAGGAGTGCCGCCTGATTGCCCGGCTCGCTAAATTTAAAAAGCGCGACCGTCCTATTTTCGAAAACAGCGCGGCAATGCTATGGACCCGGCATGCTTTATGCTGAAATTGCCATCGTGGTCGTCCTCATCTGCATTAACGGCCTTCTGTCGATGTCCGAGCTCGCCATCGTCTCGTCGCGGCCGGCGCGCCTCAAGACGATGATCGACCGCAACGTCAAGGGCGCCGGCCGGGCCCTGGCGCTCGGCGCCAATCCGGGAAAATTCCTGTCCTCGGTGCAGATCGGCATCACTTTGGTCGGCGTCTTGTCCGGCGCCTTTTCCGGCGCCACGCTCGGCGAGCGGCTGGCCACCTCCCTGGCGTCGGCCGGCATCCGCGAAAGCCTCGCCGATCCGCTCGGCGTCGGCATCGTCGTCGCCCTCATCACCTATGGCTCGCTGATCATCGGCGAACTGGTGCCCAAGCAGATCGCATTGCGCGACCCCGAACGGGTAGCCGTCAGGGTCGCCCCGGCAATGACCATCCTCGCCAGCGTCTCGGCGCCGCTGGTCTTCCTGCTCGATTTTTCCGGCCGCGCCCTCCTGTGGCTGCTTGGCCAGCGCGGTCAGAGCGAGGATAAGGTCACCGACGAGGAGATCAAGATGCTGGTCGCCGAAGCCGAGCACCACGGCACCATTGAATCCGACGAACGGCGGATGATCGCCGGCGTCATGCGGCTCGGCGACCGTGCCGTGCGCGCGGTGATGACGCCGCGCACCGAGGTCGACTGGATCAATCTGCAATCCGACGAGGCGGCCATCAGGAAGCTGCTGATGGACACCCAGCATTCGCGCCTGCCGGCCGGCGACGGCGGCGTCGACGCCATGATCGGCGTCGTCCAGACCCGCGACGTGCTGGCCGCAATGCTCGGCGGCCGCGCTCTCGACCCGCGCCGGCACGTGCGGGCCGCGCCAATCGTGCATGACCAGGCCGACGCGCTGGACGTGCTTGCGACGCTGAAGGAATCCGACGTGCCGATGGCGCTGGTGCATGACGAGTACGGCCATTTCGAAGGCATCGTCACCCCGGCCGACATTCTGGAAGCGATCACCGGCGTCTTCCGTTCGGATCTCGACGCCGGCGAAGAGGAAAACGCCGTCAAGCGCGAGGACGGCTCATGGCTGCTCGCCGGCTACATGCAGGCCGACGAGATGGCAGAGGTCCTCGGCATCGACCTGCCTGAGAGCCGCGATTACGAAACCGTCGCCGGCTATGTGCTGTCGCATTTGCACCATCTGCCGGCGACCGGCGAATGCGTCGACGCGCAAGGCTGGCGCTTCGAGGTCGTCGACCTCGACGGCCGCCGCATCGACAAGCTCATCGCCACCCGCCTGCCCGGCGGCCACCGCGAGGTCGTGCGCTAAGGATCGACGCTACTTATGGGCTATATGCTCGCGGCGACACCGCTCGCACAGTCAAAGTTGATTGGGAATACCGCCTATGGTCGACCAGCTTTTCGCCGACCCATATCTCGCTGCCGTCTACGATGCCTGGCACCCGAGATCTGCGCGCGACGACTATGATTTCTACCTGCCCCGCATTCTAACAGCAGACGCGGTGCTTGATGTCGGATGTGGAACGGGCACCCTCCTTCACGAGGCACGCCTGGCCGGACATTCAGGGCGGCTCTGCGGCATCGACCCAGCACCCGTCGTGTTGAATCGCGCACGAACGCGCGCGGATATCGAATGGGTTCTCGGCGATCTCCAATCGGCCGGCTGGACAGCCGAATTTGATCTCATTGTGATGACGGGGCACGCATTCCAGGCCCTTGTCAGCGACGAAGACCTGAGGGATTTCATGGCGGCTGTCCGACACGCCCTTGTCCCAGGCGGATGCTTCGCGTTCGAAACGCGGAACCCTTCGGTGCGGGCGTGGGAGCACTGGACACCCGAAAATGCGGTCGTCGTTGAGCTGCCTGACGGGTCGCTGGTGCAGATCACAACAGAGGTGATCGTGCCGTTCGATGGACAGACGGTGACATTCACCCACAGGTTCGGCGGAAAGCATCCGAGCCTTCCGCAAGTTAGTCGCAGCACCTTGCGATTCCTCGAGACGGACGCCTTATCGAGCCTGCTGGGGAACGCGGGGCTACGGATCGAACAGCAATTCGGCGACTTTGACGGCAGCCCACTTGGCCCTTCGAGCCCAGAGATCATCACGTTCGCGGCCAGATGAAAAGGAGCATCCGCTCTCCAGCCCTGCAAGCAACGACAACTCGCGGCCCCATTGCGGACGTGGAGCCGTATTTTGCGGCGGCTGCGACGCAGAAATGAGACTGCCGACCGTCAGCCAGGTCAAGCTTGGCAATCGCAGGACTCAGCGATCAATCGATTGCCTCGATGCCTTGTGCCCTCAGCCGTTCGAGATGGTCCATCATCCAGAGTGCCGGTTAGATAGACCCAGGCTGCCTGCTTTCGCGCGCCGTAGTTGGAGCTGTAACCGGCTTCGATCAGGTCTCCCGGTTTAAGATCGGCCCGCGTGCCGTGGTAGAATTGGCGCGGCTGGTCGGACGCTGTCATCGGCTCGCTACTCATCCTCGTCGTCCCAGGCATCATGGTGTCGTGGCGCGCACTATTTCATGCACGCCATCGAATCAAGCCTCCGGCCGCGCGGTTATCGGCCGTCCGCGCTTAGCGCTGCCGACACCCATTTCGGCCATACCGCCCGATGCGCGCTAGCGGTCGGCTGCCGGCGCGGTTATTATCGGCGCCTGCACCGTCGCTAACGTGGAAAGATGGATCTGCAAGCCTTCAGGGAACGATTGCGAAACCACAGCCGCCAGCCGGCTTGAGCCCTGCCCTGCAGGCGCTGTGGTGGGATGCAAAGGGCGATTGGGCTAAGGCGCACGAGTGCGCGCAGCAGCGCGACGATACGGCGGGCATGCACGTGCATGCCTATCTCCACCGCAAGGAAGGCGACCAGTCGAATGCGGAATATTGGTATCGCCGCAGCAACGCGGCGCCGTCGACCTTGACGCTTGACGAGGAATGGCAAGAGTTGGCAGGTACACTTTTGCAGCAAAGCTGACGCTTGCTCAGTCATCGTAAAATAGCCGGTCTTGCATCCACTCGCCGCGGTTTCAGCTGGCGCCCTGTGGCTTGTCCCTGTCGTTCCATTCCGCATTGCGCGCCCGCGCCTCTTCGGCGATCAGCTTGAACTCCCGCATCTTCGCAGCCTCGATGGCAAACGCACGGCTAGGCAAAACGCCGGGGTCCTCCTGACTGTTCTGAAACTGAAATCGGGCCTCCAGTTCGGCCCATATTCGCTCGGGTGCCGTATCCTTGCTGGCAAGCAGCGCAACGACCAGCGCCAGAGTCTCGCGCTGGGCGTTCAGCCGCCCTTCGATCTCTTCATTCGGCAATTCGGACATGCGGGTCGCTTCCAGTTTCTGGCTCAACGGCAAAATCGCACCCTTGTTCCGGAATCCAGCGACGGCACGTGAGCAATTCCGAAAACGCGAGCAACAGTTTTCCCGTTAACCGATAGGGTCCGACCGGGGCTGTGGTTCCGCACCGTCGACCCCTCCAGGTTGACAGCGCAGGCCCATCGATTTAAGTTCGCGTTAGTGGCCACTAACGCGAAACATTGGACAGCGCTCGGAGACTCGACGAGGCGCACGATATTCGAATTGTTGGTCGAACAGCCTTGTTCGGTCAGCGGACTTGCTCGTGTGCTGCCTGTAACCAGGCCGGCGGTCTCTCAGCACTTGAAAGTACTCAAGGATGCCGGGCTTGTGGCCGACACGCGCTCAGGCAAGGAACGAATATACCGTATCGATCCGGACGGCCTAGCAAGTCTGCGCGCGGAAATCGATCAGTTCTGGAGCAAGACCCTGGCGAGCTACAAACTGGCCGTCGAGCACCCAAAGAAGGACCAGCCATGAGCAAGCTTCCTGCAACCGCGCCCGTAAGGCATTTCGTCGTTGTCGAGGCACCTATCGCGCGTGCCTTCAAGGTCTTCACCGAGGATTTCGGGAAATTCAAACCTCGCGAGCACAATCTTCTTGCCGTACCGATCGCAGAGACGATCTTCGAACCCTGGGTCGGGGGCCACGTTTACGATCGCGGCGTGGACGGCAGCGAGTGCCGCTGGGCTCGTGTGTTGGCTTACAATCCCCCCAGCCGGCTGATTCTGAGCTGGGACATCAGCCCTCGGTGGCAGATTGAGAGCGACCTGAACAAAACCAGCGAATGGGAAGTCCGGTTCACGGCTGAGACGGAGAACCGAACCCGGGTTGAGATCGAGCACCGGAATCTCGAACGCCATGGCGAAGGCTGGGAGGGCGTGCGCGGGGGGGTTGATAGCGATCAAGGCTGGCCGCTGTACTTGCGGCGGTTCCACGACCTTTTCCCCGGTGCGACCGCCTGACACCGTTGGCGACTTTGAGGGCGTGACTGGCAAGAACCAATGGCGGAAACGCCGCCAAGGGAGATAGTCTCGGGACGATTCTGTACGTCTCTGGAGCGTTGGTCACGTTGGCCCTCATCCTTTTGACTGGATGGGCAGCGCTCAATTGACGTTGGCGCCACTTCTTGAGGCTACAGTTCGCGAGACTCGGCGGCTGACGCTATGAAACCTTCTGATTTTTAAGCCGTTATCGCCGGATGCCCGAGGCTAAATTTAAGCTGAAATCGGTTGACGGCGCCCGAACGCGCGATTCCGAGAAGTCGCGCCGCGAGAAACAATCGACTGTCGAAGTCGCGTCAGAGGTCGTCGGCCAGCCCGCGCCGCCGCCGGACGTCACCGAACCCGATCCTGAGCTGACACCTGAAGAGGCCGAGCGGGCGCGCAAGAGATACCTGCTTAAGCGCTTCTGGATCAGCGCGCGCGGTTACTGGGGCGGCAGCGGCGACAGGGTGGCCTGGCCGTTGACGATCGGGCTGCTGGTCCTGATCATCGCCAATGTCGGCTTCCAGTATGGGATCAATGTCTGGAACCGCGCAATTTTCGACGCCATTGAGCAACGCAATGCCCACACCGTATATTGGCTGAGCGCCGTATTCCTGCCACTCGTGCTCGGAAGCGCCAGCCTTGTGGTGGCACAGGTCTTCTTTCGCATGAGGATACAGCGCCGCTGGCGGTCCTGGCTCACCACCGCGGTCATTGCGCGCTGGCTCGCAAGCGGCCGCTACTATCAGCTTAACCTCGTCGGCGGCGATCATAGCAACCCCGAAGCCCGCATCGCCGAGGATTTGCGGATTGCCACCGAATCGCCCGTCGATTTCATCGCCGGTGTCATCGTCGCATTTCTGTCGGCCTCGACCTTCATCGTGGTGCTGTGGACGATCGGCGGCGCCCTGACCCTGACGATTGCAGGTTCGACCGTCACCATTCCCGGCTTCCTGGTCATCACCGCAGTGCTCTATTCCGCGATCACGTCCACTTCGATGGCGGTCATTGGCCGTCATTTCGTCCACCTCTCCGAGGAAAAAAATCAGGCGGAAGCCGAGTTCCGCTACACGCTGACGCGCGTGCGGGAAAACGGCGAGAGCATCGCATTGCTCGGCGGCGAGGAGGAGGAGCGCAGCGGCATGGACAAGACATTTGCCCATGTGCTCAGGCAATGGGCGCTCCTTGCAGGCCAGCACATGCGCACGGCGCTGGTGTCTCAGGGGTCGAGCCTGTTTGCGCCTGTCGTGCCGGTCTTGCTTTGCGCTCCAAAGTTCCTCGAAGGCAGCATGACACTTGGACAGGTCATGCAGGCTGCCTCGGCCTTTGCCATCGTGCAGGGCGCGTTCGGATGGCTGGTCGACAACTATCCCCGTCTCGCCGATTGGAACGCCTGTGCTCGACGCATCGCTTCGCTGATGATGTCGCTCGACGGGCTCGAGCGGGCGGAACAGAGCAACACGCTGGGACGCATAAAGCGCGGCGAGACCGGCGGCAATGCGATGCTCAGCCTGAACAATCTCTCCGTGTCGCTCGACGACGGCACCGCCGTGGTCAAGGAAACCGAGGTCGTGATCGAACCAGGCGAGCGGGTGCTCGTCGCCGGCGAATCCGGCTCGGGCAAGAGTACGCTGGTGCGGGCCGTCGCGGGTCTGTGGCCATGGGGCAGCGGCAGCGTCAACATCCGCGCCGACAGACGGTTGTTCATGTTGCCGCAACGGCCCTACATCCCGACCGGGACGCTTCGCCGCGCTGTCGCCTATCCAGGCGCCGCCGACAACTGGACGCTGGATAAGATCAAGGCTGCCCTCGACAAGGTGGGGCTCGACTACCTCAACGACCGGATCGAGGAGGACGCGCCATGGGACCAGACCTTGTCGGGTGGCGAAAAGCAGCGCCTCGCCTTCGCGCGTCTTCTGCTGCACCGCCCCGATATCATCGTGCTGGACGAGGCAACGTCGGCACTCGATGAGAAGAGCCAGGACAAGATGATGGAGATGATTATTCGCGAATTGCCGAAGGTCACCATCATAAGCGTAGCGCACCGCGCCGAGCTGGAGGCCTTCCACAGCCGCAAGATCACATTGGAGCGGCACAAGGGCGGCGCAAAACTTGTCAGCGATATCGAACTCGTCCCGCGCAAGGACAGACGGAACTTGCTCATGCGCCTTCTGAGGCAACGGCGCGCCAACGGAAAGCCAGCGCGACCTTGAGCAAAGCGGCGCTGCCCTACGCAAAGAGTGAGGCCGCCGGTCGGATCAGGCGGACCATCGCCGGTTCGAGTCACTGCCCGCATCTGGTCCTGAAAGCAGCAGTCGTGGTACCTTGATTCCGGGCAGCTGCTGCTGTCGGAACGTCGATGGCACGAGCGCATTTCCATGTCCGGTGCAACGCCGATGCAACCCGGGTTGATTTCAAAAGCCCAGATTGATTTCGAAAGCAAAGGGACCAGCAATGACAATCGCCAAGAACACGATCTGCCTTTGGTACGACAAGGACGCCGAGGCTGCGGCCCGCTTCTATTCCGAGATTTTTCCCGACAGTTCGGTGAAATCCGTCCACCGCGCTCCCAGCGACTACCCGTCCGGCAAGGCAGGCGACGTGCTGACGGTCGAGTTCACGGTCGCCGGCATCCCCTGTCTCGGCCTCAATGGCGGGCCCGCGTTTAAGCACAACGAAGCCTTCTCCTTCCAGATCGCCACCGACGATCAGCAGGAGACCGACCGCTATTGGAACGCCATCGTCGGCAATGGCGGCCAGGAAAGTGCCTGCGGCTGGTGCAAGGACAAATGGGGCATCTCCTGGCAAATCACGCCGCGCGTGCTGACCGAAGCGATGGCCGCCGGCGGCGATGAAGCAAAGCGCGCATTCGAGGCGATGATGGAGATGAAGAAAATTGACGTTGCAGCGATCGAGGCGGCGCGGCGCGGCTGACAGTCCTGCGGTGACCCGAAGCGGAAGTCGGTGCATCACCCGGTCCGGCCTTCCCGTCAGTCCATTTGCGGCGTGACTTCTGAAAGCAGCCAATCCCTGAAAGCCTTGACTTTGCGCTGACGGATCGCCTCCGGCGGGTAGACGAAATAGAAGCTGGAGGGGGATTTCAGGGCGTAGCCGAAGGGGCGGACAAGTCGCCCGGCGGCAAGGTCGGCCGCAACGAGCATGGTCCGGCCGAGCACCACCCCCTCGCCTTGTGCGGCCGACTCCATGGCAAAGGTGGCAGAGTCGAAGGTAATCCCGCTCTGCGGGTCCACGCCCTCGACCCCGGCGCTAGCCAGCCAGGTCGCCCAGTCGATCGGAAAGCTGTCACGGATCAGCGTGTGGTGTTTGAGGTCCTGAGGCGTGCGGAGCGGATGTGCACCCTCAAGAAGCTTTGGGCTGCACACTGGAAACACCTCCTCGCCGGTGAGGAACTCCGACGTGAGCCCCGGATAGTTTCCATTGCCATAACGGACGGCGACATCGATGCCGTCGCCGAGGAAGTTGGTCAGCTTCCCGCTTGTCGAAACCCGCACATCGACGTCGCCATGCGCACGGTGAAAGCGATAGAGGCGCGGCACCAGCCATCTCCCCGCGAAGCCATCGGAGGTGCTGACGTTCAATGTCGAGCTCGAATAGCGGGCTGTTGCTGCAGCGGTGGCGGTGGCCAACTGGGCGAGCGCCTCGCGCACCGCCCGCGCATAGGGCTCGCCAACGGCTGTCAGACTCACCGAACGCGTACCGCGCTCGAACAGCTGCACACCGAGCTGATCCTCAAGGTTCTTGATCGCCCGGCTGATCGCGCCGTGGGTGACATGAAGTTCCTCTGCCGCCTTGGAGAAACTCAACAGGCGCGCCGCGGCCTCGAAGCTCGGCAAGGTGGTGAGGGGAGGCAGCTTCCGGGGCATGGACCGAGACCTATGTGTGAGCATCGCTCACACATTGTCGCCGATAAGTCGTTTGTCGTCCAGGCCAGAAGCCGGCATGTTTGTTCGCGTAATCAGTCATTCACCGTCGCTGCAAAAGGCGAATTTGATGTGACTGATACTCTCGCTGACAAAAGTCGCGGGGCAACTGCTGAAACCAAAACTGCCGCCACTCTGGGAGAGCACCATGAACGCCAAACGAGTTGAACCGATCGTCGACGTCCTGACCGGCATGGCCGGCCGCATCCTCGCCTCGAGCAGCCGGCGCCGGACTGGGCGGCAGATTGCACGCTTCTCCACCCGCCGGCTCGAAGACCTCGGATTTGCCCGCGACTGGGACGGCTCGGTCTATCGGCCGTCGGACCACCGCTAGCCTGAACGAAAGCAACAGCGGACAGGCTCTTCGCAAAAGATCGCTGTCGCAAGGAATTAATGGAGAACGGACATGGCCACCATCCACCCATTCCTCTGGTTCAACACCGACGCGGAGCAAGCTCGCGATTTCTATCTCTCGGTCTTCAAGAACAGCACAGCGCTCCAGACCGTCGAATACACCGACTGGGTGTCCGGAACCAACAAGACGGTCCCGCATGCCATCTTCGATTTCGAGCTCGAAGGACTGCACCTCACTGCGCTCAATGCCGGGCCGCAGCCGCCCTTCAACGAGCGGCTCTCGCTCTACATCGAGACCAGGGACCAGGCCGAGACCGACTACTACTATGAGGCGCTCACCGCCGGCGGCGGCAGGGCACAACCCTGCGGCTGGCTCACCGACAGATACGGCGTCTACTGGCAGGTCATCCCGGAAATCCTGCCGCGGCTGAGTGCCGATCCGGACCGCGAAAAGGCCAACCGCGTCCGGCAGGCGATGTACGGGATGCGCAAGATCATCATCGCCGACCTCGAAGCCGCATATGCCGGCAAGGCCTGACCCTCACCGCAATCGCAACGAACGGAGAACCCTCATGACATCGCTCGTGGACAGGAAAGTCATCGTCGTCGGCGGTAGTTCCGGCATCGGTCTCGGCGTCGCGGAAGCTGCTCTCAACGGCGGAGCGAAGGTCGTGATCGTCGGACGCTCGCCCGAGAAACTGCTGGCTGCCGAACGGACGCTCAATGCGGGCCGCGTGACCAGCGTGGTCGCCGACATGACCGACGAAGCGGACGTCGCTCGCCTGTTCGACGAGGTCGGTCCCTTCGATCACCTCGTATCGACCGCCGGAACACTGCCGCCCGTCGATCCCATCGGCAGTACCGACATGGAGGCTGTGCGAGGCTTCGTCGATAACAAGCTGATTGGCGCCGTCATGCTTTCCAAGCACGCTGTGCGCACCCTGAAAGCCGGCGGCTCGATGACCTTCACCTCGGGAATAAATAAGGATCGGCCGCCGGTGCCGGGAGGCTCGGTCGTCTCCGCGATTGCCGGTTCATTCAGCTACTTCGCCCGCGCCCTGGCGCTCGAACTGGCCCCGACGCGCGTCAATGTCGTGTCGCCCGGATGGGTCGATACACCGATGTGGGACATTGTTGGAGAAGCCAAATCCAGCTTCTTTGCCGACATGGCTGCCCGGTTGCCATCGAGAAAAATTCCGACCGCTGCGGACGTCGCCGCCGCCTACCTCTACCTCATGGAAAGCGACTTCACGACCGGCGAGACGATCCGCATCGATGGCGGCCATAACCTGATCTAGCCGCCATTTGCACGCCGCCTGGATGGGTTGAGCCGGCATGACTGCTGGACCGGTGCACTGCTGCCGAAGGCGACGAACGCCGGCGGGTCATGCCGGCGCAATCGGGGTTTACATCGGCAGCCAGGTCCCTAGTTTTAGCGTTTCGCGCCGCGCACCTAAGTGTGTGGATGATCGAGGACGGGACCGTGAGCTCTGGCCGGCCCCTCGAAACTTTCAAAGGATGGCTATCATGACACAGGCCAAGAATGGCGACACCGTGCGCATCAATTACAATGGCCGCCTGGCTGACGGCACTCAGTTCGATTCTTCCGGCAACGAACCGCTGCAATTCACGTTGGGTGAAGGACAAGTGATCGCCGGTCTCGAAACCCATGTCGAGGGTATGGAGGTGGGCGCGAAAAGCACCGTCACCATTCCCGCCGAGGCCGCCTATGGCCCCCACCGCCCCGAAGCGGTCATGACCGTCGATCGCGCCCGCGTACCAGACAACATCAATGTCGATATCGGCGCTCGATTGCAGGTCAGAACCCCGGAAGGGCGCCCGATGCCGGTAACAGTCGTCGGCGTGGACGACACCAGCGTCAAGCTCGACGGCAATCATCCGTTGGCCGGACGCGATCTCGTGTTCGACGTTGAACTGGTCGAGATCGTTCAGGCGGCGTAGGGCACGGCAAAGCGCGTAACGGCCATGATTTTCGGGTGACGCATTTCGACCGGCGGTTCCGGCGGTGCGTCACCTGTTCGGAGGCAAAGACCGCGACGGCGGAAATCGTGTAGCGTGCAGCAACCCATAGAGACATTCGGCATCTGGAATGTCCAATTCAGCGTCGCAGGTTCGCGGACCTGTGGAAGGGTAGTGTCTCAGTTTGAAATTAAGACGACTGTCCATCGTAGTCAGGCGGTGGCGGCGTGCCTGGCCACCGAAGCTCGACTTCCTCGCAGGAGTCTTGCATGCGCATGACGCGGACGGCGTTGCCGATCACATCGGCGGGGCGCTTCTGGCCCCTAGGTCCGGTGGGCAATTGCTGCCTCCTGAATTGGCCAGCGCTTATACGCGACGACCCAGAGAATGATTATCATTCCCAACGGGACCACAGAGAGAAGCACCCACGCCCGAGACATTCTTAGTCGCCCAAACAGCACCCACGCGGGGATTGCTGTGAGGACTGTCAACAAGGCGAATGGTAGCAACTGAATCGGATCTGACATTGGGTGCCTTCCATGCTTTCCGCTGAGCACATAGGCGGTTTCGCCTAGACGAGCAAACCGGGATAGGCGCTTTCGCATATTTCAAATTTCAAACTGAGACACTACCTGTGGAAGACCTCGCTTGACAGCCGACTTCTCGTGACCGCAAAGTCCCGTGATGCGGGCGATTGGCTGGAATAGAATTGCGCGTGTCGGGGCAATCGTGCTGATGATTGGCACAAATGTTCCTGCGCCGGCACGTTCCGACTCGCTCCTTCTCACAAGCCCGTCCCAGCCGGCCAATGTCGGCGATGCGATGCTGGCGGCTGCCAATTATCATGATTCCGGCGACTATGATCGCGACCTGGCCGCTGTGGCGAAGCAGGCAGGCGACTGGGTCGTCAAGCGCGCAATGGAGGTGCCTCGCCCCGCACTGGTGCTCGATATCGACGAGACGGCTTTGGCCAACTGGGAAGTGATCACACGTGACAATTTCGGCCGCCCTATCGGCGGCGCCTGCGACATCGCAATCGACGGTCCCTGTGGCTGGGCCGCCTGGGATCAGCTTGCGAAGGATCCGGCGATCGACCCGGTGCTGGAGGTTTTCCGGCAGGCGCGAACGGCGAAAGTCGCGGTGTTCTTCATCACCGGACGTCCGGAGGACCAGCGTCAGGCAACCGAACAGAACCTGCAGTCGGCCGGCTATGCCGGCTACGAGCACCTTTACATGGTCCAGCCTGGGGCCAAATACGGTTCCGCCGCAGATTTCAAGGCACCCATAAGGGCCGAAATCGAAAAGGCCGGCTACACAATAATTGCCAATGTCGGTGACCAGCCATCCGACCTGTTCGGTGGGCATGCCGAGAAGCTGTTCCTGCTGCCTAATCCGTTCTACCGGGTTCGTTGACGGCCGGAACGGCACAAGCCCGGATCCTCGGCTCCTTGCCGAGCACCTACTAAGGTATCAAGACAACTTTGCCGGTCGCGCCGCGCTCCTCCAGCAGGCGATGTGCGTGGCTGGCCTGGTCGAGCGGGAAGCGGCCACCTTTGGTCACCACAAGCTGACCACCAGCGGCCAGATCGAACAGCTCCAAAAGGCCGTCACGGAGCCCGTCCGTAGACAGCAACGGCAGCAGGGCAAAACCCTTCAGCGACTGGTTGCGGCCGATCATCGCCTCCATCTCCGGGGCGCCGAGCGCGTATCTGCCGAGTGCTGCAAACACCAACTCTCCGCGAGGTGCCAGAGCCTCCAGCGCAACCGCCGTCAGCGGGCCGCCGACAATGTCGTAGATGATGTCAACGCCGGCGCCGTCTGTGGCTGCCCGGACGTGCACCGGCCAATCCGTGTTGCTGTAGTTGACGGCAGCATCGGCTCCCAGCGACAAAGTAAGGTCGAGCTTGGCCTTGCTGCCGGCTGCCGCGATGACACGGCTCGCGCCGGCGCGCTTGGCAAGCTGGACGAGCAACGAACCGACGCCGCCCGCGGCAGCGGCGACCAGCACCGATCTGCGGGCCGGCGGGCTTTGCCGCGATAGATACAATGCCGTCAGTCCTTGCACCATCAATGCCGTCGCGTTTTCGAACGAGAGCGAATCCGGCAAGGGCACGGCCAGGCTTGCGTCGATCGTCACATACTCGGCATAGCCGCCAAACGGGCGGCTCGAGGCGAACAACGGCGCGGCGACGCGCGTGCCGAGCAAGGAAGCGTCCACCCCCTGCCCAAGCGCCTCCACGATCCCGGCGGCCTCGACGCCAGGGATCATCGGCAGTTGCGGCGTCACCGCATAGCGATCCGCGCGCATCAGCACTTCGAAGAAATTCACCCCGGCCGCATGAACGCGGACCAGGACCTCGCCGGCTTGCGGCTCAGGCTTCGGCACCGTGACTATGTCGAGAACGTCGGGCCCGCCGAAGCGGCTCAGTTGAATGGCTCTCATCGCATGCACCGATCGCTGTTGGCATCGGCCGCTGTTTGCCACTATCTGCCTGGCTTCGACTACACACCAATTTGTCCGCTGCTGACCGGGAGGTGACCATGGCCAAGCCGATCAAGAGACTGCCGATGCTGCCGGCGGAGCGCGCGCTGAAAGTGATTTCGGGCCGCTGGAAGGCGGTCATCCTGTACCATCTCTTCGACGCGCCCCGGCGGCTGTCGGCGCTGCAGGCGCTGATGCCCGATATCACCCAGAAAGTGCTGATCCAGCAGCTTCGCGAAATGGAAGAGCACGGTCTCGTCCGCCGCGAGATCTTTGCCGAGATACCTTCGCGCGTCGAATATTCGGCGACGCGGCTCGGCCTCAGCCTCGAGCCGATCCTGCTGGCACTTTGCCAGTGGGGCCAGCATCACGCCGACGAGCTGAATGAGATGGACCGCCTTGCCGATTGCATCATCAGACCACGGCAAGCGCAGGACGCCCATGCCGTATGAACAAAAAGGGCGGCGCACGCGCCGCCCCAATGCTTGGGAGACTTAATCCTTGGGAGGACTGTTCGAACCTGTGCTCAGGCCGCCTTGACTTCCTCGGCGACGGCATCGGCCTGACGCGCCGTCTTCAGCACCCTGGCCCACCATGCAATGTCGTTGACCAGCGCGGTTGCCGCCTGGTTGAGGTGCTCGAACTCGTCGAGCTTCTTGTCGCCTTGCTTGACCGCAAGGAAATCGGCCCAGGAGATGTGTACGGCGGACTTCACCGGCGCCATCTGCAACTCGACCGCATGCAACCTCAGCTGCTCGACCGCGCGCGCGCCACCGACGCTGCCATAGCCAACGAAGCCGGCCGGCTTCTTGTTCCACTCGTTGGCGGCGTAGTCGATGGCGTTCTTCAGCACGGCCGTCGGGCCATGATTGTATTCCGCGGCGGTGAAGATGAAGCCGTCGAATCCGGCGACCTTCTTTTGCCAGCGCTGCGCCACTTCGTTCTGCGACGGCGCCCAGGCGGAGGATGCGACCTCATCGAAGAACGGCAGCGGGAAATCGCGCAGGTCGACGACTTCAACGTCGATATCGGCGTGCGACTTGGCGATCTTGGCAATCCATTCGGCCGGGACGTCGGCAAAGCGCGCGGCGCGGGTCGAACCAATGACGATGGCAATTTTGGGTTTTGACATAGAGGGGCTCTCCTTACGGGAATACTGGTATCGTTTAGATACCTGAGCTATATGAGTAACTGGCCGCTCAATGTGCAAGGAGGCACTTTTTTGTTACCAAGGCACCCGCACCGCACCGAGGACTGCCGCGCCATCTCGGAAATCCTGCAGCGCGTCGGCGACAAATGGACGGTGCTCGTCGTCGGCAAGCTTGGCAACGGGCCGCTGCGTTTCAACGAGTTGCGCAGCGCGGTCGGCGGCATTTCGCAAAAGATGCTGACCACGACCTTGCGCGGGCTCGAGCGCGACGGCTTCGTTACACGCACCGTGTTCCCGACCATCCCGCCGCGGGTCGACTACGAATTGACCGATCTTGGCTACGAACTGCTGGTGCCGGTCGATGCGCTCGGCGAATGGGCACGCAAGAACACCGAGCGCGTCAAGGCGGCGCGCGAGAAGTTCGACGCCGTGCACAGCTGAACCCTTGTGCTGCAAAGGTTTGAACCTGCCCGGGAGCCTCCGGATGAGCGCTACTGCTGTAACTGCATCTTGGTCTTCGGCAGCTTCTCGATCCGGTTCCATTTCGGGTTGGGACTGACCACCCTGCCGCCAATCGTGCAGGTCGTGGTCGTCTCCTTGCGGCAATTGCTCACCGTCGTGCCGCTGGTGTCGCATTTCGTCGCCGAGCAGATCTCGCACTTGGCCGCTTGCCCGTTGATGGTGCGGTTTTCCGACGTGCAGGTGGCGCCTGGATCGCCTTTTTTGACCTCGGCAAAAGCGCTTGCGGACGACAGGCAGAGCAAGGCTGCAAAGGCACCCGCCAGGGCAGCGTTCAGCATGTGTTGACGCATTGTCTTTCCTCCCAATATCCCGTCGGTCGCGCTGCAGGCGCGCATGCGGGAACCCGTTAGCCAAAGACCACGCGGTATCGCTGTCCGCATCCCCCGCGCGGGAGAGACGGCTGTTTAAATCCGTCTTCTGGAATCAGGCCGGGTCAGCCTTCGGCCGGAACCGCCTTCGGCTTGCCTTCGCCGTCCAGCGCCACCATGACGAAGTCGGCATGGGTGACCTTCTCCATCAGGTCGGAGAGATAGCGCTGCGCCCAGGCCTCGACCTTGAGCGTCATCGAGGTGCGGCCGACGCGTTCGACATGCGTATAGATGCACAGCGTGTCGCCGATCTTCATCGGCTTGGCGAAGGACATTTCCTTAACCGCCGCCGTCACCACGCGGCCCTTGGCGCGCTCGGCGGCGCGGATGCCGCAGGCGAGATCCATCTGCGCCATCACCCAGCCGCCAAAAATGTCGCCTGCCGCATTGGCGTCGGAAGGCATGGCCAGCGTCCTGAGCGTCAGATCGCCGATCGGCCGCCCGTCCGCGTAATGCACCATTTGGCCAATCCTCTCGAAGCCGATTGTCCCGATCCCGTATCGTCATGGCACGGGCAGGTCAACGCGCCACTGAACAGTGTCGCGGCCTGAGGTTCGGCTATCGGTCGACAGTGTTGAAAAGATGCTGTGCGGAGCGGGACGTAGGCATAGGCGTTGCCCTCGCGAATAACATGACCGATTCCTGGAAAGGGCAGGTGCATGCCTGCGACGAGCAGGCCATCCGCCGACACCATGTCGAGCACCTTCTTGCGTGTGGCGATTGCGGCCTCCTGGTCCACGTCGAAGGCGATTGCCCATTCCGGATGCGCAAATTGCAGCGCGGAGGCGTGAATTACGTCAGTGAAGAGCAGCAGGTGGTTGGCCCTCCGAACGGCCTCGCTGAGCCCCGGCTGGCCGCCTACTGGACAGGTTGCCGGGGTTCGAGCGCTCGGCGCAACGTCGGCGCCTCTTGCTCGATATGATCCCACAGACGGTTCGAGATCGGCCCGTGCGGCCGGTCGCGGCGGCGCGCCACCACCAACTCCTCGGTGCGGCCTGGCAGATGACGGCCGGCAACGGATTGCAGGCGTCCGTCGCGCAGCTCATCCTCGATCAGGAAGCGGGGCATGTGGCCCCACGCGAGGCCCTGCAGGATGATTTCCTTCTTCATCCCCTGGTCGGCCACCATGCATTGCGGCGCACCCTCGATCATGAAGTAGTCTTGTTGGGGTGAATGGCGGGCCGTGTCGCGCATGACACATTGGGTGAACGCGTGCATCTGATCCGGCGTGATGGGGTGCTTGATCCGCTCCGGTAGAAAGCCCGACGCCACTACTGGGACGAAGGGCACCTTGCACAGATCGATCCATTCCACCCGCGGATCGGTCTTGTCGATCCAGTGCAGGATCAAATCGGCTTCGTCATCGAAGAGGCGCTCCCACGGGCCGCCCACCGCCTCGAAGTGCAGATGCAGGCGTGTGCCCGGACACTGGGCGAAGAACCGTCCGAGCATGCCCAATGCCTGCGGACGCGGGCAAAGGTCGCCGATCACCACATGGATCTCGCTTTCTTCGCCCATTGACAGCTGAGCAGCATGAAGCCGCAAGCCCTCGAGCTCGCGCAGCAGCGATTGTGCCCTGCGATGGAACGACAGCCCTGCCTCGGTGGGGCGCACGCGATAGCCGCTGCGATCCAAAAGAACGAGGTCGAGTTGCCGCTCCAGCTTTGCAACGGCTGCGAACACAGCCGGGTGCGAGCGATGCAGCATGGCCGCCGCAGGCTGAAAGCCGCCGCAGCGGACCACGGCATCGAAGCATTGCAGGTCGTGCAGGGTGAATTCGGCCATGTCAGCTTCTATTACAGAGATGGTCCCATCTTTGTAATATCATCAAAAGCGCGCCGCAGCTAGGCTTTGCCACATTCAACGCTCCAAGAAGGAAGGTGTATTCACCCATGAATGAGCTGGATTTCGTGACCGTCGGCGATGGCACACGCATCGCCTACCGCATCGACGGCGACGCCGGGAAACCCGTGCTGATGCTGTCGAATTCCATCGCCACCACGCTGCGGATGTGGGACATGCAGGTCGGCGAGCTGTCGAACCATTTCCGTGTTCTGCGCTATGATTTTCGCGGCCACGGAGGGTCGAGCGTTCCGGCCGGCGCTTATTCGCTCGACCGGCTTGGCCGCGACGTGATCGAGTTGCTCGACACCCTGGGCATTGAACGCGTACACTTCCTCGGTCTGTCGTTGGGCGGCTTCGTCGGGCAGTGGCTCGGCATCCACGCGCCCGAGCGGATCGAGCGCTTGATCCTGAGCAACACCTCATCCTACCTCGGACCGGCAAAGCAGTTTGACGAGCGGATTGCCGCCGTGCTGCAGGCGCCGGATATGTCGGAAACCGCCGAGATGTTCCTGGGCAACTGGTTTCCTGCGCGTATGCTGGCGGCCAACGAACCCGTCATCGAAGAATTTCGCACTATGCTGCTGGCCATCGACCGGCAAGGCTTGGCTGGTCTGTTTGCGGCGGTTCGCGATGCGGACCTTCGCCGAACCATTGCGCTGATTTCCAGGCCAACGCTGGTGATCGCCGGCCGGCACGACACTGTGACAGCCGCCAGCCATAGCGAGCTGATCGCGGCGACGGTGCCGGGCGCGAAACTGGTTGTCCTGCCCGCGGTCCACTTGTCGAATGTCGAGTACCCCACCGAGTTCATGGAGGCCGTGCTTGGCTTTCTGCGCTGAGCTGGAGCACGACGGGGATGCTGAGTGAACCCCGTTTCGAACATCACCCGCATGGACCGCAACCTATGATGCACTAACGCGTAGCTCAGGCTAGACTGGGCAAGGTAGGTAGCTGATGGCGGCTGACATGGAACTTGGCTTTCGCCCATTAACGTCCGATCTATGGCCCGCACTCGAGAACCTGTTCGGTGACAGCGCCGTCTGCAGTCGCTGTTGGTGTATGTACGGACGGATCGGTCGTTCTTACCGAAAGAGACCCGGCGAGGAAAACAAGGCCGCGTTCCGGCAAGCCGTCCAGCATGGTCCGCCTCCGGGTTTGCTCGCTTTCGACGGCGATACGGCTGTCGGCTGGTGCCGGGTGACGCCGCGAGATGCCCTGCCCTGGCTCGATCGGCTATGGCAGCTCAAGCGCGTGGATGACAAGCCGGTCTGGTCCCTGTCCTGCCTCTACGTGCGAAAACGATACCGCAGGCGGGGCGTAACATTCCAGCTGATTGCGGAAGCACTGGAAGTCGCAAGGCGCGCAAATGCTCCGGCACTCGAAGCCTATCCTTTCGAGGCCGACGTATCGCCGAGTGCTTCCGGCAGCGGATATGCCTCCACCTTCGCGCGCGCCGGGTTCAGGGTCGTCGCTCGCAGAACGCCGGCCCGCCCGATCATGCGCTATGATTTCAAGCAGATTGCCGATCATCGCCTGTAATGCTTGGATCGCTTGTCGAGGAAGCTCAGGCACTTCGAAATGAAGCCGGATCGTTTTCAACTTTTGGTCAGAGGCACAACGTGGATTGGTTCCCACGACGCAAGCCGTTCTCGGGCGCTGCGAAGTCAGCTTTCCCATTCAGCATGTTGACCACCATGGCAGAGGAGGAGCTGACGCCCTTTGTCGACGACACTTACCGAACGACGTCCCGACATCTCATTTCTGATGGAGCGGTCATCTATATTCCTTATCGGTTACATTTTCTGCCAAGCGTGCGAGAGCATCACCTTGGCTTTTCATTTCCGTCGCATTGCCTGCTGACACGATCGACAGATGACTTTTTGCGGCAGAAATCAGCCAAGGTGATCCTGTCGCTGAACGAAAGTTGGAGCATCGCCTTCGTCGTTCTGCTGTTGGGCGAATATGTCGTCGAAATCGCCGAAGACATCTACGCCGCAGTACCTGATCTGGACGCTTCAGCCTATGCCAGTTTTGTCCGACAGAACCGAGACGTAATGCGTGCAATGCGCAGCAAGGCCACAAGCTATTGGAATGCCTATTACAGGCGTGCTTATCCCAACCGGAAATCCTATCCAGCCATTGCTGTCCTCAATCAACTCGATGCGTGGGCAAGTTAGGTCTTCATCAATCTTCTTGGCGCTGAAAGTCGAAATTCAAACGAAGTTGCCAGTCGCTTTTTTCACAAGCGATGCCGGAAGGCCCGGCGACGTGACGCATCTGCCGCGTCTAGGGTAGAGCCCGAATTCCGGAGCCAGCCGTATCCACCATGCAGACCTATGATTTCATCATCGTCGGCTCCGGTTCGGCCGGCTCGGTCCTGGCCGAAAGATTGTCGGCTTCCGGCCGCTTCTCGGTGCTGGTGCTCGAGGCCGGCGGCAGCGACCGTCGCTTCTACGTGCAGATGCCGCTCGGCTACGGCAAGACCTTCTTCGACCCGGCGGTCAACTGGAACTACAAGGCCGAGCCGGATCCCGGCCTGGCCGGCAATGCCGACCACTGGCCGCGCGGCAAGCTGCTCGGCGGCTCGAGTTCGATCAACGCCATGGTCTGGATCAGGGGCGCGCGTGAGGATTTCGACGCTTGGGCAGCGGCCGGCAATCCCGGCTGGGGCTTCGACGACCTGCTGCCTGCGTTCAAGGCGCTGGAGGATAACCAGGCCGGCGCCGACCAATGGCGCGGCGTCGGCGGGCCGCTGCATGTCACCGACTGCTCGACCTCCGTCCATCCGCTCACCAAGCGCTATCTCGCCGCCGCCAACCAGGCCGGCCTGCCGCTCAACCCGGATTTCAACGGCGCCTCGCAGGAAGGCGTCGGCGCCTACCAGATCACCACCAGGAACGGCCGCCGCATGTCGGCGGCGCGCGCCTTCCTGCGCCCGGCGATGAAGCGCAAAAACGTCCGCGTCGAGATCAACGCCCTAGCGACAAAAATCCTGTTCGAGGGCAAACGCGCCGTCGGCATCGAATATCTCCAGAATGGCGCGACGAAAACCGCCCGCGCCGGCCGCGAGATCATCCTGTCGGGCGGTTCGGTCAATTCGCCTCAACTTCTCCAGCTTTCCGGTGTCGGCCCGTCGGCGCTTCTTGGCGCGCTCGGCATTCCCGTCGTTCACGCCAACGAGAATGTCGGGGCAAACCTGCAGGACCATGTCGGCATCAACTACACGTTCAAGGGCAGGCTGCCGACGCTCAACCAGATCCTGCGCCCGTGGTGGGGCAAGCTGCTGGTCGGCATGCAATACGTGTTTTTGCGCTCAGGCCCGCTGTCGCTGTCGATGAACAATGCCGGCGGCTTCTTTCGCACCGATCCGGCCACGGCACGGCCCAACATGCAGCTCTATTTCCAGGCGTTTTCAACCGTCATTCCGAAGAGCGGCGAACGCCCGATCCTGACGCCCGATCCATGGCCGGGCTTTTCCATCGGGCTGTCCAATTGCCGTCCGTCGAGCCGCGGCGAAATCATGATCCGTTCCGCCAATCCGCGCGATTATCCCAAAATCGTCGCCAATGCCTTTTCGACCGAGGCGGACGTCGCTGAAATGCTGGCGGCGGTGAAATTCGTCAGGAAGATCGCCTCGATGCCGGCGATGGCCGAGATCATCGAGGAAGAGGTTTTGCCCGGTCCCTCGATCACCTCCGACGCGGATCTCATTCAGGATTTCAGGAAGCGCTCGGGCACCGTCTATCACCCGGTCTCGACCTGCCGCATGGGGCCGGACGCGGCGCACGCCGTCGTCGATCCGCGCCTCAAGGTACACGGCATCCAGGCGTTGCGCGTCATCGATGCCTCGATCTTTCCCGACAACATAACCGGCAACACCAACGCCGCCGCGATCATGACCGGATGGAAGGGCGCCGAACTGGTTCTGGAGGATCAGAAATGAAAATCACCGACGTCAAGACCTGGGTGGTCGGCAATCCGCCGCCCGGCATCGGCGGCAAGTATTTCATCTTCGTCAAGCTCACCACGGATGGCGGCGTCGTCGGCTATGGCGAGGCCTACAACGCCACCTTCTCGGCCCATGTCACGGCGAAAATGGTCGAGGACATGGCCGAGCGTTATCTGATCGGCCGCGACCCGCACGATATCGAGACCTTCTTCCGCCGCGCCTATTCATCCGGCTTCACCCAGAGGCCCGACGTGTCGGGCATGGGCTGTTTCTCGGCGCTGGAAATCGCCTGCTGGGACATTATCGGCAAGGAGGCCGGCAAGCCGGTCTACAAGCTGCTTGGCGGCCAGGTACACGAAACGCTGCGTTCCTATACCTACCTCTACCCGCACAGCGGCAGCGTCCATTCGGAGGACGCCCGCGGCAAGAACGTCTACAACGACCCAGATCTGGCCGCCGCCTGCGCGCTCGAATATGTCGAGCAGGGTTTCAATGCGGTCAAGCTTGACCCAGCCGGCCCCTACACCGCCTTCGACGGCCACCAGCCGCGCCTCGTCGACATCGACCTCTCCGCCCGCATGGTCAAGGCGATCCGCGAGGCGGTCGGCACCAGGGCCGACATCCTGTTCGGTACGCACGGCCAGTTCACCGCATCGGGCGCGCTGCGCCTCGCCCGCGCCATCGAGCCCTATGATCCGCTGTGGTTCGAGGAGCCGGTGCCGCCCGACATGCCCGAGGTGATGGCGCAGGTCGCCCGCGCGACCTCGATCCCGATTGCCACCGGCGAGCGGCTAACAACCAAATTTGAGTTCGCCCGCGTCATCGAGAACCGTGCGGCGACCATTCTTCAGCCCGACCTTGGCCGCTCCGGCGGCATTCTCGAAACCAAAAAGATCGCCGCCATGGCCGAAGCCTACCACATCCAGGTCGCGCCGCACTGCTACTGCGGACCGATCGTCGGCGCCGCCAACATCCAGCTTGCGGTGACGCTGCCCAATTTCCTCATTCTGGAATCGCTGAAACAGTGGGACGGTTTTCACGCGAAGCTGCTCAAGAAGAAGATCGAATGGCGGGACGGCAACGTCATCCCGTCGAAGGAGCCAGGCCTCGGTGTCGAACTCGACGAAGCCGTCTGCGAGGCGCATCCCTGGACCGGCAAGGACCTGCATTTGCAGATGATGCAGACGCCGCTGATGCCGTGAGCGCGCGTCAGAGCTATGCCTTCGTCGGTCTTGGCCATCTCGGCGGCCAGCTCGCCGCCAACCTGATCCACAACGGCTTTGCCGTCACCGTATTCGACCGCGACCAGGCGGCCGTCGAGCGGCTGGTGATGCTTGGTGCCGATGCCGCCAACAGCCCTGCTGATGCCGCTGGCCGCACCGGCAATGCCATCACCTGCCTGCCCTCGCCAAAAGTCAGCGAGGCGGTGCTGGCCGGCCCCGGCGGATTGCTCGAAGGCCTGCCCGCAGGCGGCAGTTGGATCGAGATGTCGACCAATGGCCAAGACGAGATCTTGCGCCTTGCATCCCTCGCCTCGGCAAGAGGCGTCGAGACGCTCGAATGCCCGGTCACCGGCGGCGTGCATCTGGCAGCCGTCGGACAGATCACCGCGCTGGTCGGCGGCGACGCAGCGCTTTATGCGCGCCACCGCCCTGCCGTCGAGGCGATGTGCGCGCGCTCGTTCCTGATGGGTCCGGTCGGCTCGGCGGCGGTGATCAAGGTCATCACCAACATGCTGGCCTTCATCCATCTGGTCGCCGCCGGCGAAGCGCTGATGCTGGCCAAAAAGGGCGGGCTCGACCTTGCCCAGTCCCATCACGCCATCGTCGCCTCCTCCGGCAACAGCTTCGTCCATGAGACCGAAAGCCAGCTGGTGCTGAACGGCTCCTACGACATCGGCTTCACCATGGACCTGGCGTTAAAGGATCTCGGCTTCGCCCTCGGCATGGGTGAAAAATTCGGCGTTCCGCTCGAGCTTGCCTCGCGCGTCGACGCAATCTTCAGGCAAGGCAAGCAGGCCTATGGCGGCAGCGCCTGGTCGACGATGATCGTGAAACTGCTCGAGGATGCCGTCGGCACCGACCTGCGCGCACCCGGTTTCCCGGCTAAACTCGCAAGTTGATATTGGCCGGATTATCAATCGATTTCAGTCGATTGGAGAGATCGCCGGAACCAGAGCCGCAGTCAACTGAATCAAAGTCTCAACGCCTTGATTCAATATCTCAGCGTCAATGCGCCGGGCAGGATCTCGAAAGTCGCTGGTATGCGACCCGGCGATTCGCCGTCTATGTCGATCAGCGCGGCGTTCTTTTGCACATCGCCGAGCGGCTCGACAACCACTTTCTTGCCGCGCAGGATGGTGATCGCAGGATGGTTGCGGTGCCGCGCGCCATAGAGCAGGCGGATGTCCCAGATCAGCTTCAGCTTGCCGGCGGCGCGCAGGATGACGATGTCGAACTCGCCGTCATTAAGCTCGGCGTCGGGCGCGATCATCATGCCGCCGCCGAAGAATTTGCCGTTGGCCACCGCCACCAATGCCATGCGCGCCTCAACCGGGGCACCGTCGTCGATGGTGATCGCAACCTCCTGGAACCGATAGCGGAGGAATTCCCAGACCGTGCGCCAGTAGAACAGTGCCTTGGCCGAAACCTTGCCCTTGCGCCTGTCGGCGTTGACGGCACGGTCGGTAGCGCCGGAAAGCCCGAGGCTGGCGATGTTGATGAAATGGCGGCTGGCCAGTGCGCCATGGTCGTCGACATAGCTGATGCAGCCGGCATCGACCTTGCGCGGCTTGGCCTCGGCAATCCGCTTCAGCGTCAGATCGACATTGTTCGACAGGCCGAGCCCGCGGGCAAAGTCGATGCCGGTGCCGCAAGGCAGCAGCCCAAATTCGGCCATCCGGCCGCTTTCCCGGAAAGCCTTCAGCAGCCCGTCGGCGACTTCGCTGGCGGTGCCGTCGCCGCCGGCCGCGATCACCAGCTCGAAGCCGATGGCGGCAAGGTCGAGCGCCAGCCGTTCGGCATCCCCCTCGGCCTGCGTTTCACGCAGCTCGAAATCACCGAAATGTCTTTTCAGCGAAGCCGCAACCTCGGGCCAATGCCGCTTGAGCCTGCCGCCGCCGGCGATCGGATTGAGAACCACCGCGACCTTCAAGCCTGCCTCCCCAAGGCCATCGAACACGCCTTCCAATCATTTGCCGGCATTGAAGCCCGCGCCGGCCTGCGGGGCAAGGGTCGATTACCCGACAATGCGGCTTCGGCATCGAGGCGGCAAATCCCGACCGGCGGCGGCAGAGATCGGAAAGTCGCTATTTTGGCAGGGTCAGTCCCCGATAATCCCGCTATCCACAGGCATGCGGCAGTTCCGCCAAACGCTTATCCGACGTACGTTAAAACCCATCTCAGGCGGCTACCGATCGCCACGCCGAAAGGCAAAGCGGAACGGCGGATTTCCTGAGGCCCGTACGGCCCTGAACGAGAACAGGCTTGCTTGTTGGAGGGATGGACGCCGAGACCTACGGGGCCGCGGAAAGCGTGCGAACGCCGACGGCGGACCGATGCTGCCATGAAGGACGGCAAAAACCTTCGATGGCGCGCTGGGCAAAGCTCGCAAGAGTGGAGACCGGCGTGGTCCGGAACGGACGCTGCCCTCGGGTGGCGACTGGCAGGACCGTCAAAATCAAGGCCGGCATGGCGCGACATCTTTCGGGAGTTGCTGCCGCGACCGTGTCCTGATCTGACAGGGAGGCGCTGGGAGAAATCCCGGCGCCGACTGTCTTTGTGGCCCCGCCTGACGATTTTGCCGGCGACGCTTCACGCTGCGCCAAAATCAGCTACTATCCATTTGTCGTCGGGGGCCGTTTAAAGGGGCTGACGGCAGGGGGACATTTCATGACGCTCATCCAGAAGCTTGCTGTTGCCTATGCTTTCCTGTTCTTCGGCGTTGTTGCCATCGGCTATGTGCCGGCTTTCAACGACGCCGGCGGCAATCTGTTCGGCCTGTTCTCGCTGCAATGGTACGACGATTTGCTGCACGCCTTCTCCGGCGTCTGGGCGCTGGCCGCCGCCTTCATCTCGCACCGCCAGGCGGTGTTCTATTTCAAGCTGTTCGGCTCGGTCTATCTGTTCGACGGCGTGCTCGGCCTGGTCACCGGTTCCGGCTGCCTCGATGGCGGCATCTTCATCAACGGCTTCCGCTCCCTGAACGACATCGAATTCCCGGCCCGCTTCTTCGCCAACCTGCCGCACATCTTCATCGGCGGCTTCGCCGTCTACGTCGGGTTCTGGCTGTCGAAACGTGTGTACGACCATTTCGCCACGGCCTGACCGGCCATGTTCCTGTTCCGCTGGCTGAAGCGCATCATCAAGGCGATCCTCTGGCTCGTCGTCATTGTCGTGTTGATCCCGATCGCCGGGCTGGCCTACGGCTTTCTCACGACGCCGTCGCTGGACACAACGCCATTGCCGGGCGTCGCCGAGGGTGCCCCGCCAAAGGCGCTGGCCGACAAGATCCGTGCCGAGATCCCCGGCTACCAGCGGCCGGAGGAATCGACCTTTCTTACCTATCCGGAATGGGCCATCGTCTACGCCGCCCGCGAATATGCCGGCTTCGTCGACAAGAACCAGCCGAGCGGTTTTCCCTATCTCTCCTATATCGGCCGCTTCTGGCAGGACTATGCGATGGTCATCCGCGCCAGCTCCACCTACAAGTTCAACCTCGACAACCACCAGATGCTGGTGGTCATCGGCACCAGCCACACGATCGAGCACGCCATCCAGTGGGCCTATGAAAATACGATCGGCCGCGTCACCGAAGCGACAGCCGGCAAGCGCACCGCCGTCGACATCTACCAGGCCAAGGTGGCGGCCGATTATGCCGGTTTTCTCGACCAGGTGCCGTGGTACCAGTTTCCCTATGCCGAAAAGCGTGCCGGCCTGTTTGCCGTCCAGCCGGCAGCGGACGACAGCGCCGTCCGCACCAGCGAACGCAAGCTCGCTTTCGGCCTCGCCGACACGATCAAGCAGGGCTATGCCGATCTGATCAAGTCGGCGCTCGCCGCCACCACCGATCCCGCCTTGCTCGATATTCATGTCTGGGCCAAGGGTCCGGTCGGCGAGGTGACGCGCAACGAACCCGACACCTTGCTGGAGCGCGATCTCGGCGCCGACGGCGCGATCTTCGTCACCAGACGCTATCAGGTGTTCACCGACATGATCCCGCGCCTGATCGGCAAGGGCGTCTCCTTCGTCGAGATCGGCGGCAATGACGAGATCATGGTCACCATGCTTTCCAATGACGAGATCAATGTTCCCGAAGGTGCACGCACCTTGTTCAGCTACCCGCTTCCGGCGCAACCTTCGACGCGCCGCACCGGCCTGACCGTCGCCGTGCGCAAGCTGCACATCGTGCTGCCGGCGCTGATGACGGCGGGCGCCAGGCTCGAGCATGTCTACGATTACTGAGGCCTTTCGGTCACAGTCGGCCTCGGCAGGACGTTGCGTGATGCTCCGTCACGCTCATTCCACAATCGCGGCCAAATCCCGCCTTGTTCCGCAACGATTGATGATGCCGTAGACACGTTGTCTTGCGCACATGTGCCAGGCAACTCGGAGGGACACGACCGTGATCAAGACCGCCCTTGTCGCCATGACCATCGTCGGCTGCGATTGCGACGCCAGGCTTTGCGAATATATCGGCGAGACGCCCGCCAAATGGTCGAGCATCGCCGAATGCGAAGCGGCGATGAAAAGCCAGATGCTGCACGAGCGCAATTTCGACTATCCGCTGGTCTCCGGCATCTGCCGGACACAGAACTCGTCTTCGTCATCGCAGCTCGCTGCGACCGCTTCCGAGCCTGAATTGACGACGGCCAGTACGGCCGCGACAGACCCGCTGCCACCGGAACTGAGCCATCGGCCCAGTGCTGCGGTCGGAACGCAGGCCACGGCGACGGAAACGGAAGCCGTCCGGCCGGTCGCCTATGAAGCGGCGGTCGATGGCGGCCGCGCCGTGCTCTACCGCACGAAGGCCGGCTACGCCGTGGTCAAGACCGATCTCGGCCGCGCCGCATCGGCAACGATCGGCATCGCCAGGCGTTCGGCGAACTGGCTGGCGGCGAAGCTGCCTGACGGTCTGTAGCCGCCGCTTCAGGCCGTGCCGATCAGTGCCTTGACGGCGCGATAAAAAATCGACGAAAACAGCTCGCCCGGATCGTATTGCAGCTTCTTCGCCAGGAAGGACGGCAGTTCCGGATAGGAGGCAAGCAGTTCCTTGCCTGTGTAGTGGAGCTGGTAGGGCAGGAAAAAACGCCCGCCATGCTTGATCGTCACGTCGATCAGCGCCCTTGTCAGCGTCCGCATCCTGGCATTGCCGTCGGTGTCTGTCGGCTGATTGATGTAGAGCACCAGCGAATAGGCCGGCTCCGGCGCATAATTCAGCGCCACATCCTCCTTGTGGACGATGCGTACCGACGCGTTGAGCACCGGCAGGGTCTGGTTGCGCAGGATCTCGCGCGCTTCCGCGATGAACGGGTTATAGGCCGCCCGCGGGATGAAATACTCGTGCAGGATGTCGGTCTCGTCGAGCAGATCGTTGAACAGATAGGGCACTGAATCGTGCATCGGATTGTTGCGCGTGACGAGGCAGGCCTCGCCCTCGCCCATTGCCGTCGTCCGCGCCACCGTGCAGCTCTCGAATTGCGGCTCCAGCGTCTTTTCGGTGAACCATTTCAGCTCCTGGAACAGGCTGCCCCATTTCGCCAGGTTGATGATCACCCGCTTGAGCCCGACCGAACCCGGTTCACCGATTGCCGGCTGGTCGGCCGGCGGCTGGTCGGCGACCTTGTCATAGCGGTAGACGATCATATCCTCGAGGAAATTGCCCGGCGCAGTCGACAGATGCCCATAAAACAGACCGATCGCCCTGTTTGGCTCCAGAACCTCGGCGAAGAACGTCGGGAAATCGTCCGATTTGATGATCTCGCGCGAGGTCCGGTAGACGGCGTTGTCGACGATGTCGAGTGTCGCCTCCAGCACCACGCCGAACAGGCCGTAGCCGCCGACGACGTGGCGGAACAGCTCGGTATTTTCGGCCGGTGAGCAGGTCGTCACCGAACCGTCCGCCAGCATCACCCGCATCGATCGGATCGAGCCGGCGACCGAGCCGGCCTGGTGGTCCATGCCATGCGCGTTGACCGACAGCGAGCCGCCGACCGAAAAGATGTCGGTCGACTGCATCGCCTTCACCGCGAAGCGCGGGTGCAAAAGGTTCTGGATGTCGTGCCAGCGCGCGCCCGGCTGCAAGGTCATCGTCTTTGCAGCCGGGTCGATACTGAGCTTGTTGAATTTGCGCATGTCGAGGACCAGCGCGTTGTCGTCGAAGGCGTGGCCGCCCATCGAATGGCGCACCGCCGCGACCGAGACCTTCAGGCTATTGGCGCGGGCAAAGGCCAGCGCGCTCGCGATGTGGTCTTCCTCGCTGACTTCGATAACGCCATAGACCGGTGTCCTCGACAGGCCGCTGGCATCGTTGATGTCGCCGCCCTTGGTCAGCCATGGCAGCGACGGATCGTAGGCTGGCGGGCCCTCCAGCGGCTTCTGCGCCAGGTCAATTCCATCAATGTCGGCGATGCGTCCGGAATTCTTCTGCCCCGACGGACCGCGAGCCAGGCGCGCCACGGTCGTCCCGCCCCAGAGCATCGCGCCGCCGACCACCGCCGCACCCAGCAGCAGCCGCCGCGACAGGCGAAACCCCTTGCGTTCCTCGATCATAGCCCCACCCCCGCTACCCCAGGAATAGCGCCTGATGGAGACAAAAACCAGTTGCCATCAGACGTTCGGCAAATGATGATCACAATCGTTCTGGCGAAAGCGTCGAAAGCAGCCGCACCATGAAGCTTGCCGTCCGTGCCACGATTGCCCTGCTACTCGCGTTTGCTCCGGTCTCAGCCGACGCCCAAAGCGGTGAGAAGGGAGTCCTCGGTGTGGCAAGTGACGATCCGGAGATGGCGGCGGCGATTGAGCAGGCCCGCGCCAGCCTGGATGACTTCCTGATCCTGTCCGAGGCGCCGCCGTCCGGAACAGCCACGTTCAAATTGAAGGTAAGGATCGAAGACGGAACCGCGACGGAACATTTCTGGATCATTCCCTTTCACCGAACGGCGAGCGGATTTGCCGGAATTTTAGCAAACGAGCCGCAGGCAGTGCACAACGTCGTCGCCGGCCAGGAGATCGAATTCACCCGGGACGAAATTTCGGACTGGGGATACACCAAGAACGGCCATCAGGTGGGCAGCTTTACCGTCTGTGTGATGCTCAAGAAGATGTCGAAGGAAGACGCGGACTATCTCCGCGACAATTACGGCTTCGACTGCTAATGTCCGAGCGCGAGGCGCTTTAGCCGCTACCCCGCCTCCTCGTCCTGCGCCCCGATCTTGCGGACCAGTGCCGCGGTCGCCAGGATCGTGGCCATGTCGGCGATCATCGGCGCAACATGCTTGGCATAGTCGAGCGGCACAGAGATGTCCGGCAGTTCGAAGAAGTTCTTCGTCTGCGGAAGCAGCAGAAAGCCGTCGCTGCCGTTGAGCGCGACGCGTGCCGGTTCCTTCGGCCATGTTTCGCCAAGCCATTCGAGCGCCTGCGCCAGCCGGCCGGTCACCAGCGGCCGCGCCGCTTCGATGTTGTCGGTGTGGAACTCGTAGGCGGCGTCGAGTTCGGGTACGCCGCATGACACGTTCCGTCTTGCTGCCGAACATGCCTCGGAAGAAACCGACCACCATATTGGCACGGCGCGCCGCCACCAAGATTCCCGGGAACGGCGCAATGGTGTCGAACGCGATAATGACGCCCTTGAACGCCTGAGATGTGGTCTTGCCGTTCCTCTCCAGCAGCGTCACCTCATAGAGCTCGAAGGCAAAGCCTTCATACCGACCGGAGACGACGTCCTCGAAATACGAACGGTTGAACACGCCAATCGTCTCGCGCGGCAGCCGATCGAAGGAGTTCGGCGTTACGCCATGCTGATAGCGCACGTCCTGGATGAAGCCGAAGACGATCGGCAGCAAACTGTTGCGGAAAGTCTGCTGCAATTTGCGCGCCGGCCTGATCGCCTGGAGATAGAGCAGGATCGCCGCCAGGAACCCGCCGATATAGAGGAACACATGCGGGGTCGAGAACCACTGCTCGTTGGGGTCGGCAACCGCGTTGAAGAGCCAGGCCACCAGCGCCACGAAGACAACCACCGATCCGATGAAAAGTGGCACCCGCCAGTGCGTCCGGCGATAGGCCGAAGCCCTTTGCGCCTCGTAGGCCTCGATGTCCTTCCTGAGGCCGGCGATCACCGCTTCGCTCGGCAAGAAATCCGCAGTTTCCATCACCCACCCGCCCCACAAGCCCGCCCGCGTTGGGCATGATAGCCGGTTTGGTGGACCGCGTCAGCGCAGCTGTCAGCGCCCGGCACCGAAGATTGCATCGAGGCGGGCCAGAACCCTTTGCCTGGATTTTCCCGCCAGCGTTTCAACCGGCATCAGCCGCTCGTGATCGCCGGCGCGCAGCCGCATGAAGGCATGCAGCCGGTAGGCGGCAATGGCCCCGCGCGTGCCGGGATCGTCGCTGATGTCGACGACGAGAATGGCGCCGATGCGGCCGGGCCATGGCTGGCGCGCGAAGGCGGTGCCGATGAAATCGCCGAGCCCATAGGCGACGAGCGTCTTGCCGATCCGCTCGATCGGCTGCACGACATGGGCATGATGCCCGGCGACCAGGCCGACGCCATGTTCGGCCAGAAGTCGCGCCATTGCCCGCGTTTTCGCACGTGGAAAATGCCGGAATTCCCAATCCCAATGCGGCACCGCGCAGAGGAGGTCGACACCCGAAGCGGCAGCGTGCGGCCATTGCGTCGGATCGGCTTGCATCGAGACTCGGCCCGCCAACTGAGCCTCGTCGGTATTGCGCCACAAGGTAAAGGCGGCAAGGCCTATGGTCAGCGAACCAACCGCAAACCGCTCGACCGGAGCCGCACTGCCGATCGTGCGGATGCCTAATTGCTCCAGCGCGGCGACGGTCTCGTCGAAGCCGGCAATACCCTGGTCGAGCACATGGTTGTTGGCCAGCGACAGCACCAGTTTTTCACGCGAAATGCCGGCGGCGGCCAGCGCCTCGGCAAGGAACCGCTCGCTCATCGCGTGGTGCGTGCCGAGCCTGGTGCCCCAAACAGCGCTCGGCCGCTCCACCACCGGGCTTTCGCAATTGCCGACCACCAGATCGGCCGAGGCAAGCAGTGCCGCAATCGCCGGATCGCAGTCTGGCGCGCGGCGATTGGCCACCGCCGAGATATCGCCGACGAAAGCCAGCCGCACCGTCCGCGCCGGCAGTGGTTCGAGCAGGGCTGCGGCCGCCGGAGCAAAGCCGCGCGCGTCGCCATTGAGCGAAGGCCGGAGAAAACGCGGCAGCCACGACAGTTTGTAGGAAAGCGGATAGTTCGACACGCGACGCCCCATCGTTTGCCTTGTGTAGACCGTCCGCCGGATTGATTGAAGCGTCGACTGTTGTGGGTGAACCGCAGGCCACAGGCGCAGCGAACCAAATGCGTGTATGATCCACTGCGGAGCGACAAAGGGGCGATCACGATGACGCGTTTTTCCAGGCTGGTGGCGTGCGCCATCATTCTTCTCCTGCCGCTGGCTTCACCCAGCGCCGCGGCTCCCGAAGCGGCGGCCCTGTTCGAGGCAAAAATCGTAGCCGAACGCGACAGCGCTCTTGCCGCTCTGGAAGCCGCCGCGCCAGGCGATCCGGCAGCCGCCTACGCCGCCGGCGCCGGCGAATTCTTCACCGCGCTGGAGACCCTGGCCGGCGGCCTGCACCGCCACGGTTTCGACAGCCCGCAATCCTTCATGCTGCCGCTGATGCGGCTGCCGGTGCCGGACAATGCCAATCCCGAGCCGCTGACCTACGAACAATTCCGCGCCATTCTCGTCGCCTTCCGCGACCGGCTGGAGAAATCCGCAGCCACGCTCGGTTCGGTACCCCCCGACGCCGACATCGGCATGGTCATCGACCTCACCCGTCTCGGCATCGACGTCAACGAGGACGGCACGATCGCGCCGGACGAGAGCGCCGCCGCGATCATGGCGTCTCTGTCACGCGGCGGTGGTGCGCCAGACGCGGCCGCACCCGCCCTCACCTTCCGCTTCGACCGCGCCGACGGCTATTGGCTGCAGGGCTATGCCGAGTTCCTGATGGCGCAGGCCGACTTCTGGCTGGCGCATGATTTCAGAAACACGTTCGACGGCTCCTTCCACATGCTGTTCCCGCGCGCAAAACTGCCGCTGCAGGATACGCTCGTGCCGCTGGACGGTGGCACGAATGGCGGCATCCTGACGTCCGAATGGCGACTAGCCGACTTTATCTCCCTGGTGCATCTCATTAACTGGCAAGTGGTCGAGCCAGAGCGCCGGCAAGCGGCACGCCGCCATCTCATGGAAATGATCCGGCTGTCGCGCGAGGACTGGAAAGCCATCCGCGCCGAAACCGACAATGACCGCGAATGGCTGCCGGGGCCGCAGCAGAAAGGCACCAGCCCGCTGACCGGTCTCGAAGTTGGTGAGCAGCAGGTACAGGCCTGGCTCGCCGCCCTTGATATGGCCGAGGATCTTCTGGAAGGCCGCACCTTGCTGCCGCATTTCCGCATCGCCGACAAAGGCATCAACATGAAGCGCTTCTTTGATGAGCCAAAAACCTTCGACCTGGTGCTGTCGATCACCGGCCCGGCCATCGCGCCCTATCTCGAGCGCGGCAAGACTCTCACCAGCGAGGAGTTCAACCAGATCCAGCGCCAGTTCGGCGGCGCCGGGTTTCTGACGTTCGCGCTTTGGTTTAATTGAGCGGCGCACTTCGACGTTGCTCCTGACAGCCTGCTGTCAGCAGCCAAATTGCGCGCGGCACCCTTCACCACTCCGCTCTTTCCATTTTGGCCGATACCTCCCATATTCGGGGCCATGGCCAGACTCTCCGACAAGAAAACGCCGCCGCCGGCGAATGACGAGCGCGCTTCGCCGCCCAAGCGGCGCAGTCCGCTGA
Source organism: Mesorhizobium sp. M1227 (assembly GCF_040318315.1). Lineage (NCBI taxonomy): Bacteria > Pseudomonadati > Pseudomonadota > Alphaproteobacteria > Hyphomicrobiales > Phyllobacteriaceae > Mesorhizobium > Mesorhizobium sp. M1227. The sequence continues at coordinate 71,276 of NZ_JAMYLZ010000020.1, forward strand.
CCGATTTCCTCGATGCGTCGGAGCCCCTGTACAAGGGCGGCTTTGCCGAGGCGCCGCAGGCCGAGTTCACCGGCGCGCCGCTGACCGGCTCGATCGCCGACTGGGCCGAACAGATCGAGCAGGAAGCCGAGAAGGAAGGGCGTCAAATCTCCCCCCTCGAGGGGGAGATGTCGCCGAAGGCGACAGAGGGGGTCGGCAAAGGAAGCGCTCGGCATCAAGGGTCGCCGAGCACTGCCGCACCGACCCCACCCGGCGGCTCCGCCGCCACCCTCCCCTCGAGGGGGAGGGAAGGCGCCAAGTCTGCCAAGAAAATCCCGGAGCGCTCCTCTTCTCCCGGCCGTACGGCACGCGGCACCTCGATGGGCGGCGCGGCTTCGGCGCGGGAGCGCACTGCGGCCGGTCTCAACCCTGTCGCTGGCCTCGATGTCTCCCTGGAAGAGGCCGAGACCATGGCCTCGGGCGGCGTCACCGCGACCGTCGCGGCGCTGTCGGCGCTGATCGAATCCGGCAATCCGCTGCACAAGGACGGCGTGCTGTGGACGCCGCACCGCCCTGCCCGGCCTGAGAAATCCGAAGGTGGCATCGCCATCAGGATGGTCTCGGATTTCGAGCCGGCCGGCGACCAGCCGACGGCGATCAAGGATCTCGTCGAGGGGGTCACCAGCAACGACCGTACCCAGGTGCTGCTCGGCGTCACCGGCTCGGGCAAGACCTTCACCATGGCCAAGGTGATCGAGGAGACGCAGCGCCCCGCTCTGATCCTGGCGCCCAACAAGACGTTGGCCGCGCAGCTCTACTCCGAGTTCAAGAAATTCTTCCCGGAAAACGCCGTCGAGTATTTCGTCAGCTACTACGACTACTACCAGCCTGAGGCCTATGTGCCCCGGACCGACACCTACATCGAGAAGGAATCCTCGATCAACGAGCAGATCGACCGCATGCGCCATTCGGCGACGCGCTCACTGCTCGAGCGCGACGACGTCATCATCGTCGCCTCGGTGTCCTGCATCTACGGTATCGGCTCGGTCGAGACCTATACGGCGATGACCTTCCAGATGCAGATCGGCGACCGGCTCGACCAGCGCGCGTTGCTCGCCGACCTCGTCGCCCAGCAATACAAGCGCCAGGACATCAACTTCGTCCGCGGCTCGTTCCGGGTGCGCGGCGACACGATCGAGATCTTCCCGGCCCACCTCGAGGACCGCGCCTGGCGCATCTCGCTGTTCGGCGACGAGATCGAGGCGATCACCGAGTTCGATCCGCTGACCGGCCAGAAGACCGGCGAGCTGAAGAGCGTCAAGATCTACGCCAATTCGCACTATGTCACACCGCGCCCGACCTTGAATCAAGCCATCAAGTCGATCAAGGAAGAACTGAAGTATCGCCTGCAAGAGCTTGAAAAGGCTGGCCGCCTGCTTGAGGCGCAGCGGCTTGAGCAGCGCACCCGCTTCGACCTGGAGATGCTGGAGGCGACCGGGTCCTGCGCCGGCATCGAGAACTATTCGCGCTATCTGACCGGCCGCCAGCCGGGCGATCCGCCTCCAACCTTGTTCGAATACATACCCGACAATGCGCTGGTCTTCGTCGACGAAAGTCACGTCACCATACCGCAGATCGGCGGCATGTATCGCGGCGACTTTCGTCGCAAGGCGACGCTGGCCGAGTATGGTTTCCGCCTCCCGTCCTGCATGGACAACCGGCCGCTGCGCTTCGAGGAATGGGACGCCATGCGCCCGCTCTCCGTCGCGGTTTCGGCGACGCCCGGCGCCTGGGAGATGGAGCAGTCCGGCGGCGTCTTCGCCGAGCAGGTCATCCGCCCGACCGGCCTCATCGACCCGCCGGTCGAAGTACGCCCGGCCAAGACGCAGGTCGACGACGTCGTCGGCGAAATCCGCGAAACCACGAAGGCCGGCTACCGCACGCTGGTGACCGTGCTGACCAAGCGCATGGCCGAGGATTTGACCGAATATCTGCATGAGCAAGGCATACGCGTGCGCTATATGCACTCCGACATCGACACGCTGGAGCGCATCGAGATCCTGCGCGACCTGCGCCTCGGCGCCTTCGACGTGCTCGTCGGCATCAACCTGTTGCGCGAAGGCCTCGACATTCCCGAATGCGGTTTCGTCGCCATTCTCGATGCCGACAAGGAAGGTTTCCTGCGCTCCGAGACATCGCTGATCCAGACGATCGGCCGCGCCGCCAGAAACGTCGACGGCAAGGTCATCCTCTATGCCGACCAGATCACCGGCTCGATGGAGCGGGCAATGGCCGAGACCAACCGCCGTCGCGAAAAGCAGATGGAGTGGAACGCGGCCAACGGCATCACCCCGGAATCGGTCAAGTCGCGCATTTCGGACATCCTGGACTCGGTCTACGAAAAAGATCATGTCCGCGCCGATATCTCGCAGTTCACCGACAGCGCCGGCGCGATGATGGGCAACAATCTGAAAGCGCATCTCGACGCCCTGGACAAGCAGATGCGCGATGCCGCCGCCAATCTCGATTTCGAGAAGGCAGCCCGTATCCGCGACGAGATCAAGCGGCTGCGCGAGATGGAGCTGTCCATCTCCGACGATCCGCTGGCCAAATATGCCGACATGGAAAGCCCGGTCTCGGGCCGCGAAAAGGGCAAGCACAACAAGGGCGTGGCCAAACACCGTACATCGGAGGAACAGGAGCGTTTCCGCAAGCTCGACGAGGCACGTTCGGCCGAAGAGGCGGCCCGGCCCAACCTCTTCCGCAAGCCGGCACTCGACGAGATGGGCGCCGACGGCGCCGTGCCGGTGAAGAAGCCGCTGTTTTCGAAGCCCTCGCTCGACGCCATGGGGCCGGGCACGGATATGCCGACCCCGGCCGGCGCAGTGTCGCGTTCGCTGTTCAAGAAGCAGTCGGCCGAAGAGGCGCACGGCTCCGACTTCGGCATCCCGGGCGAACCGACCAAGCCGCTATTCAAGAAGAACTCGCTCGACGAGATGACCGTGCGGCGGACGGAAAAGCCGGTCGAAGGAAAGGTGCCAGCGAAACCACAGCCGATCTCCCCCCGTGTGGGGGAGATGCGCGGCAGGGCAGAGGGGGGCGCAAAGGAACGCAACGATTCCGCCAAACCCATTGTCCGCCAGCGCAGCGGTATCGGCTCCTACGAAGACCCGGCCGACGCCCGCCGTGAAAAGCGCCGCCCCGGCAAGACGGGGCGCCCGGGACGCTAGCGAGCTTCCCTTCTCCCCTTGGGGGAGAAGGTGGATCGGCGCGCAGCGCCGAGACGGTTGAGGGGTGCTGGACGGATCGCCGTCGGTGCCAAGCTGGAGCACCCCTCATCCGACCGCTTCGCGGCCACCTTCTCCCACAAGTGGAGAAGGGGGAGCCTAGCCACTTGCCATCGGCCCTAGCCTTGGTGTAGCCAGTTTCTACAACTCGAACGTCTTGAAAGGAGGGCTGCGTGTTATTTTCTCACCACCGTCAGCGCGGCCCTGTCTTTGCCCTGCGAGCTAGCTTGCAGGGCTGACCAGGGACGGTCCGGGTTTTTCCCCGCTTCGATTTTTTGGTCTGCCCTTCGTGGTGCGCAATGCCGAGCCTAATGGCTGGCACGTGCACCGTCAAAGTGCATTGAGCCGGGCTCCGGCAAGACCAGAGAAATCAAAATGGCCCTGATCAGCCTCAAATCCCTCGGCGTCACCCTGAATGCGCCGCTGTTTTCCAACCTCGACCTCACCATCGGCACCGGCGACCGGCTCGGCATCGTCGCCGCCAATGGGCGCGGCAAATCCACTTTGCTGAAGTGCCTGACCGGCGAGCTGGAGCCGACATCAGGCGACATCACCCGTACGCGCGGCCTGCGCGTCGGCTATGTCGAGCAAGTCGTCCCGGCAGCGCTGGCCGGGCGCAGCTTCCAGCAGGTGGTCGCTGATGCCTTGCCGGCCGGACAGGTCGAAAGCGAACAATGGCGCGTCGATGTGGTTCTTGACTCGCTTGACGTGCCAGAACCGATGCGCGGGCGGCCAATGCAGGCGCTGAGCGGCGGCTGGCAAAGGCTGGCGTTGATCGCCCGCGTCTGGGTCACCGACCCCGACGTCCTGCTTCTCGACGAGCCGACCAACCATCTCGACCTCGGCAAGATCAGCCAGCTCGAGACCTGGCTGAAGGCGCTGCCGCGGGAGGTGCCGGTGGTGATTGCCAGCCACGACCGCGCTTTTCTCGATGCTACGACCAACCGCACGCTGTTCCTGCGCCCCGAACAATCGCCGGTGTTTTCGCTGCCCTATTCGCGGGCGAGGCTTGCGCTGGACGAGGTCGACACCTCGACCGAACGCAAGTTCCAGCGCGACATGAAGGTGGCGCAACAGCTGCGCCGGCAAGCGACCAAGCTCAACAATATCGGCATCAATTCCGGCAGCGACCTTTTGACGGTCAAGACCAAGCAGCTCAACCAGCGGGCAGAGCGTCTGGAAGAAGCGGCAGCGCCGGCACACCGCGAAAGATCGGCGGGCGCGATCAAGCTCGCCAATCGCGGCAGCCATGCCAAGGTGCTGATCACGCTCGACGATTTGGTGGTCGGAACACCTGACGGCACGGTTCTGTTCAGCACCGGCAAGCGCCACATCTGCCAAGGCGACCGCATCGTCCTGCTCGGCCGTAACGGCGTCGGCAAGTCACGGCTGATCGGCCTGATCCGGAACGCCATCGTCGAGCCGGAAACGGCGGCGCAAAGCCTGAAGGTGACGCCGTCGACGGTGCTCGGCTATAGCGACCAGGCATTGTCGGGCATCGGCGGCGACGACACGCCGCTGGCGATACTCTCGCGCAGATTCGATGTCGGCGAGCAGCGCGCCCGCTCGCTGCTGGCGGGCGCCGGCGTCAGCATCGACATGCAGGAGCGCAGGATCGGCGTGCTGTCGGGCGGGCAGAAGGCGCGGCTGATGATGCTGGCGCTCAGGCTCGCCAATCCCAATTTCTATTTGCTCGACGAGCCGACCAATCATTTCGATATCGATGGCCAGGAAGCGCTGGAAGCGGAATTGCTGGAACGTCAGGCGAGCTGCCTGCTTGCCTCGCACGACCGCTCCTTCATCCGCGCGGTTGGCAACCGCTTCTGGCTGATCGAGAAACGGCGGCTGACCGAGATCGATAGCCCGGAGGAGTTCTTCCGGGAGGTTGCCGAAGCCGGCGGCTGAAGGCTTGCGGAAAAAAATTCCGGCGCTCTGTCGGTTGATGATCGCATGCCACGTCCTTGGGTTGCCGACACGGTGATGCCGGCGCCAATTGAGGAGAAAGCAATGTCTATTCTGTCATCCATAGGTCACGCCGTGACGCGTTACTCGGCGGCTCGCGCCCGTTATCGCAGCGAACGCGCCATCCTTTCATTGCCGATCGAACTGCGCAAAGATATTGGCTGGCCGGAAATCGTCGTCGACGCGCAAAACAGCCCGCGGATTCGCATGGAAGGTTGAAAGGTGGCAGTTGGCCGTCGCGGCAGGCGCCATTTCGAATCCAAAAAACATCGGCCGTGTAGGATCGTCGCCGTTCCGTTCGTCCTGTGGTTCGCAAAGGCAAACCAGACGCAAAGAGGAGCATGACATGAATGACCAGCCGCAGACCCAGCCCGCCGCCAAAGTGCTTGGCGGATTGACGCCCTACCTTCAGTTGGATGGCGCTTTCAAAGCCGCCGAATTTTACCGAAAGGCCTTCGGTGCCGAGCAGGTCTTTGCCTATCCGCCGGACGAACAGGGCCGTACCATGCATATCCATCTCCACATCAACGGTTCGACCCTGATGCTTTCCGACTTCTATCCCGAGCATGGAATGGCCGCTGTGAAGCCGCAGGGCTACACCATGCAGCTCCATCTCGGCAGCGACGACATCGACGCCTGGTGGCAGCGGGCCATCGAGGCGGGCTGCGAGGAAGTCGTGCCGTTGCAAGTGATGTTCTGGGGTGATCGCTGGGGCAATATGCGTGATCCGTTCGGCGTCGAATGGGCAATGAACGCACCGGTGAAAGCAGCTTAGCATTCCACACAGGCTGTGTCTGAAATCACCTCTCCCGCTCCAGAGGGAGAGGAAAACGATCGCATGGAGGAAATCAGATGTCCTATGTCGACGGTTTCGTACTTGCCGTACCGAAAGCAAAGCTCGATGCTTACAAGAAGCTGGCGGAAACCGGCGGCGCCGTCTGGAAGGAGCACGGTGCTCTTGCCTACGTCGAATGCGTCGGCGACGACGTCCCTTATGGCGAGCTCACCTCGTTCCCGCGCGCCGTGCAGGCCAAGGACGACGAGGTCGTCATCTTCTCATGGGTGGTCTACGAATCGCGCCAGAGCCGCGACGCGGTGATGGCCAAGGTGATGGCCGATCCTCGTCTCAAGCAGGACTGGGAGACCATGCCGTTCGACGGCAAGCGCATGATCTTTGGCGGTTTTCAGCCCTTCATCGAGCTGTAGGCGCCCCTCGATCAAGTTTATTGAGCAGCGGCTTCAGCCGGTCGCCATAGCGCTTCCACAGGTCGACCGAGCCCTGATACATCGGCTGGCGCACTTGCGCAGCCGACGCCGTTCGCACCGGCCGGTCGGTCTGGTGGAACGACAGCACGGCGTCGTCCCACGGCAGGCCGAGATGGGCGATCAGCGCCCGCGACTGGCCTTCCTGGTCGGCGACGAAATCCTCGTAGCGAACGTCGTGCACGACATCAGGCAGCACGGCGTGCCAGTGCGCCATGATGTCGGTGTACAGATTGTGGAAATCGGCGAGCTCGTCGAGATCGTAGCCGTAGCGATGGCTGTCGCCGCGGAAGTGCACCTTATAGATCGACAGGCAGGTCGCCGCCGCATCGCGCGCGCAATGGATGATCTTGGCCTTCGGCAGCATCATATGGATGAAGCCGACCAAGAGGAAATTGCCGGGCATCTTGTCGGTGACGTGCCGAAAACCCGGATAGCGGGCGTGCAGCATGTCGAGATAGGCCTGGCCGGCCTCGGCATAGGCCTTGTCGGGCATGTCGGCGATGCCCCAGGGAAAGCCGCCCTTCATGCTGAGCGGAAACTGCTTGCCGACCGCCGTCTTTAAAATGCTGAGCTCGCCGGCGCCATAGACCTGCGGATGGCTGGCGATGATCTGCTCGACCAGCGTGGTGCCGGAACGCGGCATGCCGACGACGAAGATCGGCGTGGCGTCGGCTATCCCGCCTGGCCTGTGCCTTTCAAAAAAGGCCTTGTCGAACACCGCCTTCATCGCCTCGAACTCGCCGCGCGTCTTGCCGGCGTCGTAGTCTATGCCCTGTCGGCGGATCGCGTTGCCTTCGGCGAAATAGTCGAAGGCGCGGCCATAATCCCTGAGGTCGTCGTTGGCCTTGCCGAGACCGAAGGAAAGCTGCATGCGCGCCAGGCTGCCTTGCGGCGCCTTGGCGTGCTCCGCCTCCATGCGGGCAAGCTCGGCATCGCGCTCCTTCTGGCGCTTGACCTGGGTAAGCATCAGCCAGGCCCTCGCCATGCCGGGGTCCACAGCCAGCGCCTGCCTGAAAAGATCCGCAGCCTCGTCGAGATTGCCCTTTTCCATCAGCCCGACACCCAGGCCGTGCAAAAGATCGGCATCCTTCGGCCGGATCGTCAGCGCCTCGCGAAAAACAGCCAGTGCCTCATCCAGCCGGCCCGCTTCCTGCAGCGTTTCGGCAAGCCCGACGCGGGCGCGGACATGGAACGGGTTACGGCCGATCGTGCCGCGATAAATATCCTCGGCGCCTTCGAATTGGCCGAGCTGCTTCAGCGACGAGCCGAGATTGTCACGCGCCGCCAGCTGGTCCGGCCGAATCGCCACCACCTTGCGGAAGAGATCGGCGGCGGCCGCGACCCGGCCGAGGTCGCGCAGCACGGTGCCGAGATTGTTGAGGAAATCCGGGTTGTTCGGTTGCAGACGCACCGATTGTTCGATCAGCGCCAGCCCCTCGGCGCTGCGCCCGGTCTGGTGCAGCAGAAGCCCAAGGAAATGCGCAGCAGCCGGGTGGTTGGCCTTTTGCGCCAGCACCTGTCGGTAAAGCGCCTCGGCTTCCTGCCGGCGCCCCGCCTGGTGCAGCTGCAGCGCCTGCTGCACGTACTGGTCGAGCCCCAGTGGTGGCTGCCCGCCTGAGCCGTAACGTGCGCCTGCCGGTTGTCTCGGATCTCTGTTGATGGGAAACCTGCCGTGTTGTCCGCCTGCCGCGATCTAGGCCATCGCTGCGGCGCGTGCAAGAGCAGAGGCGGTCGCAAGGGAGCGAACCTCGGAACCCACCGAGCTACCGAAAGTCGGCCGGCGTCAGCACATACATGTTCCTGCGGCCGTGCGAGTAGGCTTGGCGCGCAATCTCGTGGATCGACGAACGCTTGGCGTCGAAGGCGCTGAGAAATTCGGCCTCGGCTCCGCTTGCTGCCGGGTTTGCCGCCGAAAGTGCCGCGACCTCGACAAAGAACGGGACTTCGAGCATGCCGTCATGGCCGACGAAACGAATGCGCTTGGCCGCCGGGTCATAGGAGCGGCTGGGATTGGGAAAATTGAGCGTCATGGCTTGCGCGTCAAATCAGGCGGTTGCTTTCGGCAAGCTGGCGCGCCCGCCGCGCCGTGCCGTCGGTGTCGGCAATCCTTCGCCTTGCCGCCTCGTCGCTTCTTATCGTGAGACGCGGCGACAAGACCTTTATCGGCTTTGCGACAGGACTGACTGCAACTGTCGGGACATCCGGTGTTCTTGCGGAGTTCATGACTCTCTTCCTTCCATTGCTAGATAAATACAAATGCCGGAGGAATTTTTTCGGAAGTTCTTCAAACAATTTTTGAGGTGCACCGGGACCGTATCATCGTTCTGCGGATAACTATAGAAAAGTAATTTGACGTTGGTAGGGGTAAGAGGCCGAAAACTTCTTGAATAAGTCGTATTTTCAGACTAGAGGTATGAAACCGTTTGGGTCATGCTTGGCCCCGCGGTGTCAGGGATTCTCGGCCCGCCAAACTTATCCAAATCGCCGACACCTGGTACCGCAATGCAGGCTCCGCTTCCGGGGCAGGCCGGAAAGAAACTTCAAGGCACGAGAACTTCAAGGCACAAGCGAGAACTTCGAGGCGCACAAGAATGTCTGCTCGCACCACCCATTCCATAGCGCATTTCGCGGCACCTTTCGTGCTTGGCGGGCTGGATGGCATGCAGCCGGCCGGCGACTATGACATCGACCACGACGAAGAACTGATCGACGGCATGTCCTGGCCTGCCTGGCGCCGCGTCGCCACTTTCATCCATCTGCCGGCAAGGACAGTGAAAAGCGCGACCAGCCAGCTTGTCGCCATTGACCATGCCGAGCTCGACGCAGCGCTTCGGCACGACCAGGAGAATGTCACATGATCCGCTTCCAGCAGAATGCGCGGCGCACGGACACGCCGGCGCATATCTTCACCGTCGGCCAGACCGTCCGCATGAAGAGCCGCACCGGCCTTGCCCAAAAGACCGCGGAGCTGTTCCAGATCAAGAGCCGGCTGCCGGTCAAGGACGGCTCGCCGCAATATCGCATCCGCAGCGATCAGGAGACCTATGAGCGGGTCACCACGGAAGACAATCTCGAACCGGTCGACAACCCGGCCAACTGAGCCGACGCGCCACAACGCTGCTTCACATGCTGATAATGCCGCAGATCCGCATCTCCAACGGGAACGGCGCTGAGCTCTACGCCGGCCCCCAGATGGTGCTTATCCGGCCAGGCTGTAGGTCGGTGCGCTAGCAGGGCCCGTCATCGACGACGCGATAATCCGCCGCGCGGGCTTCGCATTCGTTGGGGAATGTGCGCAGTTCGCCATGGCGACGGGCACAGACTGGGCGGTATTCGCGGGTGCAGAATGTCTGCTCCTCACCGCCACCACCACCGCCGCGGCACTCGCCCTCGCGAATGATGCGGTATCCGGCCCGTTCGGCAAGGCAGGCATTGGCGAAGGTCTGGCGGTCGCCGCCGCGCCGGGCACAGACCGGGTCATATTGCCTAGTGCAGAATTGCGGCCCCGGCCGTGGCGGGCGCGGCCCCGGCCCCTCATCATCCACCACGACGGTGCAGGCTGCGAGAATTGCCGACAGGAACAGGATGGAAAAAACCTGCCGCGGAAAGATTGCCGCAAGAAACCGCATGAATGTTCTCTCCCTCGAAACTCCTGCCTGCACAAATGGTGCCTGGGTCAGGCCAATCCTCGTCATTCCGCTGCCAGATGCAACCCCTGTTTGCAACTGGCGAGCCAGGGCGGTATGCCGGCGCAAGCCAAGACAGCACCTGCCCCGCTGGCTGGACCATGCCTGGGTGAAGTCTGGCCGATGACCGCGCAGAGAACCGGGACTATCGGTGCGATGCGTCGGGATGCGCCTGTTGGGGCCGCCCGCGGCTGTGTCTTGCAAGCATCACGTTTCCGTGCGATAAATTTTGTGTTCGGGCATTTGCGACCCGGAGAGCGGAACGTTTTGGACGACCTTTCCCCGATACTGTGAATCTCTGACAGCCCCGTTTTCGGCGGGGGGTTTTACCATGCGCCAATGCATGACTGCCGAAGCAACCACCGGGACTTGCCCACGGCGCCAGGCGGCGGGCGGAACCACCAAGACTGACACGGGTGAAGGAGTTTCCCCAATGGCCCAGACCGGCACCGTTAAATTCTTCAACGCTACCAAAGGCTTCGGCTTCATCACGCCCGATGGCGGCGCCAAGGATGTGTTCGTCCACATCTCGGCGATCGAGGCTTCCGGGCTGCGCACGCTCGTCGACGGTCAGAAGGTCACCTTCGATGTCGAGCCCGACCGTATGGGCAAGGGTCCGAAAGCGGTCAATCTCCGCGCTGCCTGAAACCACAGCGTGCCGCGCGTCCTTTCGGGGTGTGAGGATGCTGCAAGGCTTTTGGAGTGAACTTGAATTCTGTAAAGGCGCGGCGGTTTTCGTCGCGCCTTTTGTGTTCCGGGATGCTTGCCGGCACCCGCAAAACTTTCTCTTGCCGATGGCACTAAAATAAAGGACAAATTTCCGTCCGGGCATTTGCCGGCCCGAGACTGGACTTGTGGGATCAAAGGAGCTTCCCATGCCGCAGACCGGCACCGTCAAATTCTTCAATCACGCCAAGGGCTTCGGCTTCATCACGCCGGACGACGGGGCAAAGGATGTCTTCGTCCATATTTCGGCCGTGCAGGCGTCGGGTCTTCCCGGTCTTGAGGATGGGCAGAAAGTGACATTCGACACCGAGCCGGACAAGCGCGGCAAGGGTCCGAAAGCCGTCAACCTGTCGATCGGCTGAACCACCCCCGGACAGAATGGACGTGGGCCGGTCTGGCCCGCGGTGTTTGCCGCACGCTTGAACCGCCCAGTTAGATGAACCGCCTGGTCAAATTTCGTTCAGCCCCCGTTCAGCCACGGTCGCATATTAATCTTCGTTAAAGCCGGACCGCATCCCCGAAAACGACCCGGGCCGGCACGAAGGAGACTGACATGAACCGAATTTTCAAGACTGCCATCCTGTCCGCCGCGGTCGTTGCGACCACGCTTGCGACCTTGCCCGCGGCCAATGCCGACGAATGGCGCCATCACCGCCGCCACCACGGCCACGGCGACGCCGTTGCGGCCGGCGTGCTCGGCCTTGCGGCCGGTGCCCTGATCGGCGGTGCGCTCGCCAGCCCGCAGCCCCGCTATTACGACCCGGCCTATGATGATGAATACTACAGGCCTGCCCCGGTGCGCCGTTATTACGTGCAGCCGCGCGTGGCCTATGCCGAAAGCTATGCGGAGCCGTGGACCCGCGGCTGGTACGAATACTGCTCGGACCGCTACCGGAGCTTCAACGCCCGTACCGGCACGTTCACCGGCTATGACGGCGAACAGCATTTCTGTACCGCCAATTAGCGGAGGCAGTTTCCCGTCGGAAAAAAGCGCGGTCGCACAGGCCGCGCTTTTTGTTTCCGGCAAGCGGTTTCAGACCAGAAAAGGATTGCTCCGCCGCTCCTCACCAAAACGGCCGCCGGGACCATGGCCGCAGATAAAGCCGATGTCGTCGCCCAACGGCAAAAGCTTCTCCTTGATCGAGGCGATCAGCGCGGCGTGGTTGCCGCCCGGCAGATCGGTGCGGCCGACCGAACCGCGGAACAGCACGTCGCCGACATGGGCGAACTTCGCAGCCCGGCTATAGTAGACGACGTGGCCGGGTGCATGGCCCGGACAATGGAGCACCTCGAACACGTGCGAGCCGAACGAAACGGTCTCGCCTTCGGCAAGGAACCGGTCGGGGACACAGTTGCGCACGGGATCGGTGATGCCGTAGCGCTTTGCCTGGTTCTCGAGATTGGCGAGCAGCGGCCGGTCGGCGGCATGCGGACCGATGATCTCGATACCGAGCGCCTCCTTCAGTTCCATGGCCCCGCCGGCATGGTCGATATGGCCGTGCGTAATCCAGATCGCGCCGGCAGTGATCGCATTGTCCTCGAGCGCCGCCAGCACCTTGTCGATGTCGCCGCCCGGATCGACGACAACGCCTTGCCTGTCGTCCATGTCGAAGAGGATGGTGCAGTTCTGCTGGAACGGCGTGACCGGCACGATGCCGGCGTTGAGCTGACCCATATTCGTCCTTTCACGCTGTCGGAGCGCTGCGCGTCCCCTCGAACGCGTCAGGAGAGCTCCAACCTTGAACCAGGCCCTGATGTAGAGACACACGCGAACGGCGTCCACCGCTCCCACAAACGGCAAACGAAATGGGCGGCCGAAGCCGCCCATTTGAAAACCTGAAACGTCAAAGCTTATTTCTTCATCGCGTTCATGACCGCACCGATGATGCCGGTCAGGATGGCGCCGCCGCCGGCACCGCCAACGATATTTGAAATGTTCAACGCGCTGCCGGCCCCTGCCGCCGTGGCGGCGGCTGCCGGATCGACCGAGCCACCCAGCAGACTGTTGAGGATGGCCGCACCGCCGACGCCGCCGACAGCGCCGCCCAGGATTTTGGTAAGCTGCCCCATCGCCGCAGTCTTGATAGCCGCGCCAACCGCCTGACCACCGATGATACCCGTAATCACCTGAATAATGATCGGAAGAAGCGTGTTCATATCCATATTTCCAGTCCCTCCATAGCTGCCAGCCTCCCGGGCCGACCCCATCATGAGACGCCGAATTGTGTGAAAGTCAAATGCAGAAGCGCTTAAATAAAACGGGCGGCCCGAAAACCGCCCTTACTAGTTAAAAAAGCTGTGACTTTCGTTATTCTGCAGCGATTGCGTGCTTGGGCTGAACGGCCGCAGAATAGTCATTCATCAGCGTCTTGGCGATTTCGCCGACCTCGAATCGGTATGGACCGATCTCCGAAACAGGCGTCACCTCGGCTGCCGTCCCGGTGAGGAAGCACTGCTGGAAGCCTTCAAGCTCATCCGGCATGATGGCGCGCTCGATCACCTCCAAACCGCGGTCCTTGGCAAGGCCGATAACCGTGCGGCGGGTGATGCCGTCGAGGAAGCAATCAGGCTTGGGCGTATGGATCTTGCCGTCCTTGACGAAGAAGATGTTGGCGCCTGTCGCTTCCGCCACCTGGCCACGCCAGTCGAGCATCATGGCGTCGGCATAGCCCTTGGCCTCGGCGGCATGCTTGGACATGGTGCAGATCATGTAGAGGCCGGCCGCCTTCGATTTCGACGGTGCGGTGCGCGGGTCGGGGCGGCGCCATTCGGCCATGTCGAGGCGGATCCCCTTGAGCTTCTGCGCCGGGTCGAAATAGCTTGGCCACTGCCAGATGGCGATGGCGCAGTTGATCCGACTGTTCTGTGCGGAAACGCCCATCTGTTCGCTGCCGCGCCACGCGATCGGCCGGACATAGGCGTCCTGGAAACCTTGCTTCTTCAACAGCGTGCGGCAGGCGTCGTCGATCTCGGCGACCGAGTAGGGTATCTTGAAGCCAAGCAGGCGCGCCGATTCATGCAGGCGTTCGGTGTGGTCGGTCAGCTTGAAAATTTCGCCCCCATAAGCGCGCTCGCCCTCGAATACCGCGCTGGCGTAGTGCAGCCCGTGGGTCAAGACGTGGATCTTGGCGTCGGCCCATTTGACGAATTCGCCGTTCATCCAGATAAAGCCGTCCAGTTGGTCGAAGGGAACGGATGCCATGGTAACCTCCCGCGGGCGGCAGCCCGCACATCATTGTGTCGTTGCGTGTTTCGCCTCGGCCGCTGCGGGCGGCCATTGTCTCAAAGCGTAGGCGGATATTTAAGGTCTGGCAAACTCAGGAAGTTCCGGAAAAAACGGCTTCGCTTGCCTTTTCGTTCGCAATCCGCCGAAAAGCTTGCCAAAAATTACCATCGCGCGGAAAATACGTCAATAGTGCTGACATAATTTCCTGCTTCACACGGAGAAAAGATGACGAGCCACGCAGCCGCAGAGCCGATCAGGACAGCGATCACCGACGAGGACGGCATCGATTTCGCCATCATCGAGTTGTTCTTCTTCGCCTATCGCGACTTTACCTCCGATCCGGACCAGATCCTAGCCGATTACGGTTTTGGCCGCGCCCATCATCGGGTGTTGCATTTTGTCAATCGCCGGCCCGGCCTGACGGTCGCCGAGCTCCTCGATGTGCTCAAGATCACCAAGCAGAGCCTGGCGCGCGTGCTCAAGCAACTGATCGACACCGACCATATCGTGCAATTGCAGGGCCCCCGCGACCGCCGCCAGCGCGAGCTTTATCCGACGGCCAAGGGCCGTGCTCTGGCGCTGGCACTGGCGCGGCCACAGTCGCGCCGCATCCATGCTGCATTGGAAGATTCCGGAGCCACCGAACGCGCCGTTATCGAACGGTTCCTTGAAGCGATGGTAAATCCGGAACTAAGGGCGCAGATCGACATTGTGCCCGCAAAGATGTCAGGGAAAAACCATGGAGACCATTGAGAGGGTTGATCATCCGACAGCACCGGAAGACGACGCGCCGCATCTGCTGGTGGTCGACGACGACACCCGTATCCGCAATCTTCTGAAACAGTATCTGACCGAAAACGGTTTTCGCGTCACCGTCGCCGGAAATTCCGGCGAGGCGAGGCGCAAGCTCGCCGGCCTCGACTTCGATCTGATCGTGCTCGACGTCATGATGCCGGGTGAAAGCGGCGTCGATCTCACCAAGGCGCTGCGGGCCGAGAAAAACGTGCCGATCCTGATGCTCACCGCACTGTCCGAAACCGACAGCCGGATCACCGGGCTCGAGGCCGGTGCCGACGACTATCTGCCTAAACCGTTCGACCCGCGCGAGCTGATCCTGCGCATCAACAATATCCTGCGCCGCGGCGGCCCCGCGACGACGCCCAAGGTCGAACAGCTGGTCTTTGGCCCCTATACGTTCCAGATCGCCAGGCGTGAGCTGAAGCGCGGCGGCGAGGCGCTCAAGCTGACCGACCGCGAGCAGGAAATCCTGGCGATCTTCGCTGCGCGTGCCGGCGAAACGATACCGCGGCATGAGCTTGTCGGCGATGAATCCGAGGTCGGCGAGCGCACGATCGACGTCCAGATCAACCGGCTGCGCCGCAAGATCGAACGCGATCCGTCCAATCCGGTCTGGCTGCAGACCGTGCGCGGTATTGGGTATCGGCTCAGCGTGGAATAGAATGCCGCCGACAGCGGCCCTTTGCCGGGTCCCGGTGAGCGAAAGGACGAATGGCGACCACGCAACTCGAACGGCCGGGAGATGGCGGCTTCAGCGCCCGCGCGACGCGGGCGCTCAAGGCCGTGCCGCGCGCCTGGAACCGTTTCTGGCGCCTGGTGTCGCTTTACATGCCGAAGCGGCTCTATGCCCGCTCGCTGATCATCGTCATCGCGCCAATGATCATGCTGCAGTCGGTCGTCGCCTTTGTCTTCATGGAGCGCCACTGGCAGACCGTGACGCAACGCCTGTCGCAGGCCACGGTGCGCGACATCGCCGCCATCATCGACCTGATAGAGACCTATCCTCACGACGCCGACTACGCCAACGTCATCCGCATCGCCCAGGATCGCATGCAGCTGAAGGTCGACCTCCTCCCGCCCGACCCGCTGCCGCCTCCCGGGCCAAAGCCGTTCTTCTCGATCCTCGACGAGATCCTTTCGTCCGAGATCACCCGCCAGATCAACCGTCCGTTCTGGATCGATACGGTCGGCAATTCCAATATCGTCGAGGTCCGCGTCCAGCTCGAGAACAAGGTGCTGCGCGTCTTCGTGCGCCGCAGCCAGGCCTATGCATCGAACACCCATATTTTCCTGATCTGGATGGTCGGCACCTCGCTGGTGCTGCTGATGATCGCCATTCCCTTCCTGCGCAACCAGATCCGGCCGATTCTGACGCTGGCCGAGGCGGCCGAGAGCTTCGGCAAGGGCCGGCCGATGCCGCGCGATTTTCGCCCACGCGGCGCCGAGGAAGTCCGCCGCGCCGGCTTTGCCTTCATCCAGATGCGCGAACGCATCGAACGCCAGCTCGAGCAGCGTACCGCCATGCTGAGCGGCGTCAGCCACGATCTGAGGACCATCCTCACCCGCTTCAAGCTGCAATTGGCGCTTGCCGGGACCAAGGCGGCCGATACCCAGGCACTCGACCAGGACATCGACGACATGCAGTCGATGCTGGAAGGCTACCTTGCCTTTGCACGCGGCGAAGCTTCGGAAGATGCCGGTCAGTTCGATCTCGAAGCCTTCTTCGACAAGCTTCGCGAGGAAGCCGCGCTGCGCAAGCGCAAGCTGTCGACCGTGCTTGTCGGCGATCCGCATGTGCACGTGCGCCCCAATGCATTTGCGCGGCTGCTGTCCAACGTCGTCGGCAATGCATTCCGCTATGCCAAGACGGTGGAGATCAATGCCAATCATGGGCGCGGTTCGCTGCTCGTCACCATCGACGATGACGGCCCGGGAATTCCGCCCGAAAAGCGAGAGGATGTATTCAAGCCGTTCGTGCGGCTGGACGAGGCCCGCAACCTCGACGCCAGCGGCACCGGCCTTGGCCTCTCCATCGCACGAGACATTGCCCGCAGCCATGGCGGCGACATTGTCCTCGAACGCAGCCCGCTCGGCGGCCTTCGGGCGGTGATCAAGGTCCCCGCTTGACGGCAGCGACACCCGGCCTTCATCGGCCCGTCATGAAACCATGGTGAAGAGCGCCAATGAAGCGCGCGATCCTGATTGATTCGGCCCTGCGGCCTCATTTCGACCCCGCGCCTGCCCGGGTGCGCTGGTGCGACGCCCGAGCTGCGGCGTGGTCGCCGCTCAGGCGTCGCGGCGAGACAATCAAGCTTGCCGCCAAGGGACCGCCATGCGCATCCTGATGGTCACCGACGCCTGGCGCCCGCAAGTCAACGGCGTCGTCCACACGCTAGAGCGTCTCTCGGAGACCCTGAAATCCTTCGATATCGAGACGGACTTCCTGACGCCGAATATCTTTCGCACCCTGCCTCTGCCGACCTATCCCGATATCAGGCTGGCGCTGACGACGCCGCACCGCGTGGCGCAGCTGATCGAGGCACGCAAGGTGGACCACATCCATATCGTCACCGAAGGACCGCTCGGCATTATGGCCCGGCGCTACTGCCGCAACGCCGGCCGCCCGTTCACGACCAGCTATCACACACGTTTTCCGGAATATCTGAGCGCGCGCCTGCCGGTGCCTGAAGCATGGGCCTATCGCTGGCTGCGTGATTTCCACAATTCAGGACAGGGCACGCTGGTTGCCACCCAGTCGCTTGCCGACGATCTTGCGGCGCGCGGCTTCACCAAGCTCCGGCCGTGGACGCGCGGCGTCGACACCGACCATTTTCGGCCGGACAAAAGAAAGGACCTGGGATTTCCCGGACCGATCTTCCTCTGCGTCGGCCGCGTCGCGATCGAAAAGAACCTGCCGGCCTTCCTAGACCTCGACCTGCCTGGCAGCAAGTTGGTCGTAGGCGAAGGGCCGGAATTGGCGAAGCTGAAGGCCAGATATCACGATGCCCATTTCCTTGGCCATCGTCCGAACGACGAACTGGCCGAGATCTACGCCTCGGCCGATGCTTTCGTCTTCCCCAGCCGTACCGACACGTTCGGCAACGTCATCATCGAGGCGCTGGCCAGCGGCACGCCGGTCGCAGCCTATCCCGTCACCGGACCCATCGATATTGTGGGTGACGGCATCGGCGGCGCAGTGTCGGACGACCTGCGGCAAGCAGCGCTCGCCGCCCTTTGCGTAGACCGCGCCGAGGCGCGGCAACGCGCTGTGCGCTACAGCTGGAACGCCTGCGCGGAAATGTTCATGGAAACGGTCGAAGAAGCGCTGGGTACCAGGCGTAAACTGGCTGCGTGAACAACAGCGCAGCTAGAACAACCTGCCGCCGTCCGGCACTTTGCGTTCGATTGCCCCAAGCACCACCGCGCCCTCTTCATCGGGAAAGCCGAGCGTCAGCACTTCCGACATGAATGGCCCGATCTGACGCGGCGGGAAATTGACCACAGCGAACACCTGCCGGCCGATCAGGGTTTCGGGCAAATAGTATTTCGTGATCTGGGCCGAGGACTTCTTCACCCCGATCACGGGACCGAAATCGATTTTCAACTTGATCGCCGGCTTGCGCGCCTCGGGAAAAGGCTCTGCCTCGACGATCGTGCCGGCGCGGATGTCGACGCGGTCGAAATCGGCAAAGCTGATCTCGGGTTTTCGCGCGTTGCTCGAAACCATCGACGGTCAGGCGTTTCCGTAAGTTTCGAACAGCACGCCGGCCAACGCATCCTTGGCCGAAGTTCCCGACCAGACGACGAACTGGAACGCCTGGAAATAGCATTCGCAGGCCTCCAGCGCCGACGACAGCAGCACCTCGACCTGCTGGCTCGACGGCTCGACCCCACCAGCCAGCAGCAGCGACTGGCGGAACATGATGGCGCCTTCCTGCTCCCAGAGATCGAAATGGCCAAACAGCATCTGCTCGTTGATCAGCGAAAGCAGCCGCATCACCTCGAGCGCGCGCGCCTCCGGGACCTTGATGTCGAAGGCGCAGGCCAGGTGCAGCGCCTCGTAGTCCTCCATCCAGGAGAATGAAACGTGGTAGTCGGTCCAGCTTCCGGCAACCGAGATCGAGATCTCGTCGTCGCCGGCCCGCTCGAAGGACCAATCGTTATTGTGCGCCACCTGCTCGATAACATCCACCGGATGGATTTCGCGGGAAAATTCGAGTTCGAGAAGTTCCATGAAATGCTTCCTGTCGTTCTGGGAGCGCCACCACACGCTCCGCGGGAGAGGCACACTCGAACAATTCTGCCTAGAACTCGGACGGCCAGGACTTCGTCAACGCAAAGACCCCGGACCGGACCCCACCGCCCGGCGCATGACCCTGCTCCGAATCATGCAACAAATTCAGTCTATTGATCGGGAGTCGCGTGACCAGCCAAATTTTTCGCACTGCGTCATTCGCATGTGGAAAGGCGCTGTCACAAAGATTCACGCAGTACCGGTAAGCGATTCACGACAAAGCGCTTTTTGCGATCCGGCTTTGTGGAAAAGTTTAACGATTTATTTCTTGTTATTTTTTTGCACGCGGCTTTGACGCAGCCGCAGGCGCTGGTTGACCGGTCAATTCGGCAAGCCTGGCCTCGAGCGCCTCGATGCGAGCGGCGAGGCGGGTGTTTTCTTCCCTGGCCTTCGCCGCCATGTCGCGAGCGGCCTCGAATTCCTCGCGCTGCACCACGTCCATGGAGTTGAGTATGCGCTCGGCCTGGCCCCTGAAGGCGGTCTCCACCTCGCGCCGCACGCCTTGCGCGGCACCGGCTGCATCGGTCATCAGCTTGGCGAATTCATCGAGAATGCGGTTCGGTCCGGTCGCCATGGCAAATCCTCGCTTGGTCGAATTGACGTAGTGGCGCGCGATTCGGAATGCAAGCATATGCTTGCCTTGACCCCGCCAAAAGCCTGCCGCATGGTCCGCGCCCGAACCTGATTGGGAACCCGGAGACCCTGTTGAGCGAATATTTGCTGCCGCTGGCCGCCCTGCCCTTTCCCAACATCGACCCGGTCATCGTCCGGATCGGACCGCTGGCGGTGCATTGGTACGGCGTCGGCTACATCGTCGGCATTCTGTTCGCCTGGTGGTATGCCAAGCGCCTCGTCACCAACCCAAAACTGTGGCCCGACGGCACCCTGCCGATGAAGCCCGTCGACCTCGACGACTTCATCGTCTGGGCAGCCATCGGTGTGGTGCTCGGCGGACGCACCGGCTACGTGCTGTTCTACGACCTGCCGCGCTACATCGCCAATCCGCTCGATATCGTCGCCGTCTGGCAGGGCGGCATGTCGTTTCATGGCGGTCTGATCGGCGTCATTGTCGCAATGACGCTGTTTTCCCGGTCTCGCGGCATCCGCACATGGTCGCTGTTCGACGTGGTTGCCGCCGGCGTGCCGGTGGGGCTTGGCCTCGTTCGCCTGGCAAACTTCATCAATTCCGAACTATGGGGCCGGCCGACCGACGTTCCATGGGCATTCGAATTCCCCAATGGCGGTCCGTTTGCACGCCATCCGAGCCAGATCTACGAGGCGCTGCTCGAAGGGCTGGTGTTGTTCCTTATCCTGCGCTTCCTCACCCATTCGCGGCTCAAGCTGAAGACGCCGCGCTTCATCGGCGGCGCCTTCATCGCCGGCTATGGCGCCTCGCGCATCTTCGTCGAATTCTTTCGCGAGCCCGACCAGCAGCTTGGCTACCTCCTTGGCACGAGCTGGCTGACCATGGGAATGGTGCTGTCACTGCCGATGGTGCTGGCCGGCATCTGGGCGATGGCTACAGCCAAGCCGGTGACAAAACCGCAGCCGGCATGACGCGGCTGGAGACCCGCATCGCCGAGCTGATCGGTGCGGTGGGACCGATCCCCATCAGCGAATACATGGCGCTCTGCCTGTTCGATCCGCAGGACGGCTATTATACGACACGTGAGCCGTTCGGCGCCGCCGGCGACTTCGTCACCGCGCCGGAGGTCAGCCAGATGTTCGGCGAACTGGTCGCCATCTGGCTCTACCAGGCGTGGCTGGCGATCGACCGGCCGACGCCGGTCGCCATCGCCGAAATAGGCCCCGGCCGCGGCACGCTGATGAGAGATATGCTGCGCACGCTTTCGCGGCTCGATCCGACGCTTACCGCCAGCGCATCGTTCGCCTTGATCGAGACCAGTCCGCGGTTGACCGAGGTCCAGAAACGAACGCTTGCCGGGACGTCGGCCACCGTCGCCTGGCATGAGGCCGTGGACACACTACCGCAGGCGCCGCTTCTGATTGTTGGTAATGAGCTGTTTGACGCGGTGCCCATCCGCCAGTTCGTCCGCGCCGGAGCCGGCTGGCGCGAGCGGATGATCGGTCTCGACGATGCGAACCGGCTGCGCTTTTTCGTCGGCGCCGGCTCGCTCGACCCGATGCTGCTGCCGGAGGGTGCCGAGAATGCGCCGGAAGGTGCGATCGTCGAGGTGGCGCCAGCCCGCGCCGCCCTGATGGCGGCCATCGCCGGGCGACTTGCCGGATTTGGCGGCGCCGGCCTGTTTCTCGACTACGGTCACCTCCAGCCCGGGATCGGCGACACCTTGCAGGCCTTGCGCAAGCACCGTCATGAGGACGTGCTGGCCAATCCGGGGCGGGCCGATCTCACAGCCCATGTCGATTTCGCTGCCCTCGCGGCAACCGTTCGGGCACACAGCCTCGATGCCCACCTCTCAACGCAAGGTGAATTCCTGCTCA
Organism: Mesorhizobium sp. M1227; assembly: GCF_040318315.1. NCBI lineage: Bacteria > Pseudomonadati > Pseudomonadota > Alphaproteobacteria > Hyphomicrobiales > Phyllobacteriaceae > Mesorhizobium > Mesorhizobium sp. M1227. The sequence continues at coordinate 92,963 of NZ_JAMYLZ010000020.1, forward strand.
AGATGGGGCTTCTCGAACGAGCTGGCCGGCTCGGCGCCAATGCCGATGAGGCAGCTCGCGAAAAGATCGCGGCCGACGTCGAGCGCCTCGCCGGCCCGCTGGCCATGGGCGAACTCTTCAAGGTGCTTGCCGTCCTCCCCGCCGGCATTGCCGTTCCGCCGTTTCCAAGCATGGATTGACTTTTCGCTGCCGCCTCTCCCACTCTCCCATCTCCGACTAGCGGCCGACATCAACTGCGCCAGCCTTAAACTGACCAGCCTTCAACTGCGCCCTTCAACTCGCTTGACGAAATCGCCCATACGGACAACAAAGCCGCCATGCTGAATCAGACCAAACCGGATCCCGTTCGGTCGCCCTTGCTGGAAACGGCGCAAGGCATCCGCCACGGCTACTTCACGCGCGTCGGCGGCATTTCCAGCGGCATCTACCGGGGCCTCAACATCGGCACCGGCTCGAACGACGACCAGACGCTGGTGCGCGAGAATCGCCGCCGGGTCGCCGAATGGATGGGCGTGCCTGCAAACCATCTGCTGACCGCTCACCAGGTTCATTCGCCGGACGTCGTCATTGCCAGGGAGCCTTTTGCCGGCGAGCGGCCCAAGGCCGACGCCATTGTCACCGACCGGCCGGGCATTGCCGTCGGTGCCTCGACCGCCGACTGCGGACCGGTCCTCTTCGCCGACGCCGAGGCGCGCATTATCGGCGCCGCCCATGCCGGCTGGAAAGGCGCTTTCACCGGAGTGCTGGAAAACACCATCGCGGCAATGGAAAGCCTCGGCGCCCGGCGCGACCGCATCGTCGCAGTGCTCGGTCCTTCGATCGGCCCACGGAATTACGAAGTCGGACCGGAATTCGTCGCCCGTTTCGTCGACGCCGATGCCGGCAGTGCCCGCTATTTCGCGCCCTCCGCAAATGCCGGACACGCGATGTTCGATCTCAACCGCTACACGGTCGACCGGCTGACCAAGGCTGGCGTCAATGCCGAAGGACTTGGCCGCTGCACCTATGCCGAGGAAGAGCTTTTCTACTCCTATCGGCGCAGCACGCATCGCAACGAGCCCGACTACGGGCGGCAGGTTTCGGCAATCGTTTTGGAGGCTGACTGATGGCGCTGCATTTCGAACGCTCGGAATTCGATGCGCGGCGCGATCGACTGATGATCGAGATCGCCGAAAAGAAGCTCGACGCCGTCCTGCTGTTTGCCCAGGAAAGCATGTATTGGCTAACCGGCTACGACACCTTCGGCTTCTGCTTTTTCCAGTGCCTGGTGGTCAAGGCCGACGGCTCGATGGTGCTGCTGACGCGTTCGGCCGACTTGCGCCAGGCGCGCCACACCTCGATCATCGACAACATCGTTTTGTGGACGGACCGCAACGGCGCCAATCCGGCGGTAGATCTGCGCAATCTGCTCAACGAGCTTGACCTGCTCGGCGCCCGGATCGGCGTCGAATACGACACCCACGGCCTGACCGCCTATAATGGCCGGCGCCTCGACGAGCAGTTGCAGACCTTCGGGCAGATCGCGGATGCCTCCGGCATTGTCAGCCGGCTACGGCTATTCAAGAGCCCGGCAGAAATCGCCAAGGCGGAAAAAGCCGCAAATCTGGCCGACGACGCGCTGGACGCAGCACTGCCGCTGATCAAGCAGGGTGGCGATGAGGCGCTGATCCTCGCCGCCATGCAAGGTGCGATCTTTGCCGGCGGCGGCGATTATCCGGCCAACGAGTTCATCATCGGCTCCGGAGTCGACGCCCTGCTTTGCCGCTACAAGGCCGGTCGCCGCAAGCTCACCAAGAACGACCAGCTGACGCTCGAATGGGCCGGTGTCTTCCACCACTACCATGCGGCGATGATGCGCACGGTGTTGACCGGCAAGGTATCGAAACGCCACCAGGAATTGTTCGATGCCGCCCGCGCCGCGCTACTTGCAGTCGAGAAGGCGATGACGCCCGGCAATACGTTCGGCGACGTGTTCGACGCCCATGCCCGCACCCTCGAAGCCCACAACTTGACCAAGCACCGGCTCAATGCCTGCGGCTATTCGCTCGGCGCCCGCTTCACCCCGTCCTGGATGGATATGCCGATGTTCTATCAGGGTAATCCCGAACCGATTGCGCCGAACATGACGCTGTTCGCCCATATGATCATCATGGACTCCGAAACCGAAACCGCGATGACGCTTGGCCGCACCTATCTGACCACCGAATCCCAGCCGAAGCCGCTGTCCCGCCATGATCTCGACTTGATCGTGCAGTGAATCCATAATGGAGAGAGTGTGAGGGGCGTTCGTCGCCAAGGAGTTTTCAGGCTAATGAGACGATCGCATGTGACGACCGTGTCATTGCTCGTGGCGCTGGCACTGGCGGCCTGCACCAATGCGAAGGACGTTCTCGAACCCTCGGCCATTGCCCCGCAATCGACGCAATCCCTCTCCGGAGCCGGAGGTGCCGCGACGCCCCCCGCAACTCCGGCTCAGCCTGCCGGCACCGCGCAAACTGCAGATACGGCGCAGCCTTCCGCTGCAGCAGCCGTGCCGCCCGCCAAAAGCGCGGCTGCCATTGCGCGGACCCGGCTGCAGGTGGCGCCGATCGTCGGCGCCTCGGTAGAAGCCGCGACACCGCTGACCGCCGAGCTTCAGACACGCGCCAGGCAGCGCGGCATCACCTTGGCCGGCAGCACCGACCAGACCCCAACACATGTGCTCAAGGGCTATTTCTCGACCATGACGGAAGGCAAGGACACTACCGTCATCTATGTCTGGGACATCTATGACCCGGCCGGCAACCGGCTGCATCGCATCAACGGCCAGCAGAAGGCGCCGTCTGTTGGCGGCGGCGAAGGCTGGACGGCGGTCGCGCCTGCGACCATGCAGGCAATTGCCGACCAGACAATCGACCAGTTCGCCACCTGGCTTGGCGGCGGCGCCGGCTGACCTGGAGCATAATTCCGAAAGTGAAATCCGGTTTTCGGAAAAGATCATACTCAGACTGGAAGATAGAGCTATGCCGATTCCGTCGGCGTCGAAGTGGACCTATCGCCGCATCGTCAAGCCGTAAGCGTTTATTGAGATTAGCCGGCGGATTCCCATTCACGACGCTTGCAATACCGGCGCGGGCCGCTAAAAGCCCGACTAAGAGGCTGGAGTGCTATCGGAGTCTCTCAATCCTTCGCCAGGAACGGTGCATGAAGCTCTTCGCGGGCAATTCCAACAGGGTGCTGGCCGAATCAGTCGCCCGCTACCTCAACATTCCGCTGGGCAAGGCCAGCGTCAGGCGCTTCGCCGACCAGGAAATCTTCGTCGAGATCCAGGAGAATGTGCGCGGCGAGGACGTCTTCATCCTGCAGTCCACCTCGTTCCCGACCAACGATCATTTGATGGAACTGCTCATCATGATCGACGCCTTCATGCGCTCTTCGGCCAAGCGCATCACTGCGGTTATTCCTTATTTCGGCTATGCCAGGCAGGATCGCCGTGCCTCGGGCCGCACACCGATCTCGGCCAAGCTGGTCGCCAACATGATCACCAGGGCGGGCGTCAACCGGGTGCTGACCCTGGATCTCCATGCCGGCCAGATTCAAGGCTTCTTCGACATCCCGACCGACAATCTGTTTTCCGTGCCGGTCATGGCCCGCGACGTAAAGGCGAAATACAAGCAGCTTGCCAATGTCATGGTGGTGTCGCCGGACGTCGGCGGCGTGGTCCGCGCCCGCGCGCTCGCCAAGCGCATCGACGCCCAGCTTGCCATCGTCGACAAGCGCCGCGAGCGCCCCGGCGAATCGGAAGTCATGAACGTCATCGGTGACGTGCGCGGCAAGGATTGCCTGTTGATCGACGACATCATCGATTCGGGCGGCACGCTGTGCAATGCGGCCGATGCGCTGCTTGCCGATGGCGCCACCAGTGTGACCGCCTATACTACCCATGGCGTTTTGTCCGGCGGCGCCATCGCCCGCATCGGCGCCTCGAAACTGCAGGAACTGGTCATCACCGATTCCATCCAGCCGACCCAGGCAGTGCTGGACGCCGCCAATATCCGCGTCATCTCCATCGCCGAACTGATGGGCGAGGCGATCTCGCGCACGGCGACCGAGGAATCGGTGTCGAGCCTGTTCGATTAATGCGTGTCGCGCAAAACTGTGCAGCGGTTTTGCGATAACGACATGCATACAACAAGAACCCAAAGCGTGTCGCATGAGGCCGGTCGAACGCGACGCCCTTCAGGGCTGCGCCTCAGGCCGAGCCGGACCACTTGTTCGTCGCACACCTTCGCCAGCATCACGGGCGCCCCGCATGTAACCGCGTGGCGAGGCTCCCAGCATGCGCTTGAACATGGTGATGAACGCCGGCACGCTGTCATAGCCGAGATCAAGCGCCACCCTCGTGATCGGCTCGCCGTCGGCCAGCCGTGGCAGCGCCGCGAACAGACAGGCCTGCTGACGCCAGGTCGACAGCGACAATCCGGTCTGGCGGTGGAACGCGCGGGTGAAAGAGCGGCGGCTCATGCCGACGATAGCAGCCCACTCGTCGATCGTCGCATGCGGTGACGGTGCCGACACGAAGCGCCGGCACAGCGTCGCCAACCTTGCATCGGACGGGAACGGAAGGCCGAGCGGCCGTTCCGGCAGGTTCGGGATTTCGTGCAGCAGGAGCTTCATGATCAGTCCACTCCGCCCCTTCAGCTCGGCGCCTTGCGGCAGCTTTTCCGATTCCACGATCAGGCTGTGCATCAGGTCGGTGATGCCGACGACACGCAACCCGTCCGGCAGGCCGGGAATGGCCTCCGGCATCACATAGACGGACCGCATGCTGACGTCGCCCAGCATCTCGACGGAATGTTCGGTGCCGGCGGGGATCCACATCGCGTGGTCCGGAGGCACCATCCAGCGCCCATGCCGCGTCTTCACCAGCACGACACCGACCAGCGCGTGCAGCAACTGGCTGCGGCTATGATGGTGCGGTGGCACATGGTAGCCGTCCGGATATTCGGTCGGCAGCGCCACTGCCGGCCCTACGGCCTGCTCCAGCCATTGCCAGCGACGCTCATGCAACAGCCCGAGATCGGTGTCGCCCGCTCTGAACATTTCCCTGCCATGCGGCATCAGCTATGGCCCACTTGCGAAACTATTGGACCAAACCACGAAAGAAGTCGCGTGACAAGCAACGTATAAGGCTGCGCCCTATAAGACCGCCTGCGGGAGCGCCCGCCAAAAAGACCACGGAGCCTGCCTTGACCGATACCACAGCAACCGCCGACGCCAAGCCGGCAGCGGCCAGCCACATTTCAGCTCAGGCGACGGCCTTCACCGTCATCCTGGCGGTGAGCTTCTGCCATTGCATCAACGATATCATGCAGTCGCTGCTGTCGGCGATCTATCCGCTGCTGAAGGACAATTACGGTCTCGATTTCTGGCAGATCGGCCTTTTGACTTTTACCTTCCAGGTGACGGCATCCTTGCTGCAGCCGGTGATCGGCATGATTACCGACAAGCGGCCGATGCCTTATTCGCTGCCCTACGGCATGGCTTCTTCGCTGATCGGGCTGGTCGTGCTGGCCTATGCCGGACATTACTCGCTGCTCCTCATCGGCGCCTCGCTGATCGGCATCGGCTCAGCGATCTTCCACCCGGAATCCTCACGCATCGCCCGCTTCGCCTCCGGTGGCCGGTTCGGTCTTGCGCAGTCGCTGTTCCAAGTCGGCGGCAATTTCGGCCAAGCGATGGGGCCGCTGCTGGCAGCCTTCATCGTCGTGCCCTTCGGCCAGACCAGCATCGCCTGGTTTGCCGGCGGCTCGCTGATCGGCATCATCGTGCTGTGGCAGGTTGGCGGCTGGTACAGCCGCCTGCGCGCCGCACAGGGCACCCGCAAGGCGGCACGCTTCGTTTCGCCTTTCCCGCGCCGCAAGGTCCTGGGCGCGCTGGCGGTGCTGACCTTGCTGGTATTGACCAAGAACGCCTACATGGCCAGCCTGTCCAGCTACTACACCTTCTATGCCATCCATAAATTCGGCGTTTCGGTGCAGATGTCGCAGGTCATGCTGTTCCTGTTCCTCGGCGCCTCGGCCCTGGGCATCCTGCTCGGCGGCCCGTTCGGCGACCGCTACGGACAGAAGGCGATGATCTGGTTCTCGATCGTCGGCGTGCTGCCCTTCACCCTGGCCCTGCCCTACGCCAATTTCGAGTGGACAATGGTTCTCACCGTGCTGATCGGCCTGATCCTGTCCTCGGCCTTCTCGAACATCGTCGTCTTCGCGCAGGAACTGGTGCCCGGCCGGGTCGGCATGATCGCCGGCATCTTTTTCGGCTTCGCCTTCGGCATGGGCGGCATCGCGGCCGCCGTGCTTGGCGTCGTCGCCGACATGAAGGGCATCGATTTCGTCTTCCAGGTCTGCTCGTATTTGCCGCTGCTCGGGCTGCTGACGGTCCTCCTGCCTAACATGAAGGAAGCGAGGAAGGTGGAGGCGGGGACCACGATCGGGTGAAGTTTGGGTTGGACTTCGGCTTCCCCGCCCACCGGGCAGCGCGAAATTCGGTTCTCGACATAGACTTCGAGCCGGTCAGGGCCGCAGCGTGGCGACATCGCGGCCATTGGCTGACACGCTCCGTCATCTGAACTTGAAAGCACGCGTCGCCCGCATCAGCCGGAATGCCTGCTCGGCAGCGTTCGCCAGCAGCGTGTCGGCGTCACGGATCGCGTCTTCGAGGGAACACGGTCGGCACAGAATGCTGAAGAAGGCATCGATGCCGATGTCGTGGGTCGCCTCTGCACCTGCTCCGATCGTTCCGGCCAAGGCGATGACGGGCAGATTGTGACGTTTCGCGCGCCGGGCAATCTCGGCTGGTATCTTTCCAAAGCTCGTCTGACCATCCAGGCCACCCTCGGCTGTCATGACGATGTCGGCGTTTGACAGCCGATGATCGAGATCCATATACCGCAGGATCAGGTCGAAGCGCGGATGCAGCCGGGCTCCAGCAAAGGCGTGAAGTCCGGCGCCGAGTCCCCCGGAAGCTCCTCCGCCGACAAGCGGCGTCACGTCGACGCCGAGGTCGCGGCGAACGACGTGAGCGACATTTTCCATGCCCTGCTCGAGCAAAACCACCTGATCAGGTGTTGCACCCTTTTGCGGGCCGAACACCCGAGCGACGCCTCTCTCGCCGAGCAGCATGTTGTAGGGATTTACCGCGACGTCGACACGAACATTCGAAAGGCGATGATCACGACTGGAAAGATCGACACGAGCTAGCGATGAGAGGGCCGAGCCGCTCCCCGAAATGGGACGGCCGCGGCCATCGAGCAGACGCACGCCTAATGCTTGGGCCATGCCGGTTCCTGCATCGTTGACACCCGAGTCACCGCAGCCGATCAGAATTCTTTCCGCGCCAAGATCGAGCGCAAAACGAATCAACTCACCAACCCCATAACTTGTAGTGCGGGTCGGGTCACGCATGTCAGTGGGGACGAGCCGGAGCCCGGCAGCCGCCGCGATTTCCAGAACTGCAGTCCGTTTCTTTCTTCGCCCGAGAAAACCGACATTGGCCGCCACGGGTTGTCCCACCGGTCCCGTCACTGTGACGGAATGCAGCTCGCCATCAGACAATTCAACAAGGGTCCGCGTAAAATCCTCGCCGCCATCCACCATTGGAAGGCCCAGGATCTTTGCTGTCGGAACGGCATTGCGAACGCCGCGCGCCAATGCAGCGATGACATCACGAACGCCGAGGCTCTCCTTAAAGCCGGAGGGTGCGACCAATACTCGAAGCCGTCTTCGTTTCGTCAATCCTTTCTTTTTCGACATTCTACGGCTCTCCAACAAGTTGCAGATGGAGCGTGTTGAGCAGGGCTCCGGTGGCTGGCCACACGGTGACCGCGAACACGACGATGAGGATGAACTGCATCGGCAGCAGGATTGAGCTGAGCAAGGCGAGGTCTTTCGGGCCGTAGCCTTCCTCGTCGACCCCCGCGAAAAGCGCCACCGGTTTCGCGCAGATCGCGAGGGTTTGGCAAAAGCCGGTCGCCGAGACGAGGACAAACATTGCCAGGAGAGGGTCGAGCCGCGCTGTCGATGCGAGCATCAGCGCCGGGGGCAGCAGCACCGAGACACGCGCCGTGCGACTGTGGATCACGAGATGACTGAAAAGCCCAAGCAAGGCTAATAAGGAGATAAGCGCCAACGGGCCCAAGCCGGTGCCGCGCAGCGGATCGACAGTCGTCTCGATCAACCACCGATTGAGGCCTGATGCCGTCAGGCCGTCTGCCAAGCAGATCGTCGCCGCCAGAAACAAGAGCAGCTTCCACTCCGCACTCTTGATTGCATCGCCAAACGCCACGGAGCCTACTCTAGGAAGTGTGGCCAAGAGAGCGCCGCCAAGAGCGACAACGGTGGCATCAAGTCCGTGGACAGGTTCGGTCAGCCACGCGATGACAACCCCGCCGGCGATCCAGAGTATCGGCTGCCGTGCCAATCCGGCACCGCCACTAGTCACCGTCGTTGGCTGCAAAAGGGTCATCCGCCGTTCGACCGGCGACAGGAAAAGCCGGAGCAGGCATTCGACCGAAAGGAAGGTGCTTACGGCCGCAAACGGCAGGCCGAAAGCGATCCATTCCAGATAGCTTACTTTCACACCCGAGAGGCGGCCGACCATTTCGATCGCCAGCAGATGGGCACCGGCGCCGACGGGCGATGCAATGGCCGAGAGCAGGATAACAGTGGGGAACAGCAGCGCGAAGGCCCTTCGCAACCGGGCGCTTCCACAGCGTCCCGCGATCGCCTGAAAGGCGGGGATCATCAAAGCTGCGCGACCTGAGGTCGACGGAATGACGAAGGCTGTGGCGATCATGACGGCCGTCAAGGAATAGGCGATTGCGCGAACCGATCGCATGCGCCCCGTCACGAGGCCGAGAACGCGATCTGCGACCCCACTCGCCTTGAAGGTGGCCGCCAACATGAAGGAGGCAAGCAATAGCCAGATCAACTCATCGCCGAGCGCATGAAACAGCGCGCCTGGATCACGGTTGACCAGCAGCGCCATTGCCAGCCCGGCGGCGATCGCAACGAAGGTGTCGTCGAACGGCGTCAGGGTCCACCCGATGATCGCGACAAGCAGGATCTCGAGCGCGCGCCGGGCGTCGGACGGGAGCGCGGAGAGGCCGAATTCAATGATGGCCACACACAGGGATACACAGGTTCCGATCAGTGCGGCTCGCCATATCGGCCAGAGCACCGGCGGTGTCCTTTCCCGAAGGGTGGCGTCACTGTCGGTCCGAAAATCTACTTGTGCCAACCGAAACCTCGTCTAGTTCGTCGCCAACGTGGCGATGAGGGCGTCGCACACCCTCCGCTCGAACTTAGGAGGTTCCGATTAGACGCTTGCGAGGGCTCCGGTTAGAATTTGGTGAGAGGCATTATCCGATCGCCGGCAGGATTACCGCATGACCGTTCGAGGCCGCATCTTCCTATTTCAAATCGTCATTCTCGCCCTTGTCGGACTGATTTCAGGACTGGCATTCGCAACACTCCAGCTGACAGAGGAATTCGTCCGCCGAATCGACAGCGTCCACGGGCGGTTCGAGGCGCTCGCCGAACTCAATGGGCAAGCCAACAATTACACCGAGCAACTCGCTGAAGTCTTGCTGCTTGGGCCCGAGCAAATGCCGGATTTCGAAGCGGCGCGAGAAGCAGTGAAATCCGGATTCTACAAGCTGGAGGGCGCCACTCGCGAGGAACTCGGTGCTCTCGGATATTGGAGCGATAGACGCCAGGAGGAGGCCGAACTCAGATTCGTCGGTCGCGTCAAGGCGCTGTTTGAGGCGATCGATCGGACCGCCCAGCGACTGTTCAGCCAGCGAACAAAGGGGGATCCAAAGGGCATCGTAGACGCCTTCCGCAACGATGTGGAGCACCGATTAGAGAACGATCTTGAAGAAATGATTGAAGCCGCTTTGCACGATGAGCGCAGGGAGGTTGGAGAGGAACTCGCCGGCGTCCGTGGCGCACAATGGCGGCTGCTGCTGCTGACCGGCGGCTTCGCTGCGTTGCTCATGCTGGGCAGTCTGGGGTTCGGCCTGGTCCTGCGACGATCAATCGCCACACCTGTGCGTGAACTGAACGAAAGCGCCAAAGCCATCGCTGCAGGCAAGCTCGACCATCGCGTTTCCGCGACCGGACGCGACGAGTTCGCTTCCCTCTCGCGAAGTTTCAACAGCATGGCCGAGGCTCTCGAGATCGAACGTGCTGCTCTGATTTCGGTACAGGACCGCTTGGAGGCGGAGGTTCAGTTGCGCACCCGTGAACTGCGGAAAGCCAATGAGCAACTGAGAGCGATCGATAGCCGACGCACACAATTTTTTGCGGAGGCAAGCCACGAACTCCGCACGCCGTTGACGATTCTCCGCGGAGAGGCCGACGTTGCCCTCCGCGGCCAACCGCGTGTTCGATCTTACCGCGAAGCTCTGAGCCGAATCCGCAATTGCGCTGAAGATATGGCTCGCAACCTGGGGGACCTTCTGGCATTCGCCCGCTCCGAAGCTGAAAATTTCAGGTTCTCCTTGCGCAACATCGATACCGGTGAGGTTGTGAAGGCGGCCGTTCAGGAGGCTTCCGTACTCGCAGGTCCCAAGCAGATATCCGTTGACCTGTCGCTCAACCCAGACCATTGCCTCATTCGGGGTGACGCCCAGCGCCTAAAGCAAGCGCTGCTGATCGGCTTCGACAACGCCATAAAGTACTCAAAGCCGTATCAGACAATAGCAGTCGAGATGGCTGAGCGTCATGGAATGCTTGAGATCGCCATCCGCGACAACGGTTCAGGGATCGATGCCAACGATCTCCCGTTCGTGTTTGACCGATATTATCGCGGGCGTGTCGGCGGGAGGTCCGCAGCCGACGGCCTTGGTGTTGGCCTCGCGATCGCCAAGGAGATTATAGACGGGCACAATGGCACAATCGGCCTTGAAGGAATTGAGCCTTCGGGAACCCTCCTCAGAATCAGACTGCCGCTGGTACATCGCACCCATGATTCGAATCCTGATCGTTGAAGACGACCGGCGTGTCTCCGACTTTCTCCGCCGGGGGTTGGAGGCCGAAGGCTTCCACGTGAGTGTCGCGGAGGACGGTCGCGAGGGACTAGCCATTATTCGTACGGATCCATTCGATCTCGTGATCCTGGACCGTCTGCTTCCCTACCTGGACGGCCTTGAGCTGTGCCGGATCGTGCGATTGGAGCAGTGGCCGGTTCTCATCCTGATGCTGACCGCGAAGGAGACAATTCAGGATCGCGTAGATGGGCTCAAGGGCGGTGCCGACGATTACCTGACGAAACCGTTTGCGTTTGATGAACTGGTGGCCAGGATTGACGCGCTGCGCCGACGCCGTCAGGGTGCAGTGGATCGACAATTGCTTCGAGTGAGCCGCCTCAATCTCGACACGAGCGCTCGTCGTTTTGCGGACGGCGACCGGGAAATCAGCCTTACCCGACGTGAATTCGACCTTCTGCATTTTCTCATGCTCAACGCGGGGAAAGTGGTTAGCCGCGAGCGCATCCTCAACAATGTCTGGTCATACAGCTTCGAACCCGGGACGAAGATCGTGGACGTATACATTCGCTATCTGCGTGCGAAGCTCGGGCCGGATGCATCGGCCAGCATTCAGACAGTTCGTGGGATCGGCTACATGCTGGTCGAGCGGAAGCCATAGAAGGTAGAGCGAAACTCTTTATCGCACCGTTCTCGCCACTCGCTGGAAACCTCCTCTTTCCGCAACGCCGCTTCCACCGCTTGTTTCCGAATAGGTGTTCATCGGCTGATAGTGTGCTGAAGGTTCTGCAAAAAGTTTTGGAGAGAGAACGGGGCTTGCTCTGAGGGGCGAGCGGCCATGGCACGGTGGTGACGTTGCGATCACCGATTCCCGTGGAAGGGGAAGTGCCATGACCAATCGAGACGTTAGACTGAGC